>JBMOFP010000057.1:0-33162 GCA_049318805.1 Bradymonadia bacterium
GCCGCCCGCCCGCTGTGCCTGTGCGTCGACGGTTTCCTGTCGCCCGAAGACGCCGCCGAGCTGTCGGCGTGGGTCGTCGAGCGTGTCCAGCGGAGCCCCGATGCCGAGGACGACGGGCGGGGCGTCGGGCTCACCGCCGAGCTCGACGCCGACGCCGAGCCGCGCCTGGCCGCGCTCGCCGCACGGCTCGACGTGGCGCTGGGCCTGCACAACCGGGCGCCGCGCTTTTTCCGCGCGCGTGTCGCTGGCCCCGGCAGTGCGCACCCGGTCCACTCCGACGACTACGAGATCGCCGACGCCCGACTTTGGGTGACGGCCATGCTCTATCTGACCGCAGTCGAGGGTGGCCGCACGCTCTTCCCGGGGGCGGATCCGCCCATGGCCGTGGAGGCCCGCCCTGGCCGCCTCTTCGCGTGGTTCAACCAGGGCGCCGATGGCGCGCCCGATCCACACGCGGAGCACGGCATCGAGGCCATCGTCGCCGGGCAGCGTGTCACGTTGACGTGGTTCGTCTACGCCACACGTGAGGCGCTGGCGCAGGCCTGGCGAGCGGCAGGGAGCGCACCCGAACCGCGGCCTCTGCTCGCCGACCTGGAGACGCTGCCTGAAGAGGCCACCCCCGACCTCGAGCCGGCGGTGCGCTCGGCCGGCGCCCCGACGTTCTACTGCATCGACGACGGCGTCCCGCGGACGACGATGCAGAGTCTGCGCCGTGCCGCCCTGGCGCGCGGCCTGCGCAGCGTGCGAGTGCATCCGCGGCGGGTCGATCCTCGGCGCGGGCCGCTGCCCCAGGCTCGATGCTGTACAGCCCTTCGACTTCGGCCGTCGCCGAGCGTGTCGAGCAGCAGCTCTGGCAGCCCGGTGTGCGCACCTTTCACCGGCGGCCAGAAGGGCCGTTCGTGCAGACACTCAACCCCTTGCTCGCGTTCTCGCGCGCCGGGCTGCCCGTGCCGCGTTTCATCTGGGTCCACAGGGCACCGGAGGCCGACGCCCCCGACCTCGGCGAGCTCTTGCCTGAGTGGGTCGAGCACCTGGGCGGCCTGCCCGTCGTCGTCAAGGCCGGCGGCGGAGAGGGCGGCATCGGCACGCTGCGCGCGGACTCGCTCCCCGCGCTGCGCTCTCTGCTCGACCTTCTTCTCGCCCGAGGCAGCTCACCGTCGCTGCTCGCCTACGTGCCCGACGCGCTGCACCTTCGACTCGTCGTCGTCGGCGACCGCGTCGTGACGGCCTACAGAAATCCGATCCGCCCGGGTGACTTCCGCAGCGAGCCGAGCCTCGAGCCTTCGGACTACGACATCGACGTCGACCCCGAATGGGCCGATATCGCGGTGCGCGCCAGCCAGGTCGTAGGCTACGCTTTCGCAGGCGTGGATCTCTTGTTGCACGAGAGCGGTCGCGTCTACCTGCTCGAGGCCAACTTCCCCTGCTACTTCGCGCAGGCCGAACGTTACGGCGCCGACGTCTCAGGTGCGATGCTCGACCACCTGCTCTACGAGGCTCCGTGACGCGTGCAGAGGGTCAGGCGACCTTGCGGCCCTGGATGATGCTGACGAGCACGACCACCACGGCGATGACGAGCAGGACGTGAATGAACCCGCCCATGGTCACCGACGTGACGAGCCCGAGGGCCCACAGCACGAGGAGTATGACTGCGATGGTCCAAAGCATGTGACCTCCACTCCTTTCAGAGTTTGATGTCGTCCAGCTTGGACTTGATCGTCTCCTTCGCATCTCCGAACTTCTCCTGGATGATGCCATAGAGCTTGTCGGCCGAGCCTTCGGCCCGCTGAATGTCATCGTCCGTGAGCTCGGCCCAGGCCTTCTTCGCGCGACCCTTGATCTGTTCCCACTTGCCGTTCAATTGATCCTGATTCATGTCATCTCTCCTTGGGTTCGTTCGACTTCTCAGCGACCGGTCATTGCGACGGGCAGCGGTTGAATGATGATCTCGACGCGACGGTTGTTGGCGCGTCCCTCGGCGTTGCCGTTGTCGGCCACGGGATTGCTCTCGCCCAGACCCACGGCCTTGACGAGGTCGGCGCCGTAGCCCCGCGAGAGGATGTAGTCGCGCACGGCGTTGGCCCGGTTCTGGGAGAGCGTGACGTTCGAGCCTTCCGAGCCCTGCGAGTCGGTGTGACCTTCGATCAGTAGGTTCCGTTCGCGGGTCGTGAGCAGCACCTCCGAAACCTGGTCCAGGCGCGAGCGGGCGGCCGGGAGGAGCGCCGACTTGCCCGACGCAAAGAGCACGCTGCCCGAGAGCGTGATCACGAGGCCACGGGCCTCGTCCTTCACCGAGGCGAGCTTCGCCAGCGCCGCCTGAGCCGTGGCAGCACGTTGCTCGGCGGCAACTCGGGCCGCGGTCTCGACCGCGAGCTTGTCCGCCGCGACGGCGGCCTCGCGCTGGGAAGCGTCGAGCGCGCTGCGGGTCTGGTTCAGATCACTCTGCTGACGGTCGACGATTTTGCCCTGCGTCGCCTGGAAGTCCGTCTGCGCGTTCGCCTGCGTCTTTTGCTGTGCGATGATCGACGCGGTCGCTTCGGCGAGCATGGCCTTCCGCGACGCCACATACGCGAGGTCTCTGGTCTTGAACGGGTCGTCGTCGTCCCGGAACGACTTCTCGGCTTTGGCGAGTGCCTGCCCGGCCACGTGCACCTCGGCGGGCGCGGCCTTCGATGCGGGGCCCGTGCTTGCGCGCTGATAGGCCGTGCGCGCCTGGGTGAGCTCGGTGGGGGCGGTCGCGGCACAGCTCAGGCCGCTGCCGATGCCCGCGAGAAGTGTGAGGTAGCGAAGTGTTTTCACGGATGACTCCCTTCAGGGGTTTGCTTCATCGGCGCATTCTCTTGCCGCAGCTTGCGGACGCGCTCGACGGCGGCGACGGCCTCTGTCTTCTCGTTCTCTTCGTGGGACAGCGCGACCGCGAGCTCGGCGTCGGCCTCGGCGCGCATCAGCATCGAGTCGGCCTTCTCTTTCTCTCCCATTTCGGAGAGCTTCTTGGCGTTCTCGAGCCCTTCCTTCGCGAGCTGCAGATGAAGCGAAGCCCGGGGCACGTTGCCGGCACCGACCTCCTCAGCCGCGCGAATCGCCGAGGTCGAGGCCTCGGTCTTGAGCGGGGCGTGACCGCACCCGGTCGCCCCGAGGGTCGCCATGACCGCAAGGCAGGGGATGAGTCCCATGATTCTCGTGTTTTTCATTCGTCTCTCCTCATTGTTCCGACCCTCTTCCTAAGCACGTTCCGAGCCGTGCATAAGAAACGAATGATTACGAGAGGTTGTGTCGATCGCGCCGGAAGGCCCCTTGTGCATCCCACCAAATTGGAACAGGGTCGGCTCCAATTTGAAGAGGTGACACCCTACCGATGCGGGCACAGGACCTGAATCACTCCGACCTTCTCGAGCTCGCCCGTGAGGGCGGGGTGCTCCGTTTCGCGGGACAGCGTGCGTTGCTGCTGGACGCCATCTCGATGGGACTTCTCCGGAAGTATCTGGTCGAAAACTTCGGCGTCACCGCGGCCCGAGTCGTACTGACGCAGTTTGGCTTCGCTCATGGGTGGCGTCTCGCCGAAGCCCTGGGCGCGGACTTCAAGTGGAGCTCGGAAGAAGAGTGGCGACTTGCAGGGCCTCGCATTCACAGCCTGGGCGGGCTGTTTCGGGCCGAGCGGGGCCAGGAGAATCCTCTCGGGCCGACGGGTGCGCTGCTGGTCGAGTCCTATGAAGCGGAGCAGCACCTGCTGCACTTCGGCCAGTCCGACGCGGCCGTTTGCTGGACGATCTGCGGGCTGATGAGCGGATACATGAGCCGGGTCGAAGGCCACGAGGTCTTCGTCTTGGAGGACCGATGTGCCGGTCGAGGCCACGTCGCGTGTCACATGATTGGCCGCACGCGTGAAGCCTGGGGCCATGAAAGAGACGACGAGCTTGCGTTCTTTGTGGCGCGGCGCCTGAAAGAGAGCCTCGAGGTCTCGCTCCAACAGCTCACCGAGTCTTTGAAGGCGGCCGAGCTGAAGCTCCGCGCTCGCACCCGCGCACTCACCCGGGTCCACCCGACCCCCATCCTTCGCGACGGGCTGGTCGCCCAGAGCCCGCGGATGCAGCAAGTGGTGGACCTCGCGCGGCGGGTCGCCCGCGTCGATGCCACGGTGCTCATTACGGGCGAGAGCGGCTCCGGCAAGGAGAGGGTCGCGCGCCTCGTGCACGACGAGTCCACCCGCGCCAGAGGGCCGTTCATCGCCATCAACTGCGGCGCCATCACCGATACGTTGCTCGAGAGCGAGCTTTTCGGGCATGCGCGGGGGGCCTTCACGGGCGCGACCTCGGACCGCCCCGGGCTCTTCGAGGCGGCGAACGGGGGCACGCTGCTCTTGGACGAGGTGGGCGAGGTCTCACCCGCGATGCAAGTGAAGCTCTTGCGTGTGCTGCAGGAGCGCGAGGTGCGCCGAGTCGGCGAGAACAAGACGCGCAAGGTCGACGTCCGGGTCGTCGCCGCGACCAACCGCGACCTGGTCCATGGCGTCGCGGGCGGGGAGTTTCGCCAGGACCTTTACTATCGCCTGAAGGTCGTCGAGCTGCATGTGCCGGCGCTGAGAGAGCGACTGGACGACATCCTGCCGCTGGCGCGTGTGCTGTTGGCCGACGCCGCGCTGAGGATGAAACACAAGGTCACGGGGCTGTCCCCGGCGGCGGCGGACCAGCTCCTGCGCTACACGTGGCCCGGCAACGTCCGAGAGCTTGCGAACTCGATGGAACGCGCGGTTGCGCTCGCGCGGAGCGCCCGCGTGGAGCTCGAGGACCTGCCCGAGGAGGTTCGTCAGGCGGCGCCGAGGCCCATCGCGGTCACGGGGCACGTGCTGGCGCTGGATGAGGTCGAGAAACAATACATTCTCTCGGTGCTCGCGCTCAACGAAGGCAACCAGACACGCACCGCACAGCAGCTCGAGATCGGCACGGCCACGCTGTATCGCAAGCTCAAGAGCTACGGGCGTCTCCCGCCCGTGTCTTGACGCTGGACCGGGACTTGCAGCGTCGCTCGAGGCGGCCTCCACGGCCGACCGGAGAGATGACATGGATACGACGAACCTGAGCGACAAGGGCATGAGCACCACGAACCACGGCCCGCCGTGGCCGATCTGGTGGAACGCGGACAACTCGACCACCTGGGAGCGCGTGAAGGAGGCGATGCGGCGAGACTGGATGCAGACGCGCAATGACTTCAACGACGGGTCCGGCAAAGACCTCGACCAGAGTCTGAGCGACACCGTGAGCCAGGCGGTGGGTCAGTCCGACATTCCGCCCCGCGGCATTCCGAACCCGCCGGAGAGCGCGGCCTACGACTCGGTCGAGTCGGCGCTGCGTTATGGCTTCGGTGCGGCCAGTCACTACGCTTCGCACGTGGCATGGGACCCCAGCCTCGAGACCAAGCTGGACCACGAGTGGACGGCGGAGCACCCGCACCGTCCGTGGGCCGCAGTCCGAGAGGACGTCCAGCGCGGGTGGGACCGTTTTCGAGTCGCCCAGGCCAATACGACGCCTCATCGATAGAAGACTGCGCATCGGCGCGGGTGGGGGCCGCGAACTTCGCGGCCCCCCGTCAGTGCACCAGCTCCTGGAGTGACGTCTCCAGGTCACGCCACTCGTCCGCGATCGATTCGCGGAACACGGAGACGGGGCCAGGCTGTCGACTCGGCCCCGCGTAGGCCTCGAGCTTGACGCGAACCGATGCGTTGGTGTTCCGCAGGCCGTCGACGCGCAGGCGATACGGATCGTTCGGATGCGCGCCGGCCTCGAGATAGCCGACGACGAGCGCGTCGAGTTGTCGCGACCAATCGTCGAGCTGCGCGGTGATTCGGGCGATCGACGCATCACGTCGACCCGGAGTCTTTGATGGAACCAGCATGTCAGCGCTCCCAACGGCGAGGTATGGCCGTGGTTCACACCCTGCAAGGCGTGCGCCGTTTGGGTCCGGCCCACAGACGCGACGAGGCCGTTTTCCCTCTTCGTCATTGTGATGCAAGCGATGACCAATTCGATGGAACACGACGCCATCGGGGGCTGTGGACCTTGTGCCGGCGTGTTCGGAGCGCGTGGCACGCTTCGGGCAATGCCTGTCTCGTATGGTGTCACCCTGTTCCTGAAGGTGGAGCGTGCAGAGGGACGGCTCGAGGTGCGCGTCGAGGGCCCCCTCGCGCTCGCGGACTGTGGTCCTCTTTGGGCGGAGCTCGAGGCGCTCGAGGCCGCGGCGGGGCAGGGGGCGGTGCGGTTCGACCTGAGCGGCGCCGTGCACGTCGACGGGGCGGCCGCGGCGTTGCTCGTTCAGACGCGCCGGGTCCTCAACGCCCGCGGAGCCGGGGTGTGCGACTTCGCCGGGGCCACGGGGCCTGTTGCCGGTGTGCTCGCCCTGTACGACCTCGGAGAGGGCCGCGACGTCGCGCCGCCCGTGCCGCCGGGCGCCCTCGCGCGCATCGGTGAGCAGGTCTACGGCGCGTGGGTCGAGCTGCGCGGGCTGCTCGACTTCGTCGGGCGCATGGTTCGGGCGACGGGGGGCGTGCTGCGGCATCCGCGCACCGCGAACTGGCGAGACCTCGGCCCGCTGGTCGCACGCACGGGGACGGACGCCGTGCCCATCGTGGTGCTGATCACCTTCCTGGTCGGGCTGGTCATGGCTTTCCAGGCCGCGGTTCAGCTCAAGCAATTCGGCGCGAACATCTATGTCGCGGACCTGGTCGGGCTCTCGATCACCCGGGAGCTCGGACCCCTGATGACCGCCATCATCGTCTGCGGACGCTCGGGCGCGGCGTTCGCCGCCGAGCTCGGCACCATGCAGGTCTCGGAAGAGGTCGACGCGCTGCGAACCATGGGCATCGGACCTCTGCGGTACCTGGTCATGCCCCGTGTGCTCGCCCTGGTCATCGTGCTCCCCGTGCTCGCATTGCTCGGTGACTTCGTGGGCGTGGTCGGTGGTCTGGCCGTGGGTGTGACGAGTCTCGATCTGACCGTCCTGGCCTATGCGAATCAGACTCAGCGCGCCCTCTCCCTCTGGGACGTGGGTCAAGGGTTGATGAAGGCCGGTGTCTTCGGGGCGGCGATTGGACTGATCTCCTGCGCCCAGGGCCTCGCGACCACGGGGGGCGCCGAGGGTGTCGGCCGCCGGACGACGAGCTCGGTCGTCGTGTCTCTCTTCGCCATCATCCTCATCGACACGGCCTTCACCTTCGCCTTCCACGAGCTCGGGCTTTGAGCGCTGGCGACTCGCCCATGATCCAGGTGACCGACCTCAGCGTGGGCTGGGACACCCACGTGCTCCTCGACGGCGCCACCTTCGAGGTGAAACGCGGAGAGATTTTTGTCCTGATGGGGCCCAGCGGCTGTGGGAAGTCCACGCTCCTCCGATGCCTCACGGGCCTCGAGGCGCCCCTCGCCGGTCAGGTGCACATCGACGGTGTCGGGACACCGACGCTCGAGGTCGGGGCACCGTCGTATGGGGTCATGTTCCAATCCGGAGCGCTCTTCGGGTCCATGACGGTCGGCGCCAACGTGGCCCTGGCGCTGAAGGCGTGGACCCGGCTCCCCGAGGCCGCCATCGACGCCATCGTGCGCGCCCGCCTGCGGCTCGTTGGGCTCGCCGGCGCCGAGGTCAAGTACCCGTCGGAGCTCTCCGGGGGCATGAAGAAGCGGGCGGCCATCGCGCGCGCCCTCGCGCTGGAGCCGAGCTTGCTGTTCCTGGACGAGCCTTCTGCGGGCCTCGATCCCGTGAGCGCGGCCGAGCTGGATACGCTCATCCTGACCATGAACCGTGACCTGGGGATGACCTTCGTGATCGTCACCCACGAGCTCCCGAGCGTCTTCAAGATCGCCCACCGATGCATCCTGCTCGACGGCGAGACACGCAGCATCCTCGCCCGCGGTGACCCGCGCGAGCTCCGAGACCACAGTGACGACCCACGGGTCCGTCACTTCCTCAACCGGGGCGACGCGCCCGAGGAGATGGGCTGATGTCGACTGCCCGAAGTCACTGGAAGCTGGGCCTCTTTGTGGTCGGAGGCGCCGCCCTGGTGCTCGCGAGCCTCGCCTTCCTGGGGGCGCGCAGCATGCAACGCGAGGTCGGGCTGTATGTCTCGTACTTCGACGAGTCGGTGCAGGGTCTCGAGGTCGGCTCCCCGATCAAGTTCCGCGGCGTGACCGTGGGTACGGTCAGCCGGATTCAGGTGGCCCCCGACCATCGCCACGTTCAGGTGGAGAGCGCCCTGGCGCTCGAGGAGCTCGACCGCCTCGGCCTGGACCGCGGCCCGGAGCCCGCGCTCTTCGGCGCGCCCCGAACCCTCGCGATGGCCGCCGACCTACGGCTCCAGCTCGCTTCGTCGGGCCTCACGGACGTGAAGTTCCTGCAGCTCGACTTCTTCGACCTCATCTCGAACCCGTCGCCGGAGCTGCGCTTCGAGACACCGTTGAACATGATCCCGACGACACCCTCGATGATGAAGAACCTGGGAGACTCGCTCCTGCTGGTCGTCGGCCGACTGCCGCGCATCGTCGCGCAGACCGAGGCCCTGCTGGACGTGGTCGACGGCATCGTGCGCGAGACCGCGGAGCGGCGGTTTCCGGAACGCATCGCGGGCTCATTGGACCGGATCGACGCGCTCCTCGGCGGGGCTCGGAGCACGCTCGACCGGGCCAACGTCGCCGGTCTGTCGCAGGGGGCGTCCCGGACGCTCGACAAGGTCGATGCGGCCGTCGACCACCTCGACGAGCTCATCGCGCGGGTCGACGCCAAGGGACGGCCTGCTCGCGAGTGTACACCGGGCCAGCGACGCCGTGGGTGAGGCCCTCGGGGACGCGCGCGGCCTGGGCGGGCAGCTCGTGCTGACGCTGCGGTCCGTGCAGGCGTCGGCGCGGTCGCTGAGGGCCGTCACCGAGGCGCTCGAGGAGGACCCGGATATGTTCGTGAAGGGTCGGAGCCCGGAGGCACGACGATGAGAGCGATGGTGGCCTGGCCGATCGCCTTGGTGCTCTCCGGCTGCGCGCTGTTCTCGAAGGGTGAGCCTACGGGGGCGCGGTTCTTCAACCTCGATACGGCCACCGACCCCGGCGCGGCGCGCGTCGGCCGCACGTCGGGCGGGCCCTCCGTCGCGCTGCGTCTG
Organism: Bradymonadia bacterium; assembly: GCA_049318805.1. Lineage (GTDB taxonomy): Bacteria > Myxococcota_A > Bradymonadia > UBA7976 > UBA1532 > CANLBD01. Next base: position 9,131 of record JBMOFP010000057.1, read on the forward strand.
GGCCTCGTCACGGGCGCCCCGCACTTGGAGTCGAGGCTGGTCTATCGCGAGGCGGACTACGAGCTGGGTTTCCACCGGGACCGACGCTGGACCGAGCCGCCCGAAGTCGCGTTGGAACGTCGTCTCGCCCACGCCCTCTTCGAGGTGCGCGGCGTTCGGGCGGTCGTCACGGGTCCTGGACCCACGCTGGACCTCGCGCTCGTCGCCTTCGAGGAGGTGCCGGGCCCCAAGCCGTGTGTGCGTGTGCGGGCCGTCGCGCGGCTCCAGGACGCAGGGCGCGTGATCTGGGACGCCACGCTGGCGGTCGAGCGGCCGGTCACGACGCCGACGGGCGCCGATCCCGCGAGGACGACGGTCGCGGCGCTCTCGGAGGCCCTGCAGGCCATCGTAGAGCAGGTCGCGGACCGTGTCGTGACGACGCTGGCCGCTCAGGTTTCAGGGGGTCGAGACCTGCCGTCCGAAACGCGCGTAGAGCACGGGGACGACCAGCAGGTTGAGGGCCGTTGAGCTCAGCAACCCGCCCAGAATGACCACGGCCATGGGCGCCTGGATCTCATTGCCCGGCTCGTGCCCGGCCAAAACCAGCGGGACCAGCGCCAGCGCCGCGCAGAGCGCCGTCATCAAGACCGGGGACAGCCGCTCCAGGGCGCCCCGCGTCACCGCCTCGGCCAGGTCCGCGCCCTCGTGGGTCCGCAGGTGCTCGAAGTGCGAGACGAGGAGGATCCCGTTGCGGGTGGCGATGCCGAAGAGAGTGATGAAACCGACGAGGGAGGCGACGCTGATGACCCCGGAGGTGAGGGCCACGGCGGCGACCCCGCCAATCAGCGCGAGGGGCAGGTTGATGAGCGTGAGGAACGCGTTGCGCACCGAGGAGAACGCCACCACCAGCAGAAGGCACACGCCGACCGCCGCGGCCAGCGTCAGCCCGACCAGGGTTCGAGTGGCCGCGGCGGCGCTCTCGGCCTGACCGCCGTAGACGATGAAGTCGCCCTGCGTAAAGGTCACCTCGGCTTCGATGCGCGTCCGCAGGTCCGCGACGACGGCGCCGAGGTCCCGACCGGCGACGTTCGCCTGAACGACCAGCTTCCGTTGCACGTTCTCTCGAACAATCGTGTTCGGGCTGGTCGTGCGCACGAGTTCGGCCACGGCCCCGAGCGGCACACGCACACCGACGGGCGTGTCGATGGGCGTGGCCATCAGCGCCTCGCGGTCTTCCAGGACGGACGGCTCGTAACGAACGACGAGGTCGATCGCCCGGGGTCCTTCCTGGAGGGCGCCCACCTTCACGCCGGTCAGCACGCCCTCAATCGACTCGGCCAGCGCGCCCGTCGTGAGCCCGAAATGCGCCGCGCGCGCCCGATCCGCTCTGAGCTCGAGGACAGGCAGGTCGACCTGTTGCTCGATGGACACATCCACGGCGCCCGGGGTGCTCTCGGCCACCTGTTTTACGCGCTCGGCGAGCCCTCGAAGCCGGTCGAGGTCGTCGCCGAAGAGCTTGAGCGCGATGGCCGAGCGGGTGCCCGAGAGCATGTGATCGATGCGGTGGGACAGCGGCTGACCAATCGTCAGAACGACACCACCGACCTGTCCGAGGGCCTCCCGAAGGGCGTCCAGCAGGGTCGGCAGGTCACGGGACCCCTTCGAGAGGTCGAGCGTCACCTCGATCTCGGAGGCGCTGACGTCCTGGGCGTGTTCGTCGAGCTCGGCGCGACCGGTGCGACGCGCGGTCGAGACGACCTCGGGAAAGGCCAGAAGGGCTTCTTCCACGCGGCGTCCGAGACGATCGGACTCCGCCAATGATGTGCCCGGCAGCGTCGTGGCGCTGATGGTCAGCGCGCCCTCGTTGAACTCGGGGAGAAACGAGCGCCCCAGAAACGGGACCACCGCGACGGTCGCCACGAACGCGGCCGCGGACGCCCCGAGGACGAGCCGGGGTCTCTCGAGGGCCCATGCGAGGGTCGGGGCATAGACCCGCTTCAGGGCCCGCACGACGGCGCTCTCCCCGTGACCGACCGCCTCCGGGCGGCGCAGGAGCCAGGCGCACAGCGCGGGTGTCAGCGTCATCGCGACCAGCAACGACGCCATGAGCGCGACGATGTACGCCAGTCCGAGCGGCGCCAACATGCGTCCTTCGAGCCCGGAGAGGAAAAAGAGCGGCACAAAGACGAGGACGATGATGAGCGTCGCGAAGACGATGGAGCCGCGGATCTCGCACGAGGCGTCGTAGATGACCTCGAGGGGCGGACGGCGGGCGCCCTCGGGGAGCGCCGCGTTCTCCCGAAGGCGCCGAAAGACGTTCTCGACGTCGATGATGGCGTCGTCGACGAGCGACCCGATCGCGATGGTCAGTCCGCCGATGGTCATCGTGTTGAGCGTGACGCCGGCCCAGTCCAGCGCGAGCACGCTTGCGACGAGGGAGACGGGGAGCGCCAGCAACGAGATGACCGTGGCCCGCGCGTTGAGCAGGAACATGAACAGGATCACGGCGACAAAGAGGGCGCCGTCTCGAAGGGCGACGGAGACGTTCCGGATGGCCGTGGAGATGAAGTCCGCTTGACGGAACAGGTCACGGTCGATCTTCAGACCCGCTGGGAGCGTGCGTTCGATCTCGTCCAGGGCCGCGTCGATGCGCGCGGTGAGCTCGAGGGTGTTGGCGTCGGGCTGTTTTGTGATGGCGAGGACCACCGCGGGTGCGGCGTTGGCCGAGCCCTCACCGCGCTTCGGGCGGGGTCCGGCGCGCACGTCCGCGACCTGTCGGACCGTGATCGGGACCCCGCCCCGGACGGTGACGGGGGTCAGGCCCACATCCTCGAGAGAGCGCGCGCGCCCTACGGCGCGAAGCAGATACTCCTGCTGACCCTCGACGAAGAAGCCGCCGGCGGCGTTGTGGTTCCCGCTCCGGAGGGCTTCGACCACCTGGTCGAAGGACAGGTCGAGGGCGGTCAGCGCCTCGGGCCGGACCTGAAGCTGATACTCACGGACGGCCCCGCCGATGGGCACGACCTGAGAGACGCCGCTCACCGCGAGGAGACGCTTGCGCACGACCCAGTCCGCGGTGGTCCGCAGCGCCATGAGCTGCGCCTCGGCGGCCGCGACGCCGGTGGCGGGGACCTCCGCACGGACTGCGAGGAAGAGAATCTCCCCCATGACGGACGACTCGGGGGCCATCGTCGGGGGCGGTAGGTCCGGGGGCAGCTGCGGCGCGGCGAGCTGTAGTTTCTCGTTGACCGCTTGCCGTGCTCGACCGAGGTCCGTGCCCCACTCGAACTCGGCCCAAACGATCGACAGGCCGACGCCCGACGCCGAGCGGACGCGTCGAAGCCCGCTCGTTCCGTTGAGCACGGTCTCCAGCGGGAAGGTCACCCGCAGCTCGACCTCTTCCGGCGCGAGCCCATGGGCCTCGGTGACGACGGTGACGGTGGGGGCCGTGAGGTCCGGGAAGACATCGACGGGCATGCGCCGTGTCACGTCCAAGCCGAAGACGACGAGGACCACCGACGCCGCGATGACGATCAGTCGGTGCTCGATGGACCAGCGAATGAGGGCGTTCATGGCGCGCGCCTAGTGCGCGTGGCCGTGCGCGGGCATGGCCCCCGCAGCGGTCGCGAGCTTGATCTCGTAGGCACCGCGACTCACGACGCGGTCACCGGCGCCCAGGCCGGAGCGCAGGGCGAGCCACTCGCCGTCCCGCGGTCCGACCTCCACGCGGCGCACCAGGAACGATTCGCCGCCGTCCACGACGTAGACCGTGGGCTTGCCGTTGTCGTCGATGACAGCCTGCCGAGGCACGGCGACGATGTCCGCGCCCGCGCGTCCGTAGAGGACCACACGCGCGGATTGGCCCGCCCTGAGGCCCGCCGTGGGGTTGGGCACGGCGAAAGTCAGCTCGGCGGTGCGGGTCCTCGGGTCGAGTCTCGGGGAAACACCCTGCAGCTGGTCGAGAGCGACCGGCAGCTCGCCTTCGTGTCCGTCCACCCACAAGCCAGCGCCCCCGAGCGTCTCCAGCAGCGAGAGGTCCTGTTCCGGCACATGGGCGACCAGGGCGAGCTCGCGGGGATCGATCACACCGACGAGCACGGTCCCGGCTTCGACGAAGACCCCGGGCGTCACACGGGTGTGAGAGACGACCCCGTCGAAGGGGGCGCGGAGCTCATGGGCCGCCGCCCGTCCGCTCCCCACGTTGGCCTGAGCGCTGCGGAACGCCAGGAGCTGGGCCGTCGCGGAGCGCAACCGTGCCTCGGCGACGTCCACCGCGACGCGGGCCGCGTCCACCTGCTTCTCGGCGATCGCCTGGGCGGCGAAGAGCCCCTGTGCGCGCTCGAGCTCGCGCTCGGCCAATCCCAGCTCGGCCCGCGCCCGCCGCTCCTCGAGCTCCAGGCCCGAGCGGTCGGACCCGCCCGCGGCGCTCACGGGCGTGACCACGAGCAAGAGCTCGCCGCGTCGGACGGCCTGTCCCGGCCGCAGCGGGGCCCCGGTGGCCTCGACGCGGCCCGCGATGGGGGCGTTCAGGTCGGCCTCACGTCCCGGAGCGCCACGGAGCTCACCGAAGACCCGAACGCTCGGACGCACGGCGCGCAGCTCGGCCGCGGCGGTCGCGAATCGGGTCTTCCACTGTTGTTCCTTGAGGAAACTCACGAGCGTTTCGGCCGCCGGGGAGACCGGGTTCCCGGCGACAGCCGCCTCGATGCTGGGATGAACCACGACGGCGCCGACCTCGACCGTGCCCTCGACCTGCGCGCCCACGAGCTCCAGCGAGAGTGTCGCCTCGCCGATCTGGGAGGGCTTCACCACCGGCTTGAAGAGGCCATCCCGCAGCGGCGTCTCCGCGCGGAAGGTCTCCTCGGCGCCGCTCTTGAAACGCAACGTCGCCACGACCAGGCCGCGCGTCACCGGCAGGAACGCCTCGGAGTCTCGGGTGTCGGTGAGGTGCGCCAGCAGGGGGGATTCGACGCCCATGACAAACGCCGGATACTCCATGAAGAGCTCGAGGGGACCCTGGTAGAGCGTCACACTCAACCCGGGGCGCGGGTCCGCGGGCGCGTGGTGGTCATGGTCGTGGTCCTCGTGGTCCTCGTGGCCGTGGTCATGGTGGTCGTGCCCGTGCGGCCGACAACCGAGAACGAGCGCGAGGACGGCCGCGAACACGGGAAACCGGGTGGGCTTCATTCTTCTGCTCCCAGGGCAAGTCGAAGGTCGGCCTCGGCGTTGCGGACCTCGAGCGCCAGCGCGAGAACGCGCAAGCGGGCCTCGCGCGCCGCACGCTGGGCGTCGAGGAGCGCCCACAAGTCTCCGTTGCCCGCGCGCCAGGACGAATCGGCCAGCGCACGGAGGCGTTCGGCGCGCCCCTGGATGTTCTGGCGGAACGCGGCCAAGCGCGCACGGCGTGACTCGAAGACTCTGCGCGCGCTCGCTCCCTCGCGGGCCGCGGTGGCGCTGAGGGTCTGGCGCTCCGTTTGGACGGCGCGGGCGTGCGCGCGCGCCGCGTCGGCGTCTCGACCCCCACCGTCGAGCACGGGCAGAGGCACCTCGACGCCGAGGACGTAGCCGGTGCCGCGCCCCGGTTCGGCCACGTCGAGGACCTGCGCACCCAACGTGAAGGTCGGGTCCGGGACGGCGCGGCGACCCGCGGCGTTCGCGCTGAGCTCGGCTGCGGCGGCTGCGCTCGACAGCGCCTTCACGTCCGCCCGCTCGCCGCCCTCGAGGGGGGGCGGGGGGTCGGTCGTTTCAGTCAGGAGGTCGCCGACCAGCGGGGGCAGCGCTTCCGCGGACACCCCCAGGAGGGACGCGGCGGCGACGGCCGCGTGCTCGGCGTCGGCCGTCGCCGCGGCCCGCTCGTCGGCCACCAGCGCGGCTTCGAGTTCGATGCGCAGGCTCTCGTAGCCCGCCGACTCGCCGGCGCGTTCCCGAAGGCTCGCGAGGCGGGAGAGCGCATCGACCTCGGAGACGGCCTCGTCGAGGACGCTCACGCGGGCCCGCGCGGCGAGCACGGCGTCGAAGGCCCAGCGGGCCGAGCGTCGCAGCTCGGCCCGCCCCCAGCGCACCTGGAGTTCCACGGCGGCCGCCTCCGCGGCCGCGGCGTCCTGGGCCAAACCCAGGCGACCGGAGACCACCAGGGGCAGGCGAAGTGTGACCGCGTCGTCGGTTTCGTCGGCGCGCGCGCCCGACACGGCGGCGCCGCGCTCCCAGGCGAGCGAAGGGTTGGGGGAGAGGCCGGCGGCCCGGGCCTCGGTCCGTGCGACACGCACACGGTCGTCCAGGGCGCGCGCCGCGGGACCTTCGGCGACGACCCGCGCGACGTAGGCCTCGCGGCTCATCTCGACCGGCGCGGTCTGAGCGCTCGCGAAACTACTGGCAGTAGTAGCAACGAGCACGACGAAGGGCAGAGACCTCATTGCAGGTGTTCTCGATTTCGACGCGACGGCGCGCGTCCCGGCGCGTCAGTCGAGTCTGGAGAGCAGGGTCTCGACGGCGTGGTGAACGTCGAGGCCCCCGACGGCCACGGCGAGGGTCATCGCCGCCAGGCAAACGCCGGCGGTCGCCAAGACACGCGCCGGGGCGGGCGCCTCCGGGCGGGGCTTCAGCAGCGCCGTCACACGCTCCGCGAGGCCATGCTCGGCGAACGCGAGCGCCCCCGAAGCGGCCCACTGCAGGCGAGCGGCGGTCACCAGCGCGCGCGCGACCGACGCGCCCCCGTGCTCGGCGGCGGCGACGACATCACACGCCTGTTCCGCCGCGGCCCGGAAAACCTCGCGGGCCCGCCGGACGTGCGAGAGCGGCGAGCTGAGGGCCGCCAGATCGAGCAAGGCGAGCGCCACCGGGTCCCGCCGCCGCAGATGGGCGGCTTCGTGCGCGAGGGCGGCCGCAAGCTCCTCCGGGGCCAGATGCTCGGCCAGCGCCGCGGAGTAGAAGATGCGCGGGCGGAAGACGCCCGTGGCCACACACAGGCGCGGAGAGCCGGGCACTCGCCAGGTGTCGCAGCCCTCGGAGGTCGACTCGCGGACGCTCAAGCGCTCCAGCGCCGAGAAGCGGTTGCGCGCCGCCAGGGTCATGACCAGGAGGCGCCCCGCGCGCACGGCCAGGACCAGTGAAGCCAGGGCGCCCACGGCCACCAGCCACGTCGGCAGGTGACCCACGTGCTGCATGCACACGTGCACGTGGTGTTTGTGGTCACGGCAATGGTCGGCCGCCAGACCCAAACGGGTCATCAGCGACGGCATGGCCGTGGCCAACGCCACCGTGAAGCCGACGAGAGCGGGTGTGATACCGAGCAGAAACGCGGCGTCCGCGCGCCGTGCGGGGCGCAGAGCGGACCCTCGACGGACGACGAGCCGCAGCGCGCCGCCGGCGAGGGGCCACGCGGCGAGCGCGGCGAGCGCCCCGACCCCGATGCACGCCCAGACGAACCCCAGCGTCGGGCTCATCGTTGCTCCTCGCGATGGCGGTCGATGAGCGCCGCGAGGTGGTCGAGCAGGTCCGCATCGACGCGCGCCGCAGCGTCCACGAAGGCCGCCAGACCCGCTTCACCGTGGAGCGCGAGGATCTCCGTCGCGAGGCGATCCGCCAGCGCGCGCTCGAAGGCCGCCTTGGAGAGCGCGGGCCGGTAGCGCCACGCCTGGCCGTCCTTTTCGCGGGTCAAGAGACCCTTGCGATGCAGACGGTCCATGGTCGTCATGATGGTCGTGTAGGCGCGGGCGCGAGGTCCGGTCAGCTGGTCGCAGACCTCGCGGGCCGTCGCGGTGGGCAGAACCCACGCGACCTCCATGACGGCGGACTCGAGGTCGCCCAGCGGTTCGTAGACGGTGTCGAGGCGCATGCGCGGCACGATGGCACGCCCGCCTACTATCGTCAATCGTAGCTACCCCGCAGGCGCGGGTTTACTTGAGCTTCGTCTCTTTGAAGACGACGTGCTTGCGGACCACGGGGTCGTACTTTTTGAGCTCGAGCTTGCCGCCCTGGGCGCGGCGGTTCTTCGTGGTCGTGTAGAAGTAGCCGGTGCCGGCGGTGCTCTCGAGCTTGATCTTGTCGCGCTTGCTCTTGGCCATGACGGATGCTCCAGTCGAAAGGTCGGGATTCGAAGGCGCGGCACGCTAGCACAACACGCGCCCCATGCAAACGAATCCGACCCACGCGGGCTCCGTTGCCCCGGGTTGCGGCGCGCGCTAGGGTGCCGCGTCGCCGCGCGTGCGCCGCCCTCCGGCCGCGCCGGCCGAATCCGCCACCCTTCCCAACGAGGACCAGCGAAGATGGAAGAGCTCTACGAGGGCATTCACCTGACGAACGCGCAGGCCGAATGGATCACGCGCGGCATGCTCGATCTGGCCGCGGTCGACGGCATCCACGAGGCTGAACGGGCGCTCATCGCCGACTTCTACGCCGGTGAGGGCGGGACTCAGGACCTGGACGCGCTGGCGGCCCAGGGTTTCGACCCCGCGGCGTGCGCCGAGGCCCTGAAGGCCGGCGGCGAGAAGGTCATCGAGGCGTTCCTGACGTCCTGCTACCTGCTCATCTACGCCGACGGGAACCACTCGGACAAAGAGCGCGAGCGCGTCGCCCTGTACGCCACCGCCCTCGGGCTGTCGGCCGAGGCCCAGGAGGACGTGCACGTCAAGGCGCGCCTCTACGTGCTCCGGAGCCTCGCGCACATCCTGTGGAGCAAAGAAACCGTCCACGAAATCGGCGCGTCGATGGGGCTCGCCGAACACCACATCGCTCAAGCTCTGGAGAAGTAAAAATGAGCTTCATGGCCCGCATGTACAACATGTGGAAGGGCTTCCTCTCGCTGTTCGCCACGAACATCGAGGAGAAGCACCCCGAGATCGCGTACGAGAACGCGATCAACTCGATGTCGGAGAAGTACATGGCGCTGAAGAGCGCCGTGAGCCGCATCATCGCCCGCCGCGAGCAGCTCTCGACGCGCATCAAGAAGCACGAGAACGAGCTCGCCGAGATCCGGGCCCAGGTGCAGGTCGCCGTCGAGCAGAACGAGGACGAGGCGGCGATGGTGCTGCTCGAGCGCCAGACGGAGCTCGAGAAGGCGCTCGCCGAGGACTCCCGTGAGCTGGACGAGACAGCCAAAGAGGCCGAGACCGCCAAGGACAGCCTGCGGTCCGTGCAGGGCGAGATCGAGAAGCTGAAGCGCGAGCGGGACCGGGTGGTCGCGACCATCAAGGACTCCGAGGCGCGCAAGCAGATCGACGACCAGCTCCAGGGCATCTCGGTGGACGCCGAGGTCAAGGCGCTGCAGAGCGTGCGCGACTACGCGGATCGCGTGAAGGGCGAGGTCAAGCTGAACTCCGAGCTGCGCGAGAGCTCACTCGAGGGCAAGCTCGCGAAGATCAAGCAGCAGACCGGCAGCCTCGAGGCGAAGCAGAAGCTCGCGGCCCTCAAGGCGGCCCGCGGCGCGACCGCGACGCAGGGCACCGGCGAGCCCGAGGGCGGCAAGACGCTCTGAGAGGGTCGATCCTCTGAGCCTTCGCTGCGTCGGCAGGTCCCCAGGACAGGAAGAGCGGCACGCCCCATGAATCCGTCGTCGAACCCCCCCGCGAGCGACAAGAGCCTGGACCTGCCCCGCGCGAGCGACCTGCCGCGCTGGATGAGCGCGTTGCGCGACCGCTACCTCACCACGGAGACCGGGCAGTTCGTGCTGCACGGCAACGTGTACGACGGCGTCCTCGCCGGCGGTCGGCAGTGGAGCATGCAGCAGTTCCTCGACGCGTTCTTCGCGCCGAGCGACAAGATGGTCGTGCACTACGATCCGGGCCGCGGCGTGTGGTTCGCGAAGCCCGAGCACGCGCAGCGCGCGGCGCGGGTCCTCATCGAGGGCGGGTACTTCACCGAGGCGCGCCTCGCCGCCCGTTCGGGCACCGAGAAGTCCAAGGGCAGCGGCCTGGGCGATGCCGTCGCCCGCGAGCTGATGCTCGAGCGGGATCCGGCGGTGGTGTTGCCGCTGCTGGAGGCCCTGCTCGTGCGCCGCGACGTGCCGTGCGCGGTCATCATGCACTACGCCGAGATGGTCGCGCCCGATGGCCCGTCCGGCAATCTGAGCTTCAACGACCGCACGGCCGCGGCCACGCTGCATCGCTGGAGCCTGTGGGACGAGGTCGTTCGGTCCGACAACGTCGTGATGCTGCTCACGAGCTCCCTGCCGGACCTGGCGCGGCGCGTCACCCGCAACCCGCGTGTGGGTCTGCTGCACGTGCCGCTGCCGGGTCCGCTGGAGCGCGCCCGTTTCCTGGCGCACATCCGCCCCACGCTGGATCCGCCGCGCGGCGAGCAGCTCACGCGCATCACCGCGGGTCTCCAGCTCCGCCAGATTCAAGACGTCCTCTCGCTGGGAGAGCCGGGGCGCGGCGCGTCGATGCCCCCGGTCGAGGCGCACACCACGCCGGGCGCCGTCTTCCAGACCCAGCCCGTGTCGGTGCCCGTCGAGGCCATCGCCCAGCGCAAGAAGGAGATCCTCGAGCAGGAGTGCGCTGGCCTCATCGAGGTCATCGAGTCGAACCACGACTTCTCCGTCGTGGGCGGCAACGAGCCCATCAAGGGCGCGCTCCTGCGCATCGCCGACCACATCCGCGCCGGCCGCCGGAGCCAGGTGCCCATGGGTGTGCTGCTCGTGGGCCCCATGGGCACGGGCAAGAGCTTCGTCGCCGAGGCCTTCGCCAAAGAGAGCGGGCTCTCGGCCATCAAGCTGAAGAACTTCCGGGACAAGTGGGTGGGCAGCACCGAGGCGAACCTCGAGAAGGTCCTGGACGTCATCGAGGGGCTCGGTGAGATCCTCGTGATCATCGACGAGGGTGACCGCTCCCTCGGCTCGGGGGGGGACTCCGACGGCGGGGTCAACAGCCGCGTGATGGCTCGGCTCAAGGAGTTCATGAGCGATACGAGCCACCGTGGTCGCATCGTCTTCGTGATGATGACGAACCGCCCCGACAAGCTCGACACGGACCTGAAGCGCCCCGGTCGTTTCGACCTGAAGATCCCGTTCTTCCACCCCGAGGACCCGACCGAGCGGGCGTTGATCCTGCGGGCGCAGCTTCGCCGGCACAAGATTGACGCCGAGCTGCCCGACGAGACGCTCCTGCCGATCCTCGAGGGGCTCGAAGGCTACGCGGCCGCGGACCTGGAGGCCCTCGTGCTCCTGGCGTGGGACGACTTCTGCTCCGACATCCTGCCGCCGGGGGTGGACACCAAGCCCCCGAAGCTCACGGCGCCGTACCTCGAGCGCGCCGTCACCGACTACATGCCGACGCGAGAGCGCGACATGGTGCGCTACATGGAGCTGCTGGCGGTGAGCGAGGCGAGCAACCGCCGTTTGCTGCCCGAACGGTTTGCGTCGTGGGGGATCGACCAGATCGCCACCGAGCTCGAGACCGCGCGCCGCCGCGCCCTGCTGCGGTGAGGCGAGCATGGGGGGCATCGCCGGCTGCGTAGGGCCCGAGGCCTCCGTCGAGCAGGTGCGGGCGCTGCTCGCGCCCATCGTGCATCGAGGCGCCGACGCCGTGGTCTGGACGGGTCCGGGCGTGGCGATGGGTCTGCGCTCTCGCGCCGGGCGCACGGGCACGGACACGGCTGTCCGGGTCGACGCCCGCGGCTCGGCCACGGTCTGCGCGGGCCGGGTGATCGGCGTGTCGACCTCGCCCGCGGCGGCCCTCGCTGAACGACTCGAGCACGACACCCTCGACACGACCGAGACCGACGGCGCCTTCGCAGCGGCGCATTGGGACGCGGAGACCGAGACGCTGACGCTCCTGCGCGACCCCTTCGGCGTGCGGGCGCTGTATCTGCTGGAGCACCGCGGCGCGCTCTTTTTCGCCAGCGAGCTGAAGCAGCTCCTCGCCCTCGCGGACGGCATCGGCTTCCCCGTCGAGATTGACCCGGTCGCGGTCCACAAGTTCCTGACGTTCTCGTTCGTGCCTGGCGAGGCCACGCCCATCGCCGGCATTCGCCGGTTGCTGCCGGGGCATCGGCTGGATTGGCGGCGGGGGGTCGGCACCACGACGCGTTGGTTCGCGCTCGAGGAGCACCTGGAGGACGTGCCCCAGGGCGCGGCGGCGAAGCGGCTGTCGACGCTCGCGGTGCAGGCCGTGCGCGACCGTGTGTATGCGCCCGGGCCGACGGCGCTCGCCCTCTCCGGCGGTGTGGACTCGTCGGCCGTGGGCCTGTGGCTGCGCGAGCTCGGCGTACCGACGACCGCGTTCACCCTCGACTTCGGGCAGGCCTCGGTGGAGCGTGAGGAGGCGCGCGAGACCGCGGAGTTCCTGAAGCTCGAGCAGGTGCTCGTGCCGGCGGACCCCGCCGAGATCCGCGAGCAGCTCGAGCAGATCGTGTGGCACCTCGACATGCCCTACGGCGACGCGGTGACGGGGCCGCAATGGCTGCTCGCGCGGGCCGCGAAGGCCGCGGGTTTCGAGTCGCTGTGGAACGGTGAGGGCGGCGACCAGCTCTTCGGCGGCTGGACGAGCAAGCCGATGGTGGCCGCGGCCATCTTCGGTGCGGGCGACGAAGAGGTCTCGCTCGACGAGCAGTACCTGCGGAGCTATCACCGCTTCTACGGTCTCGAGGAGGCGCTCTACGCGCCGGCGCTCGCCGACCGGGTGACACCGGGCATCCGGCGCGCCGTCATCGCCAAGTTCATGGGCAGCAGCCGTGCCCAGACCTTCCTCAACCGCGTACGACTCACAGACATCTCGCTGAAGGGCTCGCAGAACATCCTGCCGCGCGCGGGGCGCATGGGCGCCGCCCACGGGCTCGATGTGAACATGCCGCTCTTCGACCGGCGGCTCGCGACCTGGAGCTTCACGCTGCCCACGGAGCTGAAGCTGAAGGGGGCCTGTGAGAAGTACGTGATGAAACTCGCGCTCCAGAACGCCCTGCCGGAGTCGATCGTGTGGCGGCGCAAGTTCGGCATGAGCGTGCCCATGACGGACTGGGTCCAGGGCGCGCTGCGCCCGGTCGTGGAGACCTACCTGTCCGACGAGCGGGTCCGGGCGCGCGGCTTGTTTCGCCCTGAGTTCGTGCGGTCTTTGCGCGAGGGCCGGGACGTCGCCTCGGAGACGCGCCGCCGACGCCTCGGCGAACGCCTTTGGGCCCTCCTGGTACTGGAGGTCTGGCTCCGCCGGTTCGTCGACGCGCGAGGGCGGGCGCCATGAAGTGCGCGCGGTGCAAACACGACTCCACCTACCCGAATCGCTCGGGCCGTATCTGCCCGAACTGTAAGGGGAAGTTCGCGTTCGAGCCCAGGGACGGCGACCCGGTCAACGACCTGACGTGGCAGGCCGCGCTCGACTGGGTGAGCTCCAACGACACGGTGCGCTTCACCTCGAGCCACCTGCACCACGCCGTCGCCCACAAGCTCAGCGTCAAGGCGACGGGCGGGTGGTTCTTCGGGTGCGGGCTCGTGCTCGCGACGTTGGTGGGCGGGGTGCTGAGCCTCGTCTTCGAGCTGTATCTGATCGCCGCGATCGTGGCGGGCGCGCTCGCGTTCCTCGCCGTGATGTCGCGCCTCTCGAAGAAGGTCGGGCTGCCGCTCACGCTCTCCGAGAGTGTCTTTCGCAACCTGCACGCGAAGTGGGTCGAGGCGCACGGCAAGCCCCGGATGTTGATCGAGCCCCGCGCCTCGAACGCGAAGGGCCTGACCAAGCCGATGGAGGACGAGCTCGAGAGCTACTCCTTCGACCGCGCCGTGATCTGCGACCAGAACGGCACGGTGGATCTGCTGCTCGCGAACGACTTCCACTTCGAGAACAACTGCGCGGTGATCACCGCGGGCGGGTATCCGCAGCACGCGTACCCCGTCGTGCGGAAGATGCTGCGCAAGAACCCGCGCCTCGAGGTCTACGTGCTCCATGACGCAACGCCCTACGGGTGTCGCCTGGCGCACGAATTACGCAATGATCCCGAGTGGTTCGGCGGAACGGACGTGACGGTCTTCGACGTGGCGCTGCGGCCGGGGCAGGCGGAGATGACCCCCACGCTGTGCTGGGCCGTCGACCTCAACGTGGCGTCGCATCCCGCGCTCACCGAGAGCGAGCGCGCGTGGCTCTGCACCCGCAAGATGGAGCTCGCCGCGGTGCGGCCCGAGCAGATCATCAAGCGCCTGTTCCGGGCCATGAAACGCGGCGCGGAGGCGAGCGACACCCGCAGCTCCAGCAGCTCCGGCTCCGACGGCAGCACCGGTGTGGCGGCCGGCGGGCTCTACGTCGACTCGGACTTCACCTCGGACGCCGACGCCTCGGATGGCGGCGGAGACAGCTTTGGTTGAGCTGCTCGTCGTCTCCGACGACGCGTGCGCGCTCGACGACGGGCGACCGCTCGACTGGTCGACGGCGGTGCTCAACCCCGAGCGCATCCTCGGAGGCTGGGTCGCCGCCTGGCGCGACGAGACCCGGCGCCTGCATCTCGCGCGAGACCCGCTGGGCACACGCTCGATGTACTGGGGGCGCCGGGCCGACGGTGAGGTCGTCTTTGGCACCCGCCTGCACGACGTGCTCCGCGCGGGTGTGCGCGGCCCGCTGAACCCGGCCGCGCTCGTCAGCTACTTGAGCTGCGCGTATGTGCCCGGCGAGGCAACGCTGGTGCAAGGCATCTCTGCGGTGCCCCCGGGCGTCGAGCTGGTCTTCGACGGCGCGGGACCGCCCCGCCGTAGGGTCTTCGACACCTTGCCGGCGAGCCCCGCGACCTTCGGTGACGAGGCGTCGCTCCGGCCCGAGCTGCGCGACACGCTCTCGCGGACCGTGGAGCGGATGCTGCCCGACACGCCCCTCGCCGCGTTCCTCTCGGGCGGCATCGACTCCAGCCTGGTCGTGGCGCTGGCGCAGCGGAGCCGCCCGGTGCACGCGCTCTCCATCGCGTTCGGGCCGCCCCACCGCGACGAGGTCGAGTGGAGCACGCTGGTGGCGCGGCACTGTGGAGCGACTCACGAGGTCGTGATCGTCTCGCCCGAGGACGTGCGGCGCCTCTTCGACCCGACGGTCGCCGCGCTCTCGGAGCCCAACGGGGACCCGCTCACCGTGCCGAACTGGATGCTTTTCGAGGCCGCGGCGCGGCTCGACCGGCGGGTCGTGCTCAACGGCGAGGGGGGCGACCCTTGCTTCGGCGGGCCAAAGAACGCGCCGCTGCTCTTGTCCGAGATCTACGGCGCGGCCTTCGCCCCAGAAGAGCACGACGTTCGGGAGCGGGCGTATCTGCGGGCCCATCAGAAGCTCTGGGACGATCTGGACGCCGCGTTGGAGCCGGCGCTGCGGGCGCCCGAGGTCCGCGACGAGGTCGTGTCGTGGGTGCGTCCGTGGCTCGAGGACGCCCGCTGGCCGAGCTTCCTGGACCGCTTGATGGCCCTCAACGTGGTCTGGAAAGGCGCGGGGCACATCCTGCCAAAGGTCGAGCACCTGGGGGAGGTCCACGGTGTGCGCGCCCGCTCTCCGCTCTTCGACCGCGACGTGGTTCGCCTCGCGTTTCGGGTGCCGCCGGACCTGAAGCGCAACGGATCGGTGGAGAAGCACCTGCTCAAGGCGTCCGTGGACGACCTGCTGCCGGCCTCGGTGTTGGAGCGCCCCAAGAGCGGGATGATGGTGCCCGTGGAGGCGTGGTTCCAAGGGCCGCTGGAGGCCTTCGCGCGGGAGCGCCTTCTGGACGGATTGGCCCCTCGGGGGATTGTCCGGCGGGTGTGGCTCGAGCGGTTGCTCGACCGCAGGCTGGGCGGCCTGCGACCGCGACGCGGGGTGAAGATCTGGCTGCTGCTCACGTTGGAGAGCTGGCTGCGGCAGGTCTACGACGCGCGGTGAGGCGTCGCCCGATGCGGGCACGCGACCTCAGCTCCGCGTGACCCGCTGAGGCGGCTTCCGTCGGCCCCAGAGGCGCGAGAGCTTCAGCGGCAAGGCATCGAAGGGCTCGGCCTTGACGACCGCTTCGTCCCGCCACACCCCGAGCTGGCGCCAGGCCCCGGCGTCGAGCCGATAGACCTCGAGCGTGAAGAGCAGCGGATCGACGATCCACAGGTGCCCAATCCCCGCCTGGGCGTAGAACGGCATCTTCAGCGCCCGGTCGTCGGCGGCCGTGGAGGGAGAGAGGATCTCGCAGACCCAGTCGGGCGCGACGGTGTACGCCGCCGTCTCGGGCAACTCGAGCAGCGTCGTCGTGCGCCACCCCGCGAGGTCGGGCACGACGACCGGATAGTCGGCGTCCACGTCGAGGTGGAGCTCGGGTTCGTCTTCGATCCACCAGCCACCCGGACCGTCGTCGTCGCCATCCTGGTCGAAGTCACCCAGCACACGGCCGAGTGAGGAGGCCGCGCGCACGTGCGGGGGCGCGGGCCTCGGACTCACGACGAGCTCGCCCCCGAGGATCTCCCCGCGAAGGTGGGGCGGGAGTGCCTCGATGTCGGCGTAGGTGGGCCGCTTGCGGGCAGTGTCACTCATGGCCGGAGGGTAGCAGCGTCGACCGGCGCTCGTCAGCGGTCGGTGTCCGCCCGCTCGGACGGGGCAGGAGGCGCGGTCGCGAAAGGTGCGATCGCCTCGAGCTGGGGGACGAGCGCGCGGGCGACAAAGAGCCCACCCCAGCGTGAGTAGTGGATCCCGTCGGGATCGCGCATCAGCCGGTTGCGACCGTCCAGCTCGACCCGCTCCCGGTAGGCGCCCGAGTCTGTGGCCGCGAGGTTCCACTGGTCGAGGTACACACCGCCGGCCGCCTCCGTGGCGTCGCGCGTGACGCGGTTGAGTCGTTTCATACGTTCAGAGAAGTCGTCGCTGCGCATGATGGGCATGCCGATCATGACCGCGACCGCGCCGTTGGCTCGAATGCGACCGACGAACTCCGAGACGCGCGCGCCGTAGACCGTGTCCCACTCGGGTGTGCCGAAAGCGGCCCAGGCGCGTTTCGGCAAAGGGATGTGGGTGGCGTCGTTGCCGCCGAAGTTCACGACGACGAGCTCTGGGCGATGTCGCAGTAGGCTCTTTTCGATCCGGACCTGCCAATCGAGCACATCGGGGCGCGACAGACCGGTCGCGATCCGCGCGTCTCGGGCGACCTCGAGGCCGCGGGCCGTGAGGACCTGCTCGAGCGCAGTGCCCAGGGCGAGCTTCATGGACGAGGCGCCGACGAGCAGCACACGCCGGACCGGGGTCGCGCTCACGTTCGACGCCGGCGCACCGGTCGAAGGCGTCGCTGGCGCAAGGGTCTCGGCGCCGTCTGGCGCGGGCGCGCGCGATATCGGTGGTGCAACACGCACCGGCTTCACCGGGGGCGCCCGCCCGTGCAGCGCCTGACGCAGGCCCACCAGCGCCTCGCCCACCTGCTCCAGGCCGGAGCGGCCCGCGACCTCGGAGAGCGCCGTCGCCACGGTGCGCAAGGGGCTCGCCGCGCGGGTCTCGTCCTCGTGAACCCACTCGAGCAGGTCCCGCGAGGCCACGACCGTGAAGAGCAGCGCGCAGGCCCACACGGCCGCGAGCGCCGCCCCGGCAGGGACCGGGGCCTGGGTCGCGGGCTCAGAAGGCGAAGTAGACGGTGTCGCTGATTTCATAGGGTCGGAGGGTCCAGAGGCAGAGCGCCCCGGTCGCCCACAGCGCCGGCCGCGCCCAGTGCGGGACACGCTCCAGGGCGTTTTGGGCGACGGCGAAGGCGCGGGGGCCGAGGAAGTTCGCGGCGAGGGCGAGGGCGGTGAGCACGAGCACGGCGGGGTCCAGACCGATGCCGACGGGCGCGGCCCCCGCGAACAGGCCCCGCAGATACGTGTGGGCGGTCACGAGGTCCGGGGCCTTGAAGTAGACGCGGACGAGCGCACAGAAGGTGAGTGTGAGCGCGCACCCGAGGGCGTACCGGTGGAGCGGCGGCGTGTCCGTCACGGTTTCGCCCCGCGTGCGGCGCGCGTCCCGCCACAGCTTCTGGAGCGCGAGCGCGGCGCCGTGGAGCGCTCCCCACAGCACGAAGCCCCACGACGCGCCATGCCAGAGCCCGCACAGCGTAAACGTGACGCACAGGTTCAGGGCGGTGCGCGCCGGCGAGCCCCGGGAGCCCCCGAGCGGGAAGTAGACGTAGTCCCGCAGCCAGCGCGAGAAGCTCATGTGCCAGCGCCGCCAGTATTCGCCCAGGTTGGGCGCGGCGTAGGGTGAGGCGAAGTTCTCCGGCAGCTCGATGCCCACCAGTCGCGAGATCCCGCGGGCGATGTCCGTGTAGCCCGAGAAGTCGAGCCAGAGCTGGGCGGTGTAGGCGAAGAGCGCCGTCCAGAGCTCCATTCGGGTGCCTTGCTCGGGCGAGGTGAACAGCTCGTCGACCATGTGGGTCGCGAGGTAGCCGCCCACCACCCACTTCTTGGCGAGCCCCGTGAGCACGAGCAAAAACGCGCTCGAGAGGGCCGAGTGCGTCAGCAACGCAGGGGTGCGGAGCTGCGGCAGGATCTCGGTTGAACGCAGAATGGGGCCCGCCGCGAGGCGCGGGAAATAGGCGGCGGAGAGCAGGTAGTCGAGAACGTCCCGGGGGCGTGCCGCAACACCGCGGCGAACGTCGACCAGATAGGCGACGTTCTGGAACGTGTAGAACGACAGGCCGAGAGGGGCGACCAGCTCGAGCACGGGCAGGTGACTCCCGAGGCCGAGCCAGGTCACAAAGTCGTCGAGCCCTTCGACGAAGAATCCCAGGTACTTGAAGACCGCCAACGCGCCGAGGTTGACCCCCACCCCGACGAGCGTCGCGACCTTTGCCATCCGGCCTCCACGCGACCTCCACACGGCCTCGCCACACGCCCAGGTCAGGCCGGCGGACCCGAGCAGGAGGGCGACGAAGTCGAGCCGCCACCGCGAGGCGAAGTAGAGGCTCGCCGCGAGTAGCCAAAGGCGCCAGACCAGAGGCCACGGACGCAGCAACCACGCGCCCGTGACGACGCACAGCGCGAAGAAGCCGAACGAGGCCGTGGCGAACTCCATCGCCCGGAAGCTAGCCCCGGTCGATGGCGATTCCGCGTCGCCGGGAGAGCAGGGGTGCGACGAGTGGCGTTGTCTCTGACCCCGTCCTCGTCACAGAGCTTCGACGTACACGTCGTTTTGGCGTCGGTCGATGGACATTCGCCCGTGGTCGACTGGGGTGCATGCGACTCGGCTTTCTCGTCGGGCTCATGGTGGTGTGCGTCTTGGTGTGGGACACCCTCGCACCGACGCATCGACTCGAAGCGGCCGCGCCGACGTTCGGTCGCTCCGTGCGGGCCTGGTCCGGCCCGACCGCGCCGGAGTCGAAGGCGCCCGCAGTGCGGACGGCAAACGCGCCCTTGACGTTCGCGGTCGTCGCGGACCTGCACACACCGAAGGACGGCCACGTCTCGCCGACGCTGCAAAGGGTCATCGCCGCGGTGGCCGCGGCTCGGCCCCGTTTTGTGGTCGTCGCGGGCGACTCGACGAACGGTAACCCGACCGACGGCCGGCGTCGCCGGGCCATGGCGCCCCGCTGGTGGGCGGCGGTGCGCGAGACGCTGCGACCCTTGCGCGAGGCGGGGATCGCGGTGCTGCCCGTGGCCGGGAACCACGACAGCTATCACGCCGCGCACCGGGCCGCCTACGCTGAAGCCTTCGCCGACCTGGACGCCTGGGCGGCGCCCCTTCGTGTCCTCGGTCGACGGGTCGGGCCGGGTGAGGTGGCCCTCGACGCGGCCCCCTTCTCCTACGCGGTCGAGGTCGAGGGCGTTCACTTGACGCTCGCCCACATCGTCGACCAGGTGGTGGCGCCCGAGGTCAAGCGATGGCTCGAGTCGGACCTCGCGGCGACGGACGCGCAGACACGGATCGTGGTGGGGCACGTGCCGATCGTTTCGGTGATGTCCGGCGCGCGTCCGTGGCTGCGCAACGACCTGGGGCCACGCTTCGCGGCCGCGGGCGTAGACCTGTACCTGGCCGGGCACGAGCACCTTGTGTGGGACGAGGTCTTCGAGGTGCCGGGCGGTCGACTGCGGCAGGTCTCGGTCGGCACGGCCCACGGGACCTACAACTACGGTCCGGCGCAGTCGGCGCGGCGTCGTGCGGGCTGCGGAGGGGCCGAGGCGAAGCGCTGCACGTTGCCCGTCGGGGGCACCCGTTTCGGACTCCGGACCGACCGCGCCTCGGGGCGCAAAATCCAGCACCACCGGCTCGCCTACACACTCGTTCAGGTGGACGGCGAGACCCTGACGGCGACCCCCATGACTCTGGACGGCGAGGGACGCCCGGTCGCGTTCGGCTTGCCGAGCGTCGAGGGGCCGACGACGCGTGTCGCCTTCAACGAACGGCACGACCACACACGGTGAGGGTCGATCCTCTCAGGGCACCGCCTGACACGCGGTGATGTCGCAGGACGAACCGCCGACGAGCTGCCAGACGCCCTGTTCGACGACCCACTGGGTCGCGCAGAAGGCCCCCGGGCAATCGCCCTGGCAGTCGGCGTCGGTGCGACACTCGGCGTCCGGGCCGAGGCAGACGAGGGCGGAGAAGGCGCCCTGGCCCACGAGACGGCAGTTGGCGTCCACCGGGCACTCGGCGTCGCTTCGACACTGCGCCGGCACACACACGCTGGCCCCGAGCCCACGCGCGCCCGCAGGCAGGCAGACCGCGCCGAGCCCGCAGTCGGCGTCGCCGACACAGGCGTCGTAGGCGCAGTCGGTGCGGCCCTGGGTGCCGCAGCAGCCCGTGACGTTCTCCGTGTAGATGCAGCGGCCGGCGCGTCCGCCTTCGACACAGTCGGCGGCGGTGCAGCACGTGGGTGTGATGGTGCCGACGCCATCCGGGTGGGGCTCGGGTCCGCAGCCCGGCTGGTCGTAGACCGGCAGCGCGGCGACGCAGACCGAGAGCTCGGGGAGGCTCGCGGGGGTGCAGACCGCGGGCTGTGGGCACGTCAGCTCGGTCACGCGGTCGCAATCACCGAGCGGCAGTGGCTCGGCGGGGAACGCGGCGTCGACCGGCGGTGGCAAGACCAGCATGTCGACCGGCCCGCCGTCCCGCGGGGGTCGGGCGTCGATATGGACCTGCGTGTCGCGCGGCGGCGCGATATCGCGCGGTGGCGCGGTATCGAGCGGCGGCGCGGTATCGAGCGGCTGGGCCGCATCGCGCGCCGAGAGGTCATTCCCGGACACGGCCTCGGGTTCGGCTTCGCAGGCGAAGAGGAGCGCACCGAGGGTCAAGGCGAGGGGGGCGACGCGCATCTTTCGAGCTCCGGTGCAGAGGACTGCGGTGTCGACTCGACGCGCGTGGCCGCGAAGTCTTACGGTTTATCCTGCGCCGCCACGATGTAGCAGCGGTGGCCGCCCATGAAGGTGACCGGGCCGCGCGGGGCGAGCCGATGGGCGACATCGGCGTAGGTGAACTCGTAGAGGTGGTCGTCGTCGGGGACCATGTAGCGGTCCGGCACCGAGAAGACGACGCGCTGCCCGGCGGCGGCCCAGAGCTTGTCGTAGATGGCCCACGGATCGCTGAAGTGCTCCATGACCTCGAGGCAGAGCACGACGTCGTAGCCCGTCGGGAGGGGCGCGTCGCTGCGCAGGTCGTGCACCTCGGCGGGCACGCCGCTCGCCACCAGGCCGTCCACCGTGGCCCGGGCGAAGTCGACGCCGAGCACCTTGCGGCCCTGGGATTGGAGGTGGCGCAGCATGCCCCCGGCGCCGCAGCCCACCTCGAGGACCGACGCCCCCGGAGGAATCAGACGCTCCGCGAGCGTGAAGTACTTCTTGCGCCAGGCGCTGGCCTCGGGCGGCGCGAAGGCGGCGTCGAAGCGCTCCTCTTCGTTCGGGGTGCCGCGGCCGAGACGGTGCCGCAGCTTCACGAGCTGCCACCGTGTCCAGTAGGCCGCCGGGTGGGTCGTGACACGTCGTCGCCAGCCACGCACCGAGGTGCCGAGGTGCTCTCCGAACGACTCCGCCATGCCCGTCTCCTGCGCCGAGGGTCTGTACCCAGGCGCGCAGTATCGTCGAAAACCGGGGCGTGAGGCGATACGATGGACGCGATGGAGTCGATGCCGGAGTGGACCCCGACTCGTGTCCCCGAGGGCACGGCTTCGCGCACGACCCGCGTCCGACGTCGGGGTGCGGGTTGGCTCTGGGTAGGGCTCGTCGTGGCGGTGGCCAGCGGGGCCGCAGCGGTCTTCCTCGCGCGCGCCGAGCCCACGGGCCTGGTCGGGGCGGGTGGGTCGAGGGCGCTGCCGATCGCGGCGGCCCACTGGCGATTGGACGTGAGCCCGGGCAGTCGCGCGGCGCTCCGCTTCGACCTGGAGTCCGCGACGGTCGAGGTCGAGGGCGTGGCCCCCGACACCGCGGGCAAGTGGTTCGTGAACCTGGACGGCCCGGTCGTGGGCGCGCTCGAGACCTACGGCGCCATGGGGCTCCGCGTCGCCGGCACGCTGCCGCAGACGCGGGTCTACCTCGAAGCGGGGCCCGAGCTGCGCTGGCGGTCGCCCCCCGTTTCGCTCAGCCCCGAGGTGCGGATGCACCGCCTCGCCTTCGCGGATTTCGAGACCCAGCGGCGAAAGGACGGGCAGTGGAGCGTCGTGGATCCTGAGCCGCCGCAGGGGAGCGCGGTCGTCTCGGTCAAGGTCGGGCACTACGTGAACCCGGCCGACGCGCGCGGCCAACTGCGGCTCGTGGGATGTGGGCTCGAATGAGCGCCGCCTTCGTGCCGATTCCCCTGGTCGACGGTGGTCTGGTCGAGCACGACGGCGTGCGCGTGCGCACCTGGGGCGGCGCGCCCGTGAAGTTCGATGGGGGCACGGTCTTCGGCTTCGTGGACCAGACGACGCGGGTGCGCTTCGACGGCGACGAGGAGGCCTTTGTGCTGCGCACCGGGTGCTACTTCGTGGCGCCCGAGGGGGCCTCGCTCTCCGGGGGGCGGGGGCTGGCGGTCGTGGCGCCGGGCTATCGCGGACTCCGGCAGGTGGGGGGCCCGCTCGAGGCCTCGGGTCGCCTGCGCTACATCGACGGCTGTACGGACACGCTGCTGGTCTCGCCCCCGCGGCGCGGCGAGCCGTGTGTGAACCATCTGCACGTGCCCGCGGGCACGCGGCAGTCCGAGCACTTCCACCCGAGCGTGCGCATCGGCACCATCGCCCGGGGTCGCGGCACCTGTGTGGCGGGCGCTCAGCGCTGGCCGCTCGAGGCCGGCATGGGGTGGGTCATCCCTCGGGAACGGCCGCATTTTTTTGAAACGACAGACTCGCCGCTCGACGTTTTCACGTGGCACCCCGACACTGATGTGGGTCCCACGGATGAGGACCATCCGATGGTGAACCGCACCTGGCGGTAGCGCTCGTTCGACCTGGAAAATGGTGGAGGCGACAGGGATGTTGACTCGACGGCAAACGACCGCGGCGCTGCTTGCGGCGCCCTTCTTCGGCCTGCTCGGCAAGGCGCGTGCTCAAGGGGGGGCGCCCCGCGCGCGGCGCCTGCTCGTCTTCAGCTCTCCGAATGGCACGATCCATCGGCACTGGCGACCGCAGGGGGGAGAGCGCGACTTTGTCTTTGCCGAGGGCTCGATCCTCGAGCCCCTCACCGCCTGGCGGGACCGGCTGCTCGTCGTCGATGGGCTGAACTTCCTCACGGGCAACAACCACGAGGGCGGGCAGTCGGCGATGCTCACCAACGGCGGTGGTGCGGGCACACCCACACGGGGCGCCTCCGTGGACCAGTTTCTGGGGCGGCGCCTCGGGGCGATGGACCGGTTCGCGTCGCTCGAGTTCGGCGTGCTCACGGACATCTGGGGGGCCAACATCCAGACGCGCATGTCCTACAGCGAGGCGGGCCAGCTCGTGCACCCCGAGGCCTCGCCGCGCCGCGCCTTCGACCGCATGTTCGGGGACGCCGTCGGCGGGGCCGATGCCGCGGCGCGCCTTCGGGCCCTACGGCGGAGCGTGCTCGACGCGAACCGCGCCGACCTCAACGACTTGCATCGCCGCATCGGCCGCGCCGAGCAGCTCAAGCTCGAGAGCCACCTCGAGGCGCTCCGGGGGGTCGAGCAGAGCCTGTTCAGCGAGCTCTCGTGCGGCGCGCCGGACGCACCCGACGCCCTGGACCCGGCCGTGAACGACAACGTGCCGGCGCT
>JBMOFP010000058.1:0-32976 GCA_049318805.1 Bradymonadia bacterium
AGGCCGTCGTCGTCCGTGTCGAGGCACACACCGCCGAGGGACCGCTCGAGGGTCAACACCGCGTATCCATGACTCGACATCGGCGTCCAACCCTGGACCGAGCCCCCGAAGCCCGTGCCCCAGGCGCCGTTCGCGTCCTGCCACTGGAGGAGCGAGTAGGCGACGTCGAAGTACTGCGACGGCACCTCCTCGGGGTAGCCGAGGGCGCCCGGATCACGGTCGGCGAAGGCCTCCGCGTAGAGCGCGCCGCCCAGGCCGTCATCGGACGAGACCGCCATGGACTTCGTGAGCGCCCACAGGTGGTAGAAGTCGCTGGTGCCGGCCCACTGGTCGTTCCGTGGCAACTCCGCGTACGCGTAGTCGTTCCGGACCCAACCCATCGCGGCCTGCACGCGCGGATCGCCGGCGGGGACCTGCGAGAGCCGGTAGCACCAGATGCCCGACGCGGTCATGGAGTGACACGAGCCGCCGCCGGGGCTGTAGGCCAGGCCGCCGTCTTGCACCGTGGTGTTGCCCATGAGCATCTGCGGCAACCGCGCGAGGGTCGCCGAGGCCCCCTCGATCAGGTTCTCGGCCGCGGCGAGCCCGGCGACCGCGAACTGCGTGGTCGAGAGGTCGGAGCCAGGGCCGTTGTACGCCCAGGCCTGATTGCCCATGCCCTGGGCGCGCTGGAGCGCCACGACGCCGTTCGCGAGGGCCTGGTTCGCGGTCACGGCCGCGCCGACGTCGTCGGGGCCGCCCGTCGCCAGATAGACCGACAGCGCCATCAGGTTACCGCCGGTCACATACGTGTACGGCACCTGATTCGGGTTCGTCAGCGACGGATCGCCGTTGATCATCTGCGTGAGGGCGCGGACGACCATCTGCTGGTCGTTGGGATCCATGCCGTCGTAGCCCTGGACCTGGCCCTGCCAGCCCACGCCGTTGCGCTTCTCGAGGAAGGAGAGGATGCCGAAGAAGTTGTGCTGGTCATCCCCGGGCGAGAAGAAGCCGGTGCCGCGCTCCGTGTTCCGAAAGTGCTGCAGGCCGCCTTGAATCGCCTGGTCGACGGCGCACGCGAAGGGCGTCGCCTGGCATTCGCCGGCGGCGGCGTCGCGGGCCGACAGCAGGGCGCTGAGGCCCAGCATGCCGGCGGTGAAACGATGAGTGGGCTTCATGTGGGACCTCGCGGACGGCAGACTCGTGAAACTACGGGCTCACCGTGACGGAGGCCCGAGGCGCGCAGAGTGTCACACCGCGTCGGTCGATTTCATGTCGGATCCAGGGGGCGTCAGCGGCGCGAACGCCGCCGCAGTCGCATCGCGGGCAGGAGGAGCAGCGGGAAGAGCAGGCCCACATCGGCCTTGCCCGCGCTGTTGCAGGTGCAGCCGCCGCCGTCGCCGGAGCCCTCGCCGCCGGAGCCGGCGTCGACCCGGCCCTCGCCGCCGGTGTCGGGACCGACCGTCGCGTCGCCGTTGCCGCCGCCCTGGTCGAGCTCGGGGCCGGCGTCCTCGACGCCGACGTCCTCCTCGACGAACGCGTCGGGCACGCCGCCGTCGGGCACAGGCACCGACGCCCAGTCCGAGACACACTGCGCCGTACCGACCAGGACCGCGCACTGCTGGTTCGGGGGGCAGACGACCCCGTTGCAGGGGCTCTCGGTGCACGCGTTCGCGATGCATGTCTGACCGGCGGGGCACTCTTCGGCGTTGCACGCGGGGTCGACGCACGCGTCGTCCACACACACCTGGCCCGCAGCGCAGTTCACGCCGCCGCACAGGTTGTCGGCGCACTGGCCATCGAGGCACACCTGACCGAGCGGGCAGGCGATCTCGGCGCACGAGAAGATGCAGTCGCCCTCGCGGCAGAAGGCCGCGGCGCCGCACTCGATGCCCGCGCAGGGGTCCGCCGCGCAGGCGCCCAGGACACAGCGCTGACCGGCCTCACACCCGACGTTGTAGCAGTTGTTCTCGACACAGCCGTCGGCGGTGCAGACCTCACCGTCGCCGCAGCCCCCCTCACAGGCCGGCGCCTCGCACAGACCCGTGTCGGCGTTGCAGACCTGGCCCTGACGGCACTCCACGCCCGCGCAGAGCGAGACGCAGCGGTCGTTCGCGCAGTACTGACCCGCAGGGCACGTCCCGTCGTTGCACGGCCGCGCGCACTCGCCGAAGACACATGTCCGGCCGCCGCCGCACAGACCGTCGCCGTCGTCGACCTGACCGTTGCAGTCGTCGTCGACGGCGTTGCACGTCTCGACGGGCGCGTCGCCGCAGCGTCCGCAGGCGTTGCGGGTGCCCTCGTCGATCTGGCCGTCGCAATCGTCGTCCATCTCGTTGCAGGACTCTTCGACCGGGCTCACGTCGGCGCGGCAGACCACGCGCCCACCGGCGCCGCACTCGTTGCGACCCTGGGCGCAGGCGCCCGCGAGGCCCGTCGCACAGGCCTCGGGGGCGACGACCGGCGCGCCGGAGGGCAGCGAGTCCAGCAAGTTGTCGCAGTCGTTGTCGAGGCCGTCGCAGACCTCGGGCAGGCCGTCCGGCACACAGGCGTAGCGGTCGCACGCGTCCCCGGCGCCATCTTCGTCTCGATCGTCCTGCCCGCGGTTCTGGACCTTCGGGCAGTTGTCGCACGCGTCGCCCACGCCGTCGTCGTCCTCGTCGGTCTGGTCCGGGTTCGCGGTCTCGGGACAGTTGTCGTCGAGCCCACAGAAGCCGTCCTCGTCGAGGTCGAGGCACACACCGCCGAGGGAACGCTCCAGGGTGAGCATCGCGAACCCGTGACTCGACATCTGTGACCAGCCCCCGATGGAACCACCGAAGCCGGTGCCCCAGGCACCGTTCGCGTCCTGCCACTGGAGCAGCGTGTACGCCGCGTCGAAGAACTGGGACGGTGACTCTTCGGGATAACCCAACGCGCCGGGGTCCAGATCGCCGAAAGCTTCCGCGTAGAGCGCCCCCCCCAGACCATCATCGGCAGAGACGGCCATCGCCTTCGTGACGGCCCACAAGTAGTAGTAGTCGCTCGTGCCGGTCCACGGGCCGACCATGGTGTCATACGTGTAGTTCTGCCGTGTCCAACCCAGCGCGGCCTGGACCCGCGGATCACCCGCCGGCACCTGCGAGAGGCGATAACACCAGATGCCCGACGAGGTCATCGACGAGCTGGAGCCGCCGCCCGGGTTGTACGACAGGCCCCCGTCCGCGATGTTCGTATTGCCCATGAGCATCTGCGGGATGCGACCCAGGTTCGCCGACGCGCCCTCGAGCAGGTTCTCTGCCGCGGCCAGGCCGGCGACACCGAACTGCGTGGTCGAGAGGTCCGTACCGGGACCGTTGTACGACCACGCCTGATTGCCCATGCCCTGGCCGCGTTGCAACGCGACAACACCATTGGCGAGCGCCTGGTTCACCGTGACCGCGGCGCCGACTTCGTCGGGGCCGCCCGTCGCCAGATAGACGGACATCGCCATCAGATTACCGCCCGTCACATAGGTGTAGGGCACCTGATTCGGATTGGTCAGGGAAGGGTCACCATTGATGGCTTGGACCAGGGCCCGTACGACCAACTGCTGGTCGTTCGGGTCCATGTCTTCGTAGCCTCGAACGCGGCCGTTCCAGCCGATGCCGTCCCGTTTCTCGAGAAACGCAAGTATCCCGAAGAAGTTGTGTTGGTCGTCCCCGGGGACAAAGAAGCCGGTGCCGCGCTCCGAGTCCCGAAAGTGCTGCAATCCGGCGTTGATTGCCTGCTCGACTGCGCAGGCGAAAGGTGTGGCTTCACATTCACCCGCGCCCGCCGAGCGCAAGGGTGCGAGTGCGGCGACGCTCGTGAGGACGAGCATCGCGCATCGATGGTTCGAGAACATCGGCGCTCCTTCGGGTGGACTCCAGCTCTACGCCCAGAGAGAGGCGGGTCGGCGACGAAGTGTCACGCCACGCCGTCAGCTTTCTCTCGCCGCGGGCGACTCCGCAGGCGCAGGGTCGGGACGAGGAGAAGCGGGAAGAGCAGGCCGAGGTGCGTGTGGCCAGTGCTTTTGCAGCTGCAGCCGCCGTCGTCGACGGCCTGTTCTCGATTTTCGGCGTCGTCGATTGGATCTGAACCACCCGCATCGGGACCGACGTCCCGGTCTCGGCCCAGCGCGGTGCCTACGTCGACCCCAGGGCCCGCGTCCACGGGAGACACTTCTGGACCGATAGACGCGTCGGCGGCGGTCGGCGGCCGGACCTCGGGCACGGGTGAAACCGCCCAGTCCGCCGCACATTGGGCCGTGCCGACGACGACGACGCACCGCTCGTCCGGCGGGCACGATATGCCGTTGCACGGACTCTCGGCGCACTGGTCGTCGATGCAGGCCTCGCCCGCCGGGCATGCGTCGCTGTTGCATACCGGCTCGATACACTCGTCGTTCACGCAGACCTGTGTGGCCGCGCAGATGATCCCCCCGCAGCGGTTGTCGGTGCATTCGCCGTCCAGACAGACCTGGTCCAGCGGGCACGCGATCTCGGCGCAGGAGTAGATGCAGCGCCCCTCGCGGCAGAAAGCGTCCGCGCCACACTCGACACCCGCGCACGGGTCCGCCGCGCACGCTCCGAAAACGCAACGCTGGTCCGGGGCACACCCGGTCTGATGGCAGTTCTCGTCGACACACCCGTCTGTCGTGCAGACCTGTCCTTCCGCGCACCCGCCTTCGCAGGACGGCGCATCGCAGACCCCCCGCTCGGGGTCGCAGACCTGGCCCCAGTCGCACTCCACGAGCGCGCAGAGCGGGATGCAGCGTGCGTTCAAGCAGTATTGGTCCGCGGGGCAGTCGCCGCCCTCGCAGGGCTGCGCGCACTCTCCCAGGACACAGGCCTGGTCGCCGTCGCACAGGGCGTCGCCGTCGTCGACCTCGCCGTTGCAGTCGTCGTCGACGGCGTTGCACTGCTCGACGGGCACGTCACCGCACCGCCCGCAGGCGTTGCGGGTGCCCTCGTCGATCTGGCCGTCGCAGTCGTCGTCGAGCTCGTTGCACGCCTCCTCGACCGGGGTGACGTCGACGCGACAGACCACCTGCCCCAAAGCACCGCACGCGAAGTGACCTATGGCGCATCCGCCCGAGAGGCCCGTCGCACAAGGAGAAGGCCTCACAATCGGCTCCCCGGAGGGCAACGCGTCGAGCCACTCGTCGCAGTCGTTGTCCACGCCGTCGCACACCTCGGGCCGACCGTCGGGCACACACACGAACGGGTCACACACGTCACCCTCGCCGTCCTGGTCCCGATCGGCTTGGTCACGGTTCACGCGCCGAGGGCAGTTGTCGCAGGCGTCGCCGACCCCGTCCCCGTCGTCGTCCGTTTGGTCGGGGTTCTGAACCTCGGGGCAGTTGTCGTCCAGACCGCAGAGACCGTCGTCGTCGGTATCGCGGCAAACAAGGCCTTGGGAGCGTTCCAAGGTCATCAGAGCGAATCCGTGACTCGACATGGGCGTCCAGCCCTGGACCGAGCCACCGAAGCCCGTACCCCACGCGCCGTTCGCGTCCTGCCACTTGAGAAGCGAGTACGCCACGTCGAAGTACTGCGACGGCACCTCCTCGGGGTACCCGAGCGCGGCTGGGTCCCGGTCTGCGAAGTCCTCGGCGTAGACGGCGCCGCCCAGGCC
This sequence comes from Bradymonadia bacterium, assembly GCA_049318805.1. Lineage (GTDB taxonomy): Bacteria > Myxococcota_A > Bradymonadia > UBA7976 > UBA1532 > CANLBD01. The sequence continues at coordinate 5,617 of JBMOFP010000058.1, forward strand.
GTCGTCGGTCGACATGTCCAGGGCCTTTGTGAGGGACCACAGAGAGTAGAACTCGCTCACGCCCGTCCACGGGCCGTTTTGGGGCAAGGACTCGAAAGCGTATTGGTTCCGTAGCCAGGCCAACGCACCCTGTGCTCGCGGATCGCCCGCCGGGACTCCTGAAAGCCGGTAGCACCACAGGCCCGCCGCCGTCATAGCGTGCGACGAGCCACCCCCGGGGTTGTATGCAAGACCTCCATCCGCCAGCGACGTACTGCCTTGGAGCATCTGCGGCAACCGGTCGAGCGTGGCCGAGGCGCCTTCGAGTACGGACTCGCTCTCCGCGAGGCCGGTGACCGCGAACAGGGTAGTCGAGAGGTCCGTACCGGGTCCGTTGTACGACCACGCCTGGTTCCCCATGCCCTGGCCGCGCTGCATCGCCACGACGCCGTTCGCCAGCGCCCGGTTCGCCTCTACTTCCGCGCCGACATCGTCAGGTCCGCCCGTCGCAAGGTACATCGACAGAGCCATCAGGTTGCCGCCCGTGACGTATGTGTACGGCACCTGGTTCGGGTTTCTCAGCGATGGATCGCCGTTGATCATCTGGATCAAAGCACGGACGACCATCTCCTGGTCGAACGGGTCCATGCCGTCGAAGCCCTGGACCCGACCCTGCCATCCAACGCCTCGGCGCTTCTCCAGGAATGCCAGCACGCCCAGGAAGTTGTGCTGTTCGTCTCCCGGCGAGAAGAAGCCGGTTCCCCGCTCTGTGTCTCGGAAGTGCTGCAAGCCCGCCTGTATCGCCCTCTCCACGGCGCACGCGAACGGCGTGCCCTCGCACTCTCCGGTGCTCGCCCGCGTCGCGGGCGCAAGGGTGGCGAGGCCCATCAGCGTGGGCAGGACGAGACGACTGCGGCACTGCACGGCGCACCTCGCGGAAAGGGACTGTGTGGAACTCCGGCCCGATGCGTCCGTAGAGACCGACAGCGCGGCAAGTGTCACGTCCCGAACGGCGAAGGCCGCGCGAAACCCGTCTGCTCGAGACCGTCACTCTGCGGGCGCTGATCCTAAGGGGCGAAGGACGACACGCTCGTGTGCGTCGACCTCGCGCGCGAACTCCGCGAACGCGCCGTAGAGGTCGGGTGTGACGAGCCCCCCGGCGATGCGCACGTTCGAGGTGAACCGCCAGCGACGCTTCTCGCCGCTCACCTGGACGGCGAAGGCGTGCGGACCGTGCGTTCGCGCCTCGTCGTGGGCGTTGACCTCGAGGTCGCGGGCAGACTCCAGCTCGACCACGACCTGCTGGTCCGTAGGGAGCGAGATCTCCAGCGGCGAGAACCGTGTCGGCAACGCCGCGTAGGACCGCCCCGGGGCGACGGGAAAGAGCCCGAGCGCGAGCGTGCCCTCGGCGCGGGCCTCGAACGTCGCGCGCAGCCGCAGCGGCCCGTCCGGGGAGTCCCGACCGACGGGATCGTCGAAGGTGAGCACCCGCACGGCGCCGAGCACGGGCAAGAGCAGGCGCTCGACGACCCGCGACCGTTGGTCCGGCGCGATGCGACCCAGGTAGTCGCCGACCACGATCGACTCCTGCCCGATCAGGGTGTCGTCGACCTCGCCGGTGATGCGCCCGTCCTTGTCCCACGCGAGCTTCAGGTGCACTCGGCGCTGGTCCTCGACCGCTCGCCGCGCCGGGAGCGTGAAGGGCGCAGACGGGGCGTCGGGGGGCCACACCACGACCGCGTCGCCTCCGGCAAAACCGAAGGGCATGAAACCCACGGGGGCCCGGTCGGGCCCGGGATCGACGATGACCCGCGTGCCGTCGACCTCCACCTCGAGCAGCGCCCACGGGAAGTCGGCGATCTGCAAGAAGGGCTCGGCCTGCACGTGAACCCGCGGGCGCGCCAGGACCAGCCGATGTCGCAGGCCGATGGCGTCGAGCGCCGTCGAGAGCACGAGGGCTCGATGGCCGTGGCCGGCGTGCCACATCCGCGTGGCCGAGTCGGCCAGCAGGCCAAGCGTGCCGTCGACGCGCTCTCGGACACCGCGCGCGAGCCGGCCGAGGCGGGTCGAGTCGTCGCCGACGCCCGCCGTCTCACGGGCCCAGTCGTCGAAGGCGTCGCTGCGCACGCGCCGCGCCGAGACGCGGTCGCGCACATACGCGAGGTCCTCGTCGAAGTGCACGGCGCGGCCGACCCGCGCCGAGGGCAAGAACAGGCCGGCGGGCCCGGCGTCGTCCTCGCGGGGCGCCGGGGCCACACCCTCCACCTCGAAACGAAGCCCCGCCCGGGGCCCCAGGGTGAGGGGTGTGGGCGCGCCGGCCCCGCCCAGTCGCTGGGCCACGGGGGCCTGGCCATCCCAGGCGAGCACATCGAAGCGTTGGCGGTAGACCGGGAGCTCCGTGGAGCGGAAGTAGACGCGTGGCGTGAGAAAACCGGTGTCGTAGAGGTAGCCGTTGTCCCCCGGCTCCAGGTACTGCGCGACCAGGTAGTCCCCGGCGCCCAGGTCCGGCAGCGACAGGCTGTCCTTCTCGGGCATGTCCTCGGCGGGCAGGCGCCGACCGTCGGCCTTGAGGGTGTAGACGGAGACCGCGCGGGCGTCCGCGGGCAATGACAGCTCTCCCAGGGCCTCGGCGGCCTCGCGGCTCCGAATCGCCAGGATTTCATGAGCCCAGCGGAGCCGGCGACCATCGGCGAAGTACAGGGTCGCGCCGTGGTCGAGCACCTGGATCGCGGGGCCCTCCAGGGGGGCCTTCGCGTTGTCGGCCTCGAAGGCCCGGACGACGGCCTCGGTGTCGAGCAGCAGCGGCGCGAATGGGCCCAGCTCGGGCCAGGCCAGCAGGAATTCCTGAGCCTCGCGGGACCCGGTGTAGGTGTTCAGCAACTGCTCGACCGCCGGGCCATCCCAGCTCGAGTCCCCGAGGTCCAGGCGCCACAGCGCGGCCTCCGCGTCGGTGGGGGGCGCGTGCTCGGCCAGCGTGCGCGCCTCGTCGAGCCGCCCTTGCGCCACGAGGGCACGAAAACGAAGGCGCGCGAGCCTGCGGTCCGTGGCCTCGGCCGTGCCGAGCGCGTCGAGGCGAGCGAGCGCTTCTTCGGGGCGCTCCAGCTCGAGCAACAGCTCGGCCGCCTCGCGCCCCCGATCGCACCCCACGAGCCGCTCCACGAGCCGCGCGCGCCCGGCCGCGTTGCCGCGCGCGCCCTGGAGCGAGAGGCGCTCGTCGAGCAGCTCACAGGGCGCCGTCGTCAGGCGTTCCGCGGCCTGGAGCGCGGCGTCGGCCTCCTCGCTCCACCCTTGGGCGAAGTGCACCCGATACAGCTCCACGTAGGCTTCGGGGTCGGCGGGCACGGCGGCGATCGCCCGCGCCAGATGCGCGCGCGCGGCCTCGTCGTCGCCCCCCTGCCGCGCGAAACGACCGAGCTCCAGGTGGGCGCGCCCCGGCGCGAAGTCCACGAGGCGCTGCCAGGCCGCGCGTCGCGCGTCACGCGCCGTGGAGGTGGTGAGGTGCGGATCCACCGCCATGCCCTCGGCCCGCAGGCGCTCGATGTTCGGGGCGCGCCCCTCGAAGGGTTCGAGGGCCGTGCGCGCCGCGTCGGGGTCCTGGTCGCGGATCGCGCGGTGCGCCGCGACCAGGCGCGCGTAGGGTCCAGCGTCGTCCGGCACTCTGGACGGCGGTGCCGCGGCGAGCAGTCGCACGCGCGGGACCTCGTCGCTCGCCCAGACCAGGAAGAGCGGCCCCTGGCCCGGCGCCGTCCAGCGCACCGTGCCGGGCGTCACCCGATCGGGCTCCGACGCCAGCACGACCTTGCCATCGCGAAAGCCGAGCAGCCGGCCGCCGCGGCGGACCTCGAGGTGCGCCGGACCCGGCGGGAGCGGCACGAAGGACACGACCAGCCCCTCCACGTCGGCCCGCGGTGGCCGCGCGGAGAGCGCCCAGACCTGCCCCAGCGCCTCGATGCGACCGCCCTCGACCAGGCGCGGGGGGCGTCGGAGCAGCCGCGGTCGGTCGAGCTGCGGCAGAAAGGAGATGCGCAGCGTGTGGCGCACGCCCTCGAGGTTCGCGGCTTCGGCGCTCGCCGGGGTCAATGCCTGGGTGAGCGGCGCCTCGTCGAGGGCGTCGTGGGCGCGCAGAGCGTCGAGGAACGCCCGCTTCTGCGGGTCCGTCACCTGGGCCCGCGCGCGTTCAAAGGCCGGGGCGTCGGCGGCGCTCCACGCCAACGCCGCTTCGTCCGCCGCATCGATGGCCGGCGCGAGGCGCTGCGGCGGGCGCCCTGGACCGCCGGTGCCGGGGGGACCGCCGCACGCGGCCAGGAGGCTGAGGGCCCAGATCCGGAGACCGTGTCTCATAGCCGCACCTGCGCGTCGCCGAGCCGCGCGTCCACACGCTGAAGGAATGCGCGGAAGTCCGCGTACTGTGCGACCTCGACACGCACGACCTCGAGGTCGAGCCGGGCGCGCAGCCGGACCGTCCGGGCGCCGTCGGGCCCCGTGTTCTCGAGGCGCGCCGTGAGCTCGAATCGACCGAAAGGGCTGACCTCGAGGGCGTCGGGCGGCAAGCGTGCGTCGCGGCCCGGCGGCAGCGCGAGCTCGAACTCGACCTCGCGGTGCTGGCGGGTCTCGAGCACCAGCGGGTGCGTGCGCACTGCCGCGGCGGCGAGTTCGTCGATCAGGCGCCACGCGCCGCCCGCGAGGGGGACCCGCAGCTCGCCGCCGACCCGGGTCGCGCCGGGCCAAACGAAGTCCGCGCCCAGCTCGACCGGATCGAAGGCCGGGTTCAGGCCCGTCACCGTGGGCGCCTCCATGCGCAGCCCCTGGAACCGTTCGGCGAGGCGGCGCTGAGCGCGCTCACGCCGTGTGCCGTCGGCCTCGAGGTCGAACCGGGCGCGCGTGGCCGGTTGACCGACGAGGCGCCACTGCAGGCGACCGACGACGCCGCGTTGACCCTCGTAGCGCGCCTCGAGCCGGAGCACCTCGCCGTGCTGGGTCGAGGCCTGCGTGGGCAGTCGCCGAGGCGCCTGGTCGTAGCCCACGACAAACGCGAACGCGTCCTGGTCCGGCGGCGGCAGCGCGAACGGCTCGTTGCGGTCCTGGGTCGGGTCGAGGAACGCGTCGAGCGCGGGCACATACACGAGCGCGTGGTCGAACGCGGCGAAGCTCGCGGGGTGGGGCGCGAGGTCACCCTGGGGGCGCGTGCGCGCCAGGACCAGGTGCGCGGTGATGCCGACCGCCCGGGCCATCGCGATCAGGAGCACCGCCTTGTCCTTGCAGTCGCCGTAGGCTCGGGCGAGCGTCGCCGCAGGCATCTCGGGCTGGTAGCTGTGTTTGCCGAGCTCGAGCCCAACGTAACGCACCCCTGAAGACACACGCTGGTAGAGGCGCGCCAGGCGCTCCTTCGGCGTCGCCGCACCCTCGACGAGGCTCCGCGCCAGGGCCGCGAGGCGTTCGTCGGGCTGGTCCCGGCGGGTCAACAGCGCTCGATACCGGCGGTCGACCTCGAGCCAGTCCGAGGCGCTGCTCACGTGCACATACCCGCGGGTCGCGGTGCCACCGGGCATGTCGACCTCGCGCTGGATACCGGGCACACCGCGGGCCACGAACCGCAGCAGCCCCGATGCGTCCTGGCGCTGAACCTCGAAGCCGCGCGCGACGACCTCGACCTGGAGCGGCAGCGCGGACGCGATCTCGACGACGGACTCGGCGCGCGGGAGTGTCTCCTGCAACCAGGCCAGGTCGCCGAAGTAGCCCGGGAACGAGGGGTCCGGCGACAGGTCGACGATGCGCCACGTCACGTCCAGAACGTCTCCGGGGAGCGGCCGCGGGAACGTGAGCACCTCGGCGCGCTGGTCGTAGTAAAGGCGATACTCCGGCTGGGACAGGTCACGATCGGACCGTGAGGGACTGCGGGGCGGCTCGCCGTCGCGCAGCAGCCGCGCCGAGAGCAGGTCGAAGCGCTGGGCCCCCGGTGTGTAGGGGAGCTCCCAGGTGCCCCAGCCACGGGCACCTTCAGGCGTGAGCAGGCGCACCACACGCCGGACCTGACGCGTCGCCATGCCGTTCGGGGCAACGTCCACGCGCGCATGCTGGAAGAGCACCTGCGCCGGCGCCGTGGGGTCAGGAGGCACGGCGCTCAGGACCTCCACCGAGGGACCAGGCGGGCTGAACGTGACAGGCCGCGTCACGGCCTCGAGATAGCGCCGGAGCTCCGCCCGAGTCGGATCGATCTCGAGGGCGCGGCGCAGCAGGGCCACGCCCTCGTCGACCCGTTGGTCCTCGATGGCGAGCCGCGCCAGGCGCTCGTGCAGGCTCGGCTCGTCGGGCGCACGCGCGAGGAGCTGCGTGAGGCGCTCCCGGGCCCCCGCGCGGTCCCCCGCGAGCTGACGCATCTCCGCGGCCTCGAGCACGTAGCCCCACAGCTCCGGCCGCGCCGCCGTGATCCGGTCGAGCAGCGCGATGGCAGCGGCCTCATCTCCGCGCCCCCGTAGGGTGTTTGCGAGTTGGTAGACCTCGTCTGGGCCCGCGCGTCCGGCCTCCACCAGGGCATTGAGCTCAGCGCGCACGGCCTCGCCGCGACCCGCGGAGCGCAGGGCCTCACGGTAGGCCGCCTCCAGGGCCGGCGGCACCTGGCCGGCGCGGCGTTCGCGCGCCGCGCCCAGCAGAGCCACCGCGCGGTGCTCGAGACCGACCTCGAGCCACAGGGTCGCCCTCAGGCGCAGCGCGGGCAGAAAGTCCGGGGCCTCACGCTCCAGCGGCTCGAGGAGACGACGGCAGTCGACGAAGCGCCGCGCGTGGAAGTGGTCCCAGGCCTCCTCGAGGCGCAGCATCAGGTCGGCGTAGACCGCATCGGCGGGGACCGGGCGCGGGGGCACGTGCAGCGCGCGCACGCCGACCCGCTCGGCCTCGGAAACGAGCTTCAACCACGCGCGCAACGAACGGGCGCTCGGCTCGACCGTGTACGCGGCCTCGGCGGCGACGAGCTGCAGCACCTGGTCGCGATCGGGCAGGCGGAGCGCCAGGGCGAGCTCCACGTGCTCGCGCACACGGAGCGCCTCGGCGCGTGTCGTCGGCGTGGTGCGCCCGAGGCCTTCGACCGCCCCCCACACCGAGACGATACCCTCGGGGTCGGGCGCTGGACGGTCCGGAGGCGGCGAAACGGGGCCGAAGGGGTCGGCGAAGGCCTCGATGCCGGGGAGGGCGGCGCCGAGCGAGTCCGTGAAGCGCGCGATGAGGCGCCACGCGCCCGTCGACTGTTCGACCTCGACGACGAGCCGGTTGTCCCCGGCACGCAGTCGCACCGGCACGGCGACCTGGTCCAGGAAGGCCGCGTGGCTCGCGTCGGCCGCATGGACCTCGTCCCCGTTGAGCCAGACCTTCGCCCGATCGTCGTAGCCCAGACGGAGCACCGCGGCCCGCTCCGTGGTGGAGACGACGCGGGTGGCCAGGGTGACCCGCGTCTCCAGGGCGGGGCGCACGAAGGCGTCGAGCCAAAGCTCGCCGGCGCCCGCGCCGAGGGGGTAGGGATGCCACGGGGGCCCGGCCACGAGGGGTTCCACGGGGTGCGGGGCGGAGCCCGAGCGCCAGACGAACGCGTCGAGCAGACCCAGCCTGCGTGCGCTCGCGAGGGCCACCGGCGCGTCCAGGCGTCGCAGCGCGCGCTCGCGCAAGAGCCACTCCGCGAGCGCGGCGACCGCGGGGGCCGTTCGCTCCGCGTCGGCGAAGCGCCGCAACACGCCCTCGACGTGCCCAGGCGGGAGCCAGCCCCAGAGCTCGTCGAGGCGGAACAGGTCCGCGGCCGCCTCGGGGCGCGCGCGTCGGCTGAACGCGCTCGCCTCGGCGTCGCGGGCCTCCCTCAGGACCGGGTCGTCGGTCGGTCGCGAGGCCGCGGGCACCGCCGGCGGGGCCGCCGAGCTCACGGACGGGAGACCGCAGAGCAGCACGGCCCACACGACGAAGAGCTTCTGGGTCAGGGACATCGGCACGAGCGTCGTCAGCGCGGCCCCAAAATGCAATGTCTGGGCGCCGCGCGTGACCTTGCGCGTTCTCCGGGCCTCGCATAGCGTGCGAGCGCGGTGGAACGCTCCTGTCCAAACTGCGCGGCCTCGGTGCCGATGGACGCGCTGCACTGCGTGCAGTGCGGACACGCGCTCGTATTGGACACGATCGCGGACCGGGACACGTCCGAGCGGCTGCGCGAGATGCTCTTCGGCGGTGGCCTCCTGGACCGCAATCGAACGCCCGACGCTCGAGCCCCGGCGGCGACGACCCCGCCCGCGCCGCCCGTGGCCCCGATGGAATCTCTGGAGCCGACCCCGACCCCGCAGGCCGAGCCCGCACCCACCCCGTCCGACGAGCTCTTGACGACGCAGCGCAGCCTCGAGCCCTCGGGGCAGATGGCGGGCAGCCGGCTCGCGGGCGACGCGATGCCCGTCGCCGGTGAAATCATCGAAGGCTATGAAATCACAGGTGAAATTGGCCGCGGCGGGATGGGCAGGGTCTACAGCGCGACCCACCAGGTGACCGGGCAAGAGGTCGCGCTGAAGATGCTCCTCCCGCAGCTTTCGGCCGATCGCCGGATTCGCGGACGCTTCTTCAACGAGGCGCGTGTCCTGGCGAAGCTCGAACACCCGAACCTCGTGCCGCTGCTGGGCTTCATCGAGTCGGGCACGCGGGCCTTCATCATCATGCCCTTCATCCGAGGCGAGACGCTCGAGCGGGCGCTGCGGCGCGAGGGGCGATTGCCGCTGCCGCGGGTGGCCGAGCTCTTCAGCCAGATGTGCGCGGGCATCGAGCACGTGCACAGCCACGAGTTGCTGCACCGGGACCTGAAGCCTTCGAACGTGATCATTCGGCCGGATGGGCGCGTGATGATCACCGACTTCGGGATCGCGCGCGTCGTCGGCGCCGAGAAGATCACGCTGCCGGGCATGGTCGTCGGCACCGCGGAGTACCTGGCTCCCGAGCAGGCGAGCGGCACGAGCCGAGACGACAAACGCTCGGACGTCTACGCGTTGGGCATCGTGCTCTACGAGATGCTCACGGGGCGGGTGCCGTTCGAGCACCCCAACGCCGGCGAGGTGCTCCAGCGGCAGGTCAGCGCCCCGCCGCCGCCGCCGCGACTCGTGGTGCCGACCCTCTCCGAGGCCATCGAGGCCGTCGTGCTGCGCGCGCTGCAGAAGGACCCGGAGCGTCGGTTTCAGTCCGCGACGGAGTTCAGTGACGCGGCCATGGCCGCGCTGCGTCGAGGCACACCGCCCGCGCCGGCGCCCGCCGTGGCGAACCCGCCGCGCAGCGCGCCCGCGCCGTCGCCCGCCGCCGCCCGACGCGACCCCCCCGTGTCGAAGGAGGCCGCGCGACCGGGTGCGCCCGAGTCGGCCTGGAGCGGAGGGCGCATCGTGCTCCTTCTCCTCGGACTCGCGACGCTGGGGGCCGTGCTCGGCGCCGTGCTGAGCCGTCTCGCGCGATGAGGGCACCGTTCCAAAACGAAACGTCTGCTTCGAATCTGGACGTCCACATGCGGGACGTCGGCCCGCGCACTCGGCGTGGTCCTTGGGTTCGCGCTTTGGCGTGCTTCCTGCTGTTGGCTCCCCTGCAAGTCCGGGCCGAAACGCCGTCGACGCCCGCGCCCACAGGACCGACGTACATGGAGCTCGGCCATGGTCAGACACAGCTCTTCTTCGATCTCGCGGCCCCCGCGCACTGGTTCACGAAGCGTGACCCGCTGCCGTCCACGGTGCCGTGGGGGTTCGGTCTCGGGCTCGCGCACCGCATCGGGCCGGCCCGGGTCGGCGGACGCGCTGACCTGCTCTTCGACCCCGTGGACCAGGAGGTCGCCTTTCTGGCCGTCGACTTCCTCGCGATCGAGCGTGTGTATCGCTTCGAAACGGCGCTGCGACCCTACATGCGCCTCGCCCTGGGCTTCGGGCTCGACCTCGTGGGCGACCGCCTCGAGCTGGGAGACGACCGCTACTTCAACCCCGGGAACGGGGCGGCCGCCGGCCTCTCCCTGGCCCACGCCTGGGGGCTCGAGTACTTCCTCACGGAGGGCTTCTTCGTGCGCAGCGAGCTCGGCGTGCGCGCCTACGGCGGCGCGGGGCGGGCGGGCTTTCTGGCCGAAGGTCGCGCGGGCGTCGGCTTCCTGTTGTGAGAAGGTCGCCCGATGAGCACCCGAGCGCGCACGTCCTTTGTCTGCCAGGCCTGCGGAAACCGCACGCCCAAGTGGGTCGGCCGCTGCGCCACCTGTAACGAGTGGGGCACCGTCGTCGAAGAGATGGTCGCGGCGGCCGACGCGAAGGCCGATGCGAGGGCGGCCTTCGGCGCGCTGGTGGCCACGGCACCGAAGCGCCTCATCGACATCGACGGCACTGAGGTCCCCCGTCGGGGCACGGGCATCGGGGAGCTCGACCGTGTGCTCGGCGGTGGCCTCGTGCCCGGCTCGCTGATGCTCGTCGGGGGCGATCCGGGCATCGGCAAGTCCACGCTCATGCTCCAGGCGAGCGAGCAGCTCGCGCGCTCCGGGCTCAGGGTGCTCTACGTCACCGGCGAGGAGAGCCCGCACCAGACCCGCATGCGGTTCGATCGCATCGGCGCGAAGGCCCCGGACCTGTGGCTGGTGGCCGAGACGAGCCTGCAGCGCATCGAGGGTCACATCGAGGCCGTGAAGCCGCAGGTCCTCGTCGCGGACTCGGTCCAGACCCTCTACACCGAGGAGCTGAGCTCGGCTCCGGGGAGCGTCGGGCAGCTCCGCGAGGTCACGGCGCGCCTCCTCGCCCTGGCCAAGGGCAAGGGCATCGCCACCTTCCTCGTCGGCCACGTCACCAAGGATGGCGCCATCGCGGGTCCGCGCGTCCTGGAGCACATGGTCGATACGGTGCTCTACCTCGAAGGACAGCGCGGCCACGCCTTCCGGATCCTGCGGGCCGTGAAGAACCGCTTCGGCTCGACCAATGAGATCGGCACCTTCGAGATGCGCGCCGAGGGGCTCGACGAGGTGCGCAACCCGTCGGCGCTCTTCCTGGCGGAGCGGGTCACAGGGGCGCCGGGCTCCGTCGTCGCGGCGAGCTACGAGGGCACCCGGCCGGTCCTGGTCGAGGTGCAGGCCCTCGTGGCGGCGACGCCCTTGGGCACACCCCGGCGCACGGCCATCGGCGCCGACAGCGCGCGGCTCGCCCTGCTGCTGGCCGTGCTGGAGAAGAAGGCCGGCCTCTTCTTCTCGGGATGCGACGTCTTCGTCAACGTGGCGGGCGGCCTCAAGCTCGACGAGCCCGCGGTGGACCTCGCCCTCGTCACGGCCCTGGCCTCGAGTCTCCGCGACCGCGCGCCGGACCCGGGCACGGTGGTCTTCGGTGAGGTGGGCCTCGCCGGGGAGGTGCGCGGCGTCGTCGGCGCCGACGCGCGGGTCGCCGAGGCGCACCAGCTCGGGTTCGTGCGGGCGATCGTGCCGGCGCGCAACCTCGACCGGCTCGAAAAGAGACCGGGCATCGAGCTCATCGGGGCCGCGACGGTGGCCGACGCTTTGGAGAAGGCCGGACTGATTTAGCTCCAATGTAGGTTTTTGTATTCCAAGCGCCGTGCGGTACGCTAAGGTCACGGTGGATCGAGCCTGCTGGAGACACCATGACCCGCCCCTTTCGCCTCGGACTCACGCTCCTTTGCTGGACGGCCTTGCCCGCCCTCGCCGCGGTCGAGAGTGGCGCGCCGGCGGTCGTGTCGACCCCTGCGCCGGCCACCTCGACCACGTTGAGCGGACCGCTGGCGAAGCTGGAGCCGGCCCTCGAGCCCGTCCAGCGCGCCCTCGAGCAGGGGCGCCTGGGCCCCGCACGGGAGCAGGTCGAGCGATGGCTCGCGGGTCGACCGGACTCCCCAGTGGTCGGCGGCGCCCAGTATCTGCGCGGTCGAATCGCCCAACGACAGGGCGACACCGCCACGGCGCGCCGCGCTTTCGACGAAGCGGTGCGGCTCCTCCCTGAACTTCGAGAGGTCGTGCAGGCCGAACGGGCGCGGGCCGCCGTGCGGGACGGCAACTACGACGACGCCGAGGCGCTGCTCGAGGGGCTGCCCGAGGAGAGCCGGGCGTTTGTGCCCGTGGCCCTCGAGGTCCTCGACCGGGCGCTCCGGACCGGCTCGGCCGGTGAGGTCGCCACCCTCCTCCCGCGTGTGGCCCGCGGCGCCTTCAAGGGCTTCGACCGTGCTCGACTCGCGCGGATCGAGGCGGACGTCGCGTTCAGCATCACGGGGGACCGGGCCGCCCACCTCGACCGGCTGGCGCACGTTTGGCGGCATTGGCCCTCGAGCGACGCCGCGCGCCAGGTCGAGCCGGCCTTGCTCTCGGCCACGACGGACGCCAATGCGAATCCGCGGTCCCCGCTCACTCTCGACGACCTCGTGGGCGCGCTGCGCAAGCGCGCCGGCCAGAGCCCCGCCGCCCTCGCCCCCTTGCGCGACGCCGCGCGCGCTCGCTACGGCAGCGCGCTCGAAGGACTCGATGCCCTCGTCGAGGGCCAGGCGCAGCTCGACCGGAAGCCCGCCCTCGTACTCGAGCGTGTCGTGGCCGCCCTGCCCGCGGTCACGGCGCCCGAGATTCGAGACCGCCTGCTCGACCTGCAGGCGCGCGCGTTGCGGAAGGTCGAGCGCTTCGACGAGGCCCTCGAGGTCTACCGGATCGTCGGTCGAGACGGCGCCGCCGCCGATCGACGTGCCCACGCGCTGCTCGAGGCCGGTCGTATGGCCCGCCGCATGGGTCGTGTCACCGAGGCGCGCTGGTTCTTCGATCGACTGCTCGCGCGCCATCACGACATGGGGGCGCAACGGGCCGAGGCGCTCTTCTCCCTCGGGTGGATCGCCTGGCGCGAGGGCCAGCTCGAGGAGGCCGACAGCTACTTCGCCCGGGTCGAGGCCGCCGACCCGCGCGCGAGCGACACCTCGAACCGCACGTTCACGGAGCGCGCGACCTACTGGCGCGCCCGGGTACATCAACGCCGCGGCCGGCTGGACGAGGCGCGCGCCGCGTTCATGGAGATCGAGCGCCACTGGCCGTTGTCGTACTACGCGACCCTCGCGACCACGTGGCTCCGGGTCACGACCGAAGACCCCAAAGCCGTGTTCCCCCCCCCCTCGCGGCTCGAGGCGCCTCGTCCGCCGCTGCCCGAGGAGATCACCGAGGTGGAGCCGAGCGCGCGGGGTGCGCTCACGCTCTGGCGCATCGGCCTCGCCGAGGAGGCCCGCGTCCAGCTCCGCCATCGTTTCGACCAGAAGGCGCTGGGCGTCTCGGGTGTGCTGCTTCTCTCCGCGCTCTATCGCGACACCGGCAACGAGTCGCTCGCCCACTGGGTGGTCCAGGGCGGGGACCCGCTGGACGTCGCCCCGGAGAAAAACGCCTGGCCGCGGTGGCTCTCAGCCTTCCCCCGACCCTTCAGCGACCTGGTCGACCGCGAGGCGAAGGCCCGCGGCGTCGACCCGCTCCTCATCTGGTCCGTGATGCGGCAGGAGTCCGGCTTCCGGACCACGGCACGCAGTCACGCCAAGGCCCACGGCCTGATGCAGGTGCTGTTGCCCACGGCGAAGCTCGTCGCGACCCGATTCCTGAAAGAGCGGGCGCCGACGCTCCGCACGGTCTACACCGCCGAGAACAACGTGAAGTACGGCGCCGCGTACCTGCGCCACTTGCTCGACCGCTTCGACAACCACCCCGCGCTGGCCATCGCCGGTTACAACGCGGGCCCCGGCGCCGTCGACAAGTGGCTCAAGCGGTTCGGCGCGCTCGACGCCGACGAGTTCGTCGAGGAGATCCCCTACGACGAGGCCCGCGGCTACACCCGCAAAGTCCTGCGCAGCTACGCCGCCTACACACGCCTGTATGCGCCGCCGGGCAAGGGTCCCCTGCTCGTGCCTCTCGAGCTGCCGCGTCGTCGCGAGCGCGTCGCCACGAACTGAGCCTCTCAGGCGCGTTCGACCGCCCGTTGCCAGCCCGCGAGCCGTCGCGCCACGTCGTCGGTCGAGCGATGTCGCGTGAAGCGGCGGTCCTCGCGCCACGCGCGCCGCACATCGTCCAGACCCGACCAAACCCCGACGGCGAGACCCGCGAGGCACGCGGCCCCGAGCGCGGTCGTCTCCACCATCGCTGGCCGAACGAGCTCCACGCCGAGCAGGTCCGCCTGGAACTGCATCAGCAGGTTGTTCGCGCAGGCGCCGCCGTCGACCTTGAGCTTCGAGAGCGGGCGCCCCAGGTCCTTCTGCATCGCCGTCAGGATGTCGGCGTTCTGGAACGCGATGCCCTCCAGGGTGGCCCGCGCGACGTGGGCGGCCGTCGTCCCGCGCGTGAGGCCCGTGAGCGCGCCGCGCGCGTCCGGTCGCCAGTGGGGCGCGCCCAGGCCGGTCAGGGCCGGGACGAAGTACACCCCCTCGGAGTCGTGCACCTGCCCCGCCAGCGCCTCGACCTCGGCGGCGGTCTCGATGAGGCCGAGGCCGTCGCGCAGCCACTGCACCGCGGCGCCCGCGATGAACGCCGAGCCCTCGAGCGCGTAGGTCACGCGGCCGTCGAGCTGCCACGCCACGGTCGTCACCAGGCCGTTCTGACTTTCGACGGCCACGTCGCCGGTGTTCATCAGCAGGAACGCGCCGGTGCCGTACGTGCACTTCGCGTCTCCCAGGTCGAAGCACGCCTGACCGAAGAGCGCCGCCTGTTGGTCCCCGGCCATGCCCGCCACGGGGATGCCGTCCGGCAGACCGGGCACACCCAGAGTCGTGCCGTAGACCTCGCTCGAGTTGCGCACCTCGGGCAGCACGCTTGTCGGTACGCCGAGCAACGCGCACAGCTCGGGGTCCCAGCGCGAGGCCCGCAGGTCGTAGAGCAGCGTGCGGCTCGCGTTCGACGCGTCCGTCACATGCTGGCGACCGCCCGTGAGCTGCCAGACGAGGAAGGAGTCGACCGTGCCGAAGGCCAGCTCGCCGCGCTCCGCCCGCGTCCGCGCGCCGGGCACGTGGTCGAGGATCCACGCGACCTTCGTGCCCGAAAAGTAGGCGTCCAGCACCAGCCCGGTGCGGTGTCGGAAAAGGGCCGCGTGACCCGCGGCCTGCAGCGCGGCGCACCGATCCGCGGTCCGACGGTCCTGCCAAACGATCGCGCGGTGAATCGGATCGCCCGTCGCACGGTCCCACACGAGCGTGGTCTCACGCTGGTTCGTGATCCCGATGCACGCGACCTCGTGGCCGTCGATCCCTGCGTGCGCGAGCGCGCCCCGCAGCGCCTCGGAGACCGAGTCGAGCAGGTCGCTCGGCGCGTGCTCGACCCACGCAGGATGCGGATAATGCTGAGTGAATTCGCGCGTTTCCCGACCCTTGACCTGCAGGTTTCGGTCGAGCACGAGCACCGTGGAGCCCGTCGTTCCCTGGTCGATCGCGATGACGTACTGCTTCATCGGAGGTCCTCCCTGAGGTGGGTTCGGCGCGGGTCGCGACCCTCGGCGATGGCGTCGAGGAAACCGAGCGCATCTCCCACGACGGCCTCGGACTCCACGTCCAGGGGCAGGATGTGCCAGCTCCGGGGGTAGATCATCACGCGCCGCTCCGGCACCCGCAGGCGCTCGAAGACCGCGGCGGCGTTGGCCACGGGCGCGACGTGGTCGTTGCGCCCGTGCTGGACGAGGGTCGGCACCCTCAAGAGCGGCAGGTAGGCGCGCGCCGTGCGCTGTCCATCGAGCAGCGTCGCCGCGGCGGCGAGCGGCACCCGATCGTACGACGGCATGGACGCGGCGACGGAGGGGTCGGAGACGTCGGGGCCGTCCGTCTTGCGCACGAAGGGCAGCGCGTCGGCGAAGGGGAAGAAGCGCGCAAGGCGCAAGACACACTGCGTCTGGAAGTCGAGCTCCAGGGGCGTCGCCATCAGCACCAGGCCGCCCACCCGTGCCCCGCGCTCATGCGCCAGAGACAAGGCGAGCAGGGCGCCCATGGACAGGCCGGCCACAAAGACCCGCTCATGTCGGGCCGCGAGTAGGTCGAAGGCGCGTCGGGCCGCCCCCAGCCAGTCCGCCCAGCAGGTGTGCGCCAGGGCCTCCGGCGTGGTCCCGTGGCCCACGAGCCGGGGTGCCGACGCCGCCCAGCCCCGTTCGCTCGCCGCGCGCGCCAGGGGCAGCATCTCGTAGGGTGAGCTCGTCAGGCCGTGGAGGCACAGCAGGGCCTCGGGGCCGCCGTCCAGCGCGACCGGCGCGCCGGGGTCCTGTCCGCTCCCCGCGATGTCTGCGGCGCCTCGCATCGAGGCCCGGCGCGTAGCATGTTCAACGCCCGACTGACAAGGCGGCGGCGCGCGGTCAGGGTGCGCAGCGCGGGCTCTCTCGCGAGACGCGGGCTTCAGAGAGTCGTCGTGTTCCCGGCGTCCTGGCGCGGGCCGGTCATCCGAAGGACGACATGTCCTGGCGTGCCCGTGTGGTCTTGCCCACCGGACGAGGTCGCGCGCGTGCAGGTCCCCGGCCCGTGACCTTGCCCCGCCGCAGACCCTGGGGGATGCTCGCGCCGTGACGGACGGTGCCGAGATGAACGAGGTCGCGGCGCGTCTGCGCCTGGTCCGATGGGTCCGCGTACCCTCCCCCGCCGACCTTGCCGCCCTCGGGCCGGCGGACGGGTGCCTCGTCGGCTGGGCGGCCGCCACGCCCAGGCCGGAAATTCCCGAGCAATTCAGAATACTTCCGCTCGATCAGAACGCCCCGGCCCACGCCCAGTGGCAGGCCCTCACGGCCGCGAGCCCGCGGGTGCGTGTGGTGCTCCTCGAACAGGGCGAGCGCCTCGTGCAAGGCGCCGAAGCCGATACGGACACCGGCGCCGCGTCTCACGTGCGCATCGTCCGCCCCGACGCGGCGTGGCGCGAGGTGCGGCTGCTCGATCTCGCCGCCGGGGCCCCGACCTTCGAGCCCGCGCCGCCGGGGGAGGTGCGTCCGTTCTGCCCCGACGCGACGCCCGCCTGGGCAGCCCGCATCGAGGCCACGGACAGCGATGTCCCCCCGCCGCCCTCACCGGAGACGCCCCTCGACGCCTACCTCGTCGGACGCGCGCTCGCGGTCTCGGGCGATCCCCATGGCGCCTTCGTGCACCTGGCGAACGCCGTCCGCGGCCTCTCGTCGGCCACGCTCCCCTGGACGCAGCGCACGCTGGTGGACGCGACGAGTGTCCTGCTGGAGTGTGTGTGCGCGACGCGCGTCGGTCTCGAGCCGACCCTCGAGCTGGTCATGCCGCTCCTCGACCGGTTTCGAGATGCGCCGGAGCTGTGGTTCGGCGTGGCCCAGGTGCTGCTCGCCGCCGAGCTGAACGACGACGCGGCCGCGTGTCTGGACACCGTGGAGCACCAGCTCGGCCTGGCTCCAGACGAGTGGCTCCGCCCGAATCGCCTGCACAAGCAACCGCATTGGGTCCACCTGTGCCGCGCGACCCTCGAACGCGCTCGAGGAGACACCGCCGCCGCCGACCGGGCCGCACTTCGGGCTCTGCGCGCCGCCCCGCCGGATCCGCCCCTCGAGCCGGAGACACTCCGCGCCGCCTGGAACGCCGCCGAGGCCAGCGCCGATCGCCGCGACCTCGGCCTCGTCGTGGCACGACTGTCCCAGGCCCGTTCGGTGCCTGCGCCCGAGGTCGTGGCGCGCCTCCGGGCGATGCGCGACCGCCAGCACCCGGCCACCCTTTGGGCCTCGACGGTCCTCGCGGCGGCGGATCCCGGCCTGCGGGACGCACCCCTGCTCGGTGGTTTTCGGCCCACCCTGCTCGCGCCTGAGCCGTCCCCGCCTCGACCGCCGTCCGCGCGGCCCGAACGGCGCTTGCGGGTCCTGATCGGTACGGAGAACATCGCCGGGTATGTCGAGCACCTGGCCCTGGGGCTGCGTGGCCTCGGGCACGAGGTCGAGACGGTGCTCACGACCGACAACCGCTTCTACGGCGCCTTTCGCCCGGACCGGGCGTCCCCCGAGGTCGTCGGTGGCTCGCGCGCCCTGGTCGCGCCCGACGGGGACGTCCGCCTCGAGTTCACACCCGAAGCGCGGGCCTATCTGACCGGCTTCGACGTCTTTGTGGTGGTCGCGGCCCAGAGCTTCGCCCCCGGCAACGTGGACCTGCCGATGCTGGCCGAGGCGGGCGTGCGCATCGTGTCGTGGCTGCCGGGCAGCGAGTCCCGGCACTGGAGCGCGGCGGGCCCGATGTGGCGCGCCGCGGGCTCGACTCTGCCCGACGCCGTGGACGATCGCGGCCTGCGCAACACGAGCACCCGGCGGTTCGACCTCGTGTCCCGCGGGCCCTACCACGACACGCTGTCGAACAAACTCCACAACGTGCGGATGGCCGAGCGCTGGTCCACGGCCATTTTCGGTGTGCCGGAGTGTATGGGGCACGCGGTCCGGCCGTACTTCTCCATCCCGGCGCCCCTGGACCTGTCGCGCTTCCGGTTCGAGGTGCCCGGGCGCGAGGTGCCCGTCGTCGTCCATGCCCCCTCGCACCGGGGTTTCAAGCGCACCGCCGACCTGCTCGAGGCTCTGGACCGCGTGCGCGCCGAGGGTGTGCGCTTCGAGCTCCGGCTCCTCGAGTCGCTGCCCCATGCCGTGGTCGTCGAGGAGCTCGCCGCGGCCGACGTGGTGCTCGACCAGATGTCGCTCTACCCCGCCATCCTCGCACATGAGGGCATGGCGAGCGGGTGCGCGGTGCTCACGGGCAATACGGAGTTCGCCCTGCCCGTGCCCCACGGCAAGCCCGTCGTGCACATCACGCCGGACACGGTGCACCGCGAGCTGCGGCGGGTCCTCACGAACCGCGAGCTGCGCCTCGACCTCGCCGCGCGGGGCCGGACCTACGTCGAGACCTACTGCGACGCCACGAAGGTCGCGGCGCGCTTGCTCGCGGCGCTCGAACCCGACGCCCGCCCAGACCTGTACCCGCGCTACTTTTTCGACACCGCGACACGCCCCGAGGGCGAGCACGTGCCGCCCATCGTAAACACACTCACCGCCGAGGTGCTGCGCCGCCACGGCGCCCCGGCCGAGGTCGACTGGGCGGCGCTCGTCCTTCGGGGGCTCGTCCCAGGCGACCTGCCGGCCGACGCGGTGCCCCGCTGGACCGACGCGCGTCGGGCCCTCGGCCCCTGGGTCGAAGCCCGGACCGATCTGTGGCCGTCGGCGACCGAGGGCGGAGGCGCACCATGAGCGCGCCGTTGCTGTCTCTGGTGATGATGGTGAAGAACGAGGAGGCGTTCCTCGAGGACGCGCTCCGAAGCGCGCTGCCGCTGTGCGACGAGCTCGTCGTCGTCGACACGGGCTCCACGGACCGCACGGTCGAGATCGCGCGGGACCTCGGGGCGCGGGTGTCGAGCTTCGCCTGGTGCGACGACTTCTCCGCGGCGCGCAACGAGACGCTCCGCCAGGCGCGCGGCCAATGGGTCGCCGTGCTCGACGCGGACGAACGCTTTCGCTGCGCGGACCCCGCGGCGGTGCGGGCCCTGCTCGCGCCTGGGCCGGACTTCCCGTGCGAGGGCCTCTCCTTGCCGGTCGTCAACGTCACGCTCGAGGGCCAGGTCATCTCCCGCTTCCAGAGCGTGCGGATCTTCGGCAACGCGCCGGACCGCATCGCCTACGTCGGGCGCGTGCACAATCAGCTCCGCTCCCTCGACCCCACGCGCCCCAGGATTCAGGCTCGGGTCTGTCCCGCCCTCGAGGTGGTGCACCTGGGGTACGACAAGCGGGTCTACCGCGACCGCAAGAAGGCCGAGCGCTCGCTGCCGTTGATCGAGGCGTCGATGCGGGACGAGCCCCGGGACCCGCGCTGGCGCTTCTATCTGGGGCGCGAGTACGGGCTGCTCGGGCGGCCCGCCGAGGCGGCGGCGCAGTATCGCGAGGGCCTGACGCTGGGCTGGACGGCCTGGCGCAATGGCGCGGCCCCCGACTTCCTTTCGGAGATGCTCGTGGGCGCCCTCGAGGCCAGTCAGATGGCCGACGGTGTGACGCCGGACCTACTCGCGCGCGCCTTCGAACACCTCGCGCACTTCGGGAGCGATACCGAGGTCTGGGTGGCGCTGGCCACCTTCAATCGGCGCGCGGGGCAGCCCCTGGATGCGCTGCAATGCCTGGAGAACGCGCGCGCCTCGCTGGCGTTCCCGATGCCGCATCCCAGCGCCTACGCCGCGGTTCGGGCCCAACCGAGCCGCATCGACGAGGAGCTCGGGCATACACTCGTCGCGTTGCAGCGCTTCCGGGAGGCCTACGCCGCGTTTCTGAGCGTGCTGGCGCACAAAGCCGACGACGCCGCAGGCTGGCCCGAGCTCCTGAACCTCGCGTGCGGGCTCGCCCTGGACCTCGGCGACGCCCCGCGTTTGCCGGCGCTGCTCGAGCGGCTCGTGACCCGGCACGACACCCCCCTCGACATGGTGTGGGTCGCCCTCGAACACGGACGCCTGCAGCCCGCCGCCGCGTCGGCGCTCCTCGAGACGCTCTGCGCCGCCTCGGACCGCCTGCGTCAGGCCCCGGAGACCCAGGCGTGGCGCGCACGCCACACGCGCTGAGGCGGATCCGTCGAAATTCTGGACGTCCGGGACACGAATTTTCGGGACACTCGACCGAGGCGCTGAGCGTTCTCGCGCCTCGGCAGCGTGGCACGTCGCGTGCTAACGTGTCGACCACCGGCATCCGAAACCCCAGGAGCTCTCATGCGCACCCTTCCTTCGCGGCTCGCGCTTTTTGGTCTCACGGCGCTCGCGCCCTCGGTCGCTTTCGCCTGCGGCGGCTTCTTCTGCAGCCGCAGTCCCGTGGACCAGGAGGCGGAGCGCATCGTCTTCCGCCAGGTCGACGAACGGACCGTCGAAAGCTACGTCGAGATTCAGTACCAGGGCGATCCCGGCGGCTTCGCCTGGGTGGTGCCGGTGCCGTCGGGCTACCTCTTCGACCAGACCACGACCTTCCCGTCGGCGGCGTTCAACGCCCTCGACCTGGCCACCGAGCCCGTTTGGCTGCTGCCGGATGAGTGCGGCTTTCGGGACTTCGCCACCGGCCCCGGAGGCCCGCCCTCCGCCGAGGACGACGCGGCGCCCCAGGGCTCGGAGACGGTCGAGGTCATCGACCGCCGCGAGGTCGACGGCTACGAGGTCACGACGGTCAAGACGACCTCGTCCGAGGACCTCGTGGAGTGGCTGCGCGTCAACGAGTACCGCATCGTGCCCGCCATGGAGCCGTTCATCGCGCTCTACGTGGGCCAGGGCCTGAACTTCGTGGCCGCGAAGCTGCTCCCCGGCGAAGGTCTCGAGTCCATCAAGCCGCTGAAGATGGTGTATCGGGACGCGGGCCCCATGGTGCCGCTCCGGCTGACCTCGCTGGCCGCCGTGCCGGAGATGGGCGTGAAGGTCTTCCTGCTGGGCCAGGAGCGCTACGGCCTCAAGGGCCAGCCGGAGCTCGAGGT
The DNA here is from genome assembly GCA_049318805.1 of Bradymonadia bacterium. Taxonomy (GTDB): domain Bacteria; phylum Myxococcota_A; class Bradymonadia; order UBA7976; family UBA1532; genus CANLBD01. The sequence continues at coordinate 26,995 of JBMOFP010000058.1, forward strand.
CGACACCGCGCAGCTCCGCTACGACCTCAACTCGGGCCGGACGAACTACGGCGCGTTGGTCGCGCGCACGATCGACGCCGCCGGGGGCCAGGGCATGGTCGTGGATTTCGCGGGGGACGCCGCGCCGATCCGCGAGAGCATCCTGAACTCGCCGTTCCCCGGGTTGGCCGAGGGCGACACCGAGGACCCGCAAGCCGCGGCCCTCGGACTCTTCGAAGGTGTCACCCACCTCACGCGGTTCTACGGCCGCTTCTCGCCCGAAGAGATGACCCAGGACCTCTCGTTCGTGACGGCGCCCGGCGCCCCGGCGGTGCCGCGCGAGCGCCAGCTCGAGCGTGCGAACGTGCCCCTCTGCGACGAGCAGGGCGGCGGCGGCGAACCCATCGACGTCGGCACCCCGTGCGACTACGCGGCCTGCGGCCAGGGCGGCCTCTGCGTCACGGTCTCGGTGCCCACCGACGGTGACGAGACCGTGAGCGCGGAAGGCGCCGCGCCGGGCACGGGTGTGCGCAGCAGCCCCCAGGTCGCCGCCGAGCCCGTGGCGGCCTGCGCGTGCGTGGACGGCTCCACGGCCCGCGTGCTCCCCGACCCCACGGCCCCCGGCGGTGCGCGGGTCTCCTGTGTCGACACGCGGCTCAACTTCCCCGACCTGACGCCCGGCGACAACACACCCGACTTCATCGGCGTGCCGCCGCTCCCGGACGCCTGCGCGCAGGACCCCTGCGGCAAGGACGGGACGTGCCTGAGCCTCAACGGCTCGCAGACGTGCCAGTGCAACCGCGGCTTCGTCGCCATCGCCCGGCCGGGCGTGGACGGGCAGCCCGTCGTGACCTGCCAGTCGCCCGACGAAGACGTGCCCGACACCTTCTATCGCCGCACCCTCCCCGAGCCCGCGCTGCCCTACCCGGGCAAGAGCGTGCGCACCGGCGGGCTCTCCAACGACGGCTGCAGCGTCGGCACCCCGGGCGCGGCGCGCGGACTCCCCGCCCTCGGCGCCCTCGCGCTGCTCGTCGGTCTGCCGCTCCTCCGCCGCCGTCGTCACTGAGTTCGACCCCGATCGCCCCGCAGGAAGGCCCAGCCCGCATGCACCTTTCGTCTCGCCTCAACCGCCTCGTCCTCGGTCTCGCCGCCACGATCGGCCTTGTGCCGGCCGCCGCCTCGGCCTGCGGGGGCTTCTTCTGCAGCGCCACACCCGTGGACCAACAAGCGGAGCGCATCGTCTTTGTCCAGGAGGACGAGACGACCCTGCGCGCCATCGTAGAGATCCAGTACCAGGGCGACCGCACGAACTTCGCGTGGGTCGTGCCCGTGCCCTCGGTCCCGGAGTTGGACACCTTCTACCCGCAGGCCTTTCAGGCGCTCGATCTGGCGACCCAGCCCGTCTACAACCCGCCGTGGCAGTGTCTGCCGCAGTTCGGGGGAGACGCCGCGGCGGACGGGGGCGCGCCCAACGCCGACGAGGATGGCGAGGTCATGGTGCTCGATCGCCGTGCTGTCGGGCCCTTCGAGACGGCGACCATCGAGTCCCGCGACCCGGACGCGCTGGTCGAGTGGCTGCGGACCAACGACTTCCGTATCCCCGAGGCGATGGAGCCGTTCATCGCGCTCTACGCGAACGAGGGCCTGAAGTTCCTGGCGATGAAGCTCCTGCCCGACCAGGACGTCGCGGCCATTCGCCCGATCTCCATGCGCTATGCGGCCCAGGGCCCCGCGGTGCCGCTGCGTCTCACGGCCGTCGCCGCGCTGCTCGAGATGGGCGTGAAGGTGTGGGTCCTGGGAGACGGCCGTTTCGGCCCGATGAACGTGCCCGACCTCGAGGTGCCCGTAGAGCGCGTGCGCTTCGACGCCTGGACGTGGCAGACGAACTACTCGGCGCTCGTCGCGCGCCTCGTGGACGAGAAGGACGCGCCGGCCTTCGTGACCGAGTACGCCCAGCCCACGAAGGACCTCGCGGAGCAAATCGCGTCGTCCTTCGTACCGGACTTCGCCGGTCAGGAGGCCATCGACGCGCGGGACGCGCTCGCGGCGCTCGTGGGGTCGAAGCCGTACATCACACGCCTCTACACCCGCGTTTCCCCGGAGGAGATGGACATCGACCCCATCTTCCACCGGGTCATGGGCGGGGACGTCTCGAACGTGCACGACCTGCCGGAGACCGCGGTCGAACACTGCAACGACCCGGGCGGCGGTGGCCAGCTCGAGGCCGCGGATGCGTGCGAGTTCGCGGCCTGTGGGCAAGCCGGCCGTTGCGCCGCCGTGGCCACGGAGCAAGAGGGCTTCGACGCCGTCGGGTGTGCGTGCGCCGAGGGCACCCTCGCCCGCGCGATGCTCGACGGCGAGGCCCGTGGCGGGGCGCGGGTCGGGTGCGCCGACGCGCGCTTGAACTTCACAGCGCCCGCCCTCACGCGCCCGGAAGATCCGTTCATGAACCCCTGCGCCGAGGATCCGTGCGGCGCGAACGGCGAGTGTGTGTCGTTGAACGGCTCCGCGAGCTGCCGGTGCGACGTCGGCTTCGTCACCGTCGCCCAGGTCGAACGGTCCCCCGATGGCGTCGTGACGCGCGTGCTGCCGTCGTGTGTGGCCCCGAAGGTGCCGCTGCCCAACGACTTCGTGGCCGATCTGGACCCGCTGGAGCCGAACCTACCGTACCCCGGTCGGCCGGGGCCCATGGCCCCCCCGAGCGACCCGGGGCCGGGCGTGCGTGAAGACGACCCGGACGCCGTGCCGCGCACGGGCACACGGACGGCCAACTCGGGCGACGACGAGGGCTGCAGCGTGGGCTCCACCCGCGGTGCGTCCCCGCTGGGCGCGCTGCTCGTCGTCCTGGGGCTCGGGCTTCGGCGACGGCGCCGCGCGGGCTGAGGCCATGCCGCGGTTGATCGTGTGGGGCGCCGGCGAGCTCGGTGGGCCCGTCGCACTGCGGGGCGCGGCCGAGGGCACACGCACGCTCGGCTTCACGCGCGGCGAGGATCGACATCAGACCCTACGGGCGGGCGGCGTCGAGCCGCGTACGGGCTCGGCCGCGCTCGAGGTCCGTGAAGACGACCTCCTGCTGCTCTGCGTGCCGGGCCACGAGGCGCTGACGGCCTGCGTGACCGCCCTGGCTCAGGTCGGCGCGAAGCCAGCGCGGGCGGTCTACATCAGCTCCACGGGCTACTACGGCCTCGCCAGCGGTCGTGTGGACGAGGAGACCCCCCCCGGCCTCGACACCCACGCGCAGTCCATCGCCGGCGGGGAGTCGCTCTTTCGCGCATGGGCCGGCGAGCGGGGCGTGGTCCTGCGGTTCGGTGGCCTCTACAAACGCGGCCGCGGCCCGCTCTCGGCCCTCGCGAAACGCGGTCGCCCACCCCTCGGGCCGCCGGACCGGACGCTGTCGCTTTTGCACTACGACGACGCCGTCGAGGCGACCTGGTGCGCCTTGCACCACCCGACGCCGGCGCCCGTCTATGTGGGTGTGGTCCCGCCGTGCCCGACCCGCAAGGACTTCTACCTCGCGGCGTGTGTGGTCCTCGGCCTCGACCTGCCGGGGTTCGACGCCGCCCTGGGCCTGCCTCTGGCGGATTACGACACACGTCGATTCCGGACCGACCTGCTGCCCGCACCGACGCATCCGCGGTGGCAGGAAGCCCTGATTCCCTGACGGCTACGTCTCCGCCGTGTCCTTGTAGGCGTTGCGACCGGGGCGGACGACATACACCCCGAGCAGGACCACGAGCCCCAGGAGCGTGAGCTCCATCAGCAGGAAGGTCCCGACCTTGAACCACGCGAAGACGGGGTGCACGAAGCGCACGAGCCACCCTGCAGCCTCGTGGAGCAGGGTCGAGCTGAAGGTGAGCACCACGAGGGGGGCCTTCAGGCCGGAGCGAATCGGCACAAAGAGCAGCAAGTGGGTGAGCACCATCACCAACATGCCCATCGCGAAGAGGTGCATGTGGCTCGTCTCCACGAGGGACGCCAGGGGCCTCGGCGGCTGGCCGAACTCGACGTCGGGCTCGCCCAGGTAGTAGCGTGCCACCGAGTCGGGCGTGAGGTCCATCTTCATGAAGTAGAAGAGGGCCGACGAGACGAGGAAGAGCACCATGTAGCCCAGGAAGAGGGCGACGATCAGTCGGAGCAGCGCGTTCCTGCTCCACTCCCCGGTCACGACGAAGCGCATGGCCCGAGGTTAGTTCGTCCCGGCTTCCGGAGCGAGCTTCCGTGCATGGAGCGCCAGCACGCGGCGGTGGGCCGTCGTGAGGGCGCGAGACGTCATCGACGCGCCCGAGATCGAGTCCACGCCACGGCCGATGGCGAGCTCGGGGTCCAGGGTGCGGCCCACGAAGCCCTGCAGCCAGCGCTCGTTGGCCTGGTACTCCGCGGGCTCGTGGAACGCGAGCGTGAGCGTGCGGGTCACACGCGCGTCGGGCGACACCACGATCAGCACGGTCTCGTTGAGGGTGCGGACTCGGTGGCTGTCGATGAAGGCGTGGCCGAGAAGGGTCTGGCCCTTGTAGGCCGCGTAGGCCGTGACGACCCGCTCGTCGAACTGCGCGCCCGACTGCGTCGCGATCCACGCCGCGTCCTGGTCGGACAGGTACAGGTGCGTCGGCTCGATGCGGTCCGCCCCGGGGAACGCCGTTTGGAGCGCGCTCTCGCGGGAGTGGAAGACCGCGGCCTCAGCCGACACGCCGAGGAGCGCGACACCGAAGACCGCGACACACAGGGCCAGGAAGAGTCGTTTGAAGACGGACATGGTCAGAAGATGAAGCCCGCGCCCACGCGGATCGTTTTGACCGCCTCGGCGCCGGACTCGGCGGTGGTGACCTGGTTGTACTCGCCCTTCACGACCACGTCGGGGTTGGGCAGGAACTCGACGCCCGCCGAGAGCTCGGTCAGGTCGAGCGCGTCGCTCTTGGTCGCCCCGGAGCTGACCTCGGCGTTCAGGTCGTACTTCTCGAAGCGGGCGAAGGGCCGCAGTCCCTGAGCCGTCCCGGGCTGAAGGAGAGGCATCACGTCGTAGGTCGCCTCCACGTAGAAGCCCTGCTGGGCCTCGGGCGGCAGTGTCGCCGTCGCCGGATCCTCGGCCGTGGCCTTCGCGAATTCGTCGGCGCCGCTCGTCGAGTTGCGCGCGAAGAGGCCCCGAACCTGTGCGCCGCGCGCACGGACCTGCGCGTGCACCTCGTAGAGGGTGTGGGTGACCTCGAGGTCGCCCGTGGGGTCGTGGTCGGCGCCGCCCGTGTAGAAGCTGCCGCCGACGAGGACCGTGTCGTCCCACGCGTAGTCGAGCCGCAGCACGAAGGCCTTGTCCTCCCACACGAAGTGGTTGCCGTGCTGCCGGCCGCCGCGCGCGCCCTTGCTGCCGAAGCCCTTCGCGCTGAGGCCGCTCACCATGTAGGCGTCGTACGAGAGGCCGAAAGGGGTCTCGCCGTGCAGGCCCACACCCGCCTCGCGCCAGGTCGAGGGGATGATCTGGCGCTCGATGCTGGGTCGGAAGTTGCCCCGGTAGGTGGTCGGCTCGTGCATCTCGTTGACGAAGCCCACGGGCATCAGCACCTGCCCCGCGCGCACGTTCGCGTAGGGCGAGAGCAGGAAGTCGAGGTACATGAACTCGACGGAGACCGCGCCCGTCTCGCCGTTCTCGGGGTTCGCTTCGGTCGTCGCGTGCTCGAACTCGAGCTCGGTGTTCATGACCACGCGGTCGTCGAACTTGTACCCGAGGTAGGTGATGAACCGGTAAACGTCGCCGCTGTGGGGCTTACGCTCGTCGGCGTCGCCCAGGGAGTGGCCGAAGAAGAACTCGCCGTAGCCGCCGATGGACAGGCCGTCCTGTCCATAGACCTTCGAGGCCGCCGGCCCGAGCCCGTAGCGGCTGCGCAGGGCCTCGGTCTCGGGAACGGCGAGGCTCTCCTTGAGGCGCGAGACCTCGGCGGCCAGCGCGTCGATGCGGGCGTCGGTGCTGGGTGTTTCAGTTTGGGCGGCGGCGGAGCCGCCGAAGAGCGTCAA
>JBMOFP010000059.1:0-32560 GCA_049318805.1 Bradymonadia bacterium
AGCCCATCTGGTCCGCCGACGCCGCCAGGCTCCACGCGTAGAGCAGGATGCCGCCGTCCGAGACACCCAGCGCCGAGCGCGGGGTGTGCTCCGCGTCGAGCCGTGCGACCAACTGGCCCCACTGGCGAACGCGCGTCGGGTTCACCTGGCCGTCGGCGATGAGCGGGGGCAGGTTCTGGCGAAGCGAGAACACACTCTCTGGCAGGGCGCCGTCGACGTCCCAGACGCCGAAGCGCGCGCGTCCGTCGGCGTCGACGGCCACGGTGGCCCAGCCGGGTGTCGGGGGGATCACGACCCCGCGCGACTCGACCGTGCCGAACGCACCGTGCTCGATCTTGAAGCCGCCGTTGAAGGCGGCGACGAGCCCCGCTTTGTCCTCTTCGACGATGCGCCCCGTGCCTCGGACGCCCGTCGTCGAACGCGGGTCTCGCGTACCCGCGACGAAGCGGAGCGCGAGGGCGCGCATGTCGAAGGCGAAGAGGTAGACCCGTTCGTAGGGTCGGGCGGGGTCCACCCGCAGAAACGTACGCAGCACCGTCGTTCGCTCGGGCACGGGCGAGGCCCACGCGCCCTCGCCTTCGAAGGCCTCGGAGCCCGGCACGGTGCCCGGTACGGGCAGTGGAGGCGGCGGCCACTGGTCGAGGTGCGCCGACGGCACGTCCACGGAAGCGCCCACGGGCTCGCGGTCGGCCGCGGTGGGAAAGAGCGCGTGGCGCGCGCGTTCGATCCAGTCGCGCAGCTGGAAGAGAGACGCCTCGAGCGCGACCACGCGGGCGGTCCCGACCAGCGCGGAGTGCCGCAAAGTGTCTGCGAGCAGCGAGAGCCACTCCCCGGAGTCCGCGGAGCCGGTCTGCACACGCCCCCACCCGGCGGGCTCCAGGGCCCCGGTCTTCGCGTTCAGGGTCAGCGTGGTTTCGGGGCTCAACGCGAGCGTGGCCCCCTCCGGCAGAAGCGTCGCCGTCACGCCCCGCGCGGGCTCGACGAGCTGTACGTCCAGTCGACGCGGCGACCGCGGTAGCCCCCAGGCCTGCCGTGCGGCCACGCGCGCGAGGGCGCGGGTCGCGAAGCCCAACTCGGTCGGCGTCGTGTCGACCCCGAGGTCCACGTAGGTCAGCGTCGTCAGGTGCCCGTCGAGGCCGACACCCCACACCGCGCGCTCCGGCGCCCACGCCAGAAGGCGCTCGTCGCCGTGGGGCGTGCGCGACACGTTGACCGGCGCACCGACGGAGACTGGGATGCCTGTTCGACCCAGTCGCATGGGGACCCGAAAGACGTCCACCGCGGCCTCACCGGGGGGGTGGGCCACGCACCACACGATGATCGGCGAGCCCAGCGCCGACGGGGCCTCGTCGTTCCCCGGGGCGTCCGCCCACTCCACGGCGTCCGGAGACACCGCCTGACCCAGCAACAATCCAAGTGTTTCCGCGAGGTTCGCGCGCACCAGCGCCCGATCGTCTGGGGCTCCGGGGCTCGCGTCACCGCTGGGCCCCCCCCTGAACCTCGAGACGCCGAAGACGGCGAGCGTCACCCCGAGGGCGAGGACCGCCTTCAGGAGCGCGGGCGGAAGCCGGCGACGACCGTCAGGGGGCATCGAAGAACGACGGGTCCGGTACACGCAGGACCGGCGCGTGCGTGCGGGTGCCCACGCCGTGCGCGTACAGGAGCCGCGCCAGGCCGTGCCCGTCGACGAGGGTGAGCGGGCCGTGCTCCAGACGTGCCGCGGACGCTCTCGCGGCGTCGTCGAAGGTCCCGCAGGTCAGCACCACGCCGTGGGTCGCGCCGAAGTCGGCGAGCGCGCCGCGCAGCGCCTCGAGCGTGGCGGCACTGATGACGCCCGTGGAGCGACGGGCCAGCACCGCGGTGGGTGCGTCGCCGAGGATGCGGTGGCGTCCCAGCAAAGCCAGCGTGCCGCCGGCCTGGCGATGGACCGGCGCCAGCTCCTCGAGCCCCGCGCGCCCCAGGACCTCGAGCACGATCCGTTCGAAGACCTCGTCCGTGCAGGCGACGACGCGGGCCAGGAGCTCGCGGCGAGCGACCTCGCGCATCTCGGCGAGCGTCGCGCCGAGCGTCTGCTCGAGCTCGAGGTAACGGGCCGGCAGTCCCCACTCCGAGAGGCCGATGTCCGTCTCGTTGGGCCAGGTGAAAGGGGCCCGGAGTCCGCTTTGCACTTGGCGTGCGTTCTCGGCGCGCAGAAGGGCGCGCAGCGAAGCCAGCGAGTCGTCGTAGTCGAGCGCGACGGCGAGCCCAGTCAAGGAGATGCGCTCACCGCGAGACCGCAGGAGCACAATCACCTCGGCCGCGACCCCAGTGAACTCCGCCTCGGGGAGCGTGGGGGTTCGCCGCTCGACGGCCTCGGGCGGGGGCGCGGCGACCTGACGCCGCTCGAGGTAGGGCGTCGGGTCGAGGGCGGCGACGGCGGGCGGTCCCGGCGGCGGAATCGTCTCGACCTCGGTGACGGGCGGCTTGCGGGACCGCAGGCGTGCCTTGAGCCGGTCGCGGATGGGGTCCGCGACGGCGGGGCCGGCGACCGCGGGCTCGGGCGGCGCCTCGGATGCGGGCGGCGCGACAGGCTCGGGCACGGTCGCGGCGGGTGTTCGCGCGGGCCGCTGAACCTCGGAGCGCCTCGTCGAGGCGGTGGACGGGGCCGGGCCCGCGGGCACGGACCGCGAGGGTCTGTCGTCGGGCATCGCCCCGATGAGCGCGGCGGCCCGTGCACGCAGTCCAGCCCAGAGCCGCGCGTGCGCCGCCTCCGGGTCCTGGTCCGCCGCCTCGGCCGCCGCAACCGCTTCGTCCAGCGAGACGGGCGCGGCCGCCGGGCCGCTTCCGAGCAGATCGACCATCCGACGCCGACGTCGTCGTCCCCCACGCTCATCCGCCTCGTCGTCGTCGTCCCCCCCGACCGTTGGGGGGGCCTCGGTCACGACCGCCGTCTCGACGACCTCGGTCTCACCGACCTCGGCAAAGGCGAGCACACCTGGACGCACCTGACGGATCCCAGCGGGCAGGCCGGCGTCGAGCCGCCGGCGAACCTCGGCTTCGGCCGCTTCGAGATCGTCGAAGAGCCCTCTTTCGGCGCCGAGGCTGGCGATGCGCCGAACGTTCAGCGGCCGACCGGCCTCCGACAGGAGCGCGACGAGACGAGCGCCGAATGGGTCTTCCGACGTGCGGACACGCTGCATGCACACCCTCCGTAGGCCGCTGGAGCGGCGGCGGAGCATAGCAGAGTCGTCGCCGCCACGCGCTTGCGCGGCGAGATCGTCGGTGCGACGTTCGACCCCGTGTTGCGCGTACACTTCGAGGGTCCGACGTCGATCGTTCTCTGGGCACCGGGTCCGGGCCGGGTCGACCTCGTGGAAAAGGACCTGCGGCGCGCCGTCGGGCGCCTGTCCGCCGCGCTCGTGCCGTCTCCCGATGGCCGACTTCGGCGCAGGACCGTCCCCCTGGGGGGCGCCCGCCTCGTGCTCTGGGGCGATCCGGTGTGGCCTCGGGCCGAGGTCGTGCGCGCCGACGGGGCGTCCCTCGTCGAGGCGACGACCCTCGACGCGCTCGACCTGCGCGCCCGGATCGAGGCCCTCGACCTGCCGGACGTGAACGCGTCGTCGGGCCGCACCTCGCCGCGTCGGGCGGTCCCACTGCCGACGCGCGCGCTCCGATTCACCGCCTCCACCGGGCTCTCCGACGTTCGAATCCGGGGTCGAACGGACGCGCGAAGCTGGTGCCTCGCGCTCACGGCGCTCTTGCGAGGTCGAGCGGCCGGACGCGCCGCGAGGGTCGGGCTCCCGATCCCGGGGCCCACGGGGGGGGAGCTTCGGCTCTCACTGCACCCCGACGGCCGTCTCGTCCTGGAGCGGCGAGAGCCCCATGGTGTGCTCGAATCGGCGACCCTCGGGGCCGAGGGCCTTCTTCTCCTCGCGACCGCCTGTGCGCAGGCCCTCGACTTCCCCCAGACTCAGGACGAGCGCGCCGAGGTGCGCCGCCTGGTCCGTTGGGCGCGCGCGCTCGGGGCGCCCGACCGGGTGTCGGCCCCCCGACCGACGAAGGTCCTGCCCTTCGCCGCGTGGCGGGTCGCGACCTCGCCGGCCGAAACGCTCGCCCCCCTCCCCGTCGGGCGTCTTCATCACGTCGCGTTTCGCGTTCGATGGCGACGCACGCTCGAGCGATTTCGCTTGACGACTTTTTCGGCCGACGGGGAGGTCGCGCTCGTGGAGACCCGCGCGGGCACGAGGGCGCTCGACCTGGCGACCGGTCGAGACCGCTGGGCCTGGCCGGGCGCCCACCGCCCGTGCGGCGGCGCACCTTCCGGGGCGCTCGTGGACGCGTTCGGCCGCCTCTTCAAGGTGGACACCCGCACGGGCGTGATGCGTTGGCGAACCCGCCCGTCGACGGTCGCCGAGCGGATGGACCTCGCCCTGGATGCCGGTCCGGTCTGGGTCTTCTCCGACGACGACGGGCGTGTGGTCGCGCTGGACGCCGACACCGGGCGCAGGCGCTGGTCGGCGCGCGTTCTTTGGCCCGCCGTGCTCGGCGTCGCGTCTGGACCACAGGCGCTGCACCTGACGTCCGAGGATGGATTCTGGCGGGCGCTCGACCTCGACGATGGGGTGGAGCGGCTCCGAGTGCGGATGCCGGGCGCGCTGCCGGGCGCCCTGAGGGTCGAAGGCGACCGGGTCTACATCGGCGCGGCGCGCGGCTTGGGTTCGACGCTCGTCGCCTACGAGGCCTCGACCGGCCACGCGGTCTGGTCATGCCCGCTGGCCGGCGCGCTCCTGGGGCGCCCGTCCATCGTGAGACGACGGCTCGTGCTGCACACCCAGCTCGACGACTCCACGATCGTCCATGTGCTCGACGTCGAGCACGGCGCGCCGCTCTGGACACGCACACTTGCGGGCGCCCGGGCCGCGCTCGGCGTCTACGACGGCCTGGTGACCGTCACCGCTGCCGGAGGGCGCACGACCGCCCTGGACCTCGACGACGGCGCCACGGTGTGGCATCTCCCCGGGTGGGGCGACCCGGAGCGAGAGCTCGCGCCGCTGCCCCCACTGCCGGCGCGGGGCCTCCTGCTCATGCCGGGGGCCGGCCTGCGCATCGTCCGGCCGGCGGACGGACACGTCATCTCGACCCTCGCGATCGAGGGCTTCGAGGTCTCGGCATTCCTCGTCTCGCAGGGGGGCGACCTGCTGCTCTCGGACGGAGAGAGGCGCCTTGCGCTCCTCGAGCAGAGCGGCCACCTCGCCGCCGTGCCCTGAGGTCGATCGGCTCAAACGCCGAGGAAGAGGCGTTTGCCGAAGGCGACCGCCACGTTGGCGTCGTAGATCTTCCGAGCGGCCGCCTCGATGTCGTAGGCAACCCGGACGTACTCGAATCGACGCGTCTCGGTATCGTAGAGCCCGCAGCAGGCGCGGTTGTCGTAGTCTCGAGGCTGTCCCACGCTGCCGACGGTGACGATGTACCGCCGCTCGGGCGCGCACACGAAGCGCGTGTGCAGGACCTCGTTGGCATCCTCTCGGCTGAAGCTGAACGACTTGCAGAGGTGCGAGTGCCCGATGAACGTCACGGGCTGAAACTCGTCGTACCGGGCGACGAGCTCCCGGACCTGGTCGGTCACGAAGACGTACTCGAAGTCCTCGATGGCCGCCGGCGAGCCGTGGCAGAACGCGATGTCCTCGAGCTGGTAGGTGTAGGGCAAGCTCCGGAGCCACTCGAGGTTCTCGGCGCTGAGCGTTCGCGCGTGCAGGTCGAGGACCTGCCGCGCCGGGGCCCGGTAGTAGCTGTAGTCCATGCGACCGCAGGCCGCTGCGTCGTGGTTGCCGAGGATGGTGGCCCGGGCGACGCGTCGAATCAGGTCGCAGCACTCATTCGGCTCGGCGCCGTAGCCGACGACGTCCCCCAGGCACATGACCGTGTCGATGCCCATGAGCTCGAGCGCCGCGAGAGCCTCACGCAGCGCCTCGAGGTTCGCATGGATGTCCGAAATGATGCCGATTCGCACGTGTCTTGACCTCAGCGCCCCCGGGGTTCTTCGAAATCGTCGAGATCGACATCGGCCTCGAGATCCTTCGCGCTCGCCGCGGGCCCGACCTCGATGGACGCGAGCTCCTCCTCGAAGTCCGGCCCCACCGCGTCCGGCCCGCAGGCCTGGAAGGCGTCCGCGAGGCGCTCCGAGAAGTCCGCGGGATCGCCGAAGCTGACCTCGCCGGCGCGGTCGATGGCCTTGTGGGCGCAGGTCTTCGCGCGCTCGCTCGTCTCGCGATCGAGGGCGGCGGAGAGGGCGCCCCGCGCCTCGGGGCCGAGGAGCGCGAGGGTAAAGGCCAGGCGCTCGCCCGGATCCCCATCCAGGGCGGCGCGCTGCAGCGCGGCCGGGATGATCTTTCGTCCCAGCCGGGCGGCCGCGCGTGCGACGAACTGCCATTCGTCGATGCCGGCCCTCGGGATGGTCTCGATCAGCCGCGGGATCGCGCGCTCGGACCGGATCTCCGCCAGGAACAGGGCCGAGGCGAGGCGAAGGCTCACCCGCTGGGAGCGGATGCCCCCGATGAAGGCGGCCTCGAACGTCGGTCCATGGGCGAGCGCCAGCGGGACGGCCCGGAGGAGCTGCTCCCTGGACATCCGCCGCATCACCTCGAAGAGGCTCGAGGCCTGCCCGGCTTCGCCGCGATGCAACAACGCGAAGGCCGCATCGAACCGCTGGCGTGTGTCGTAAAGGAGCCCGGCGAGCTCCGAGGTGCTGAGCTCGGCGAGCTCGTCCCCGGCGTCCAGCTCCACGGACTCGTCGGCCAGCTCCCCGTCGACACTTTCGCCGGCCTGGGCCGCGTCTCGAGCCCGCTCCATCGCCAGGGCGGCGAGCGCCTCGATGTCCTCGGGCACCCGCACATCGAGCTCGTCGGCCAGCGCCATCAGGGCGGCCCAGTTGTCCCAGGTGTCCAGGGCGTCCAGCTCGTTCGGCTTCAGGTTCAGGCACACCTCGGCGAAGTTCGCCAACGAAGCGCGGACGAGCGTCGTCGAGTTCTCCGCGACACCGGAGTCGATGGCCCGACGGCGGAGTCCGGGCTCGAGCGCGATGCCGAACTCGAGCGCCGCGGTGGACACACGACGTGTGAGTTGGTCGAACCACACCTCGGGGAACGACTTGACTCGAAGCAGGTAGTCGCGGCGCTCGGGCGTGCTCCAGTACGACACGATCCCTACGGCGAGGCGGGCTTCAGACGCGGTGCGCACCTCGGCGAAGCTGTCGACGTGGAAGTTGTGTTGCAGCCGCCCGAAAAGGTCGAAGTCCGCGGCTTCGACGACACGCCGCAGCGCGGTCGCGTCCGGCATGCTCGGCTGCTCACGGATGAACGTCCGGGCGCTCTCGACGTTCCGCTCCAGCGGCTCTCGAATGGTGCGTCGGGCGTGGAAGGCGCCGCCATCCAGGTGGAGCACGACGTCGACGATGAAGTCCGCGGCCAGGGCCTCGAGCACGGCCCGGCCCAGCTCGGTCGCGGGGGCGATCCACCACACGACGTGGTCGACGGTCTCGTGGCCGTCTCGCCGGGTCATCAGGAGGGCGAGGGCCGGTCCCAGCGGGGTCGTGTGCCACTGGAACGCCAGCGAGACCTGCCCCTGGGCGAAGGCATTGGCGCGTGTCAGCTCCACCAACGCGACCGCCTGCACGCGTCCGCCGTCGACCTGGAGATAGGTGTGTCCACCTTCGGCGCGCGCGGTGTCGAAGGCCGGTCCCGACCGGGGTCGCTGCGTCGCGGCGGGTCGAGCGCTCGTGACCTGCTCGACCGAGACGACGTGCGTCGGATCCTCGTTCGCGGGCGCATCCGTCGGCTGCTCAGTGGACCAGCCATCGTCGAGCGCCCGATTCCATCCCGTTTCCCGAGGCTGCGGCGGGCGGGGGGCCTCGCCCTTGACCGTCGAACCGCCGAGCGGCGACGTGCCCTCGGGCGTCGGCGTGCGCGACAAAATCTCGAGCAGACGCGACGCGCCCGTCCCTGCGGGTGCGACGGCCTGCCGGGCCTTCACCTGCGTCGACGACGACGCCGAGACCTCTGCGCTGTCGGTCGGCCGCTCCACGGAAGCCATCCCGCCGTCCGCCGACAGGTCGACGGAGGCCGTCGCGTGCGCGTCGACCGCGGGCACCTCGGGGACCGTCGGGGCCGCAAGGGCGGAGCCGGACGGGCGCGCGGCCGCCAGCTTCCGGGTCGCTCGCTGCGACGCGATCTCCGCGTCCGACAGGGCGGGGACGCGTGCGGTCGCGTCGCGCGGACCGTCCGTATCTTCGTCGAATGGGAGCTCGGCGCTCCGTCGCGCGGGCGCCGACCCCTGACCGAGCGCCTGCGCCCACGCCGAGACCTCGAAGAGGACCCTCGGGTTCGAGAGTCCCGGCGTCACGAAGTCCACAGCCTGACCGGCCAGCAGGTCGAGGGCCGATGCCGTGAGCTGCAGCACCCGATGTCGGCGGTGCGCCGGGGCGAGAACGAGGAGTCGATCCGCGTCGGTGTCGAGGACGGTCAGCGCCTCCTCGATGACGTGCACCGTGCCGCACCGCGGACACTCCGTCGTGCCCGTCGCGGCGAACCCTTCGGAAATGAACCGACGCAGGAGCGCCTCGTCGCGCGCTCGATCGATGAAGACGACGTGACGGGCGCCGTACGACGCACCGCATGAACCGCACGCGACCGTCGTGCCCGCTTCACGCGGGCTCCCATCCCTACCCACAGCCATCCGAGCCTCCTCGAGGTCCGCGCGGCACACCGCCCGGAAAAAACGGAGGCTGCATATAACACGCGCCCGCGGGCGCCAGAAGCCGTCACGGCGCGAGGGCATCTCGGAGTCGGGTGGACATGGTCTCGAGGGCCAAACGGGGCTCCAGGTGCACAGCCTCCATGCCCTCACCGAGAAGGTGCAGCCCCTCGAGGTCCCTCACCAGATCGACCCGCCCCTGCGTGCGCTCGACGCGGAACTTCCCGAGCGCCAGCCCGGACGTGCGAAGTCGGTCGGTCCCGGCGAGCGGCTCGAGGAAAACGAGCACCTCCTCCCCGGGCGCGAAACGAGCGACGCCCTCGGCCTCGACGATGAACTCCCCGAGCTCGCCCCCCAGGGTGCGGACGACGACCTGACGGTTTTCGCAGTCCCCTTTGAAGCACTCCTCGATGACCAGAACCGAGTCCGTGAAGACCAGCCCGCCCTGGGTCACGACGCTCTGCTCCGTCACGACACCCCGGGCCACCAGGGTCGCGCGCATCGCCAGCCCTTCCAATGAGGGCGCCCGCAGCGAGGTCGCGCCGGCGGGCTGGACGCCGAGGCACAGCAGACCGAGCGTCGCGACGCCGACCGCGGCGCAACGACGCATCACCGCGCCGGCGCTGGACCGCGCGCGCCGTCCGGCGAGACCGAGGAGCAGGAGCCACGCGAGGCCACCCGCGGACGCGCCGGTCGTCGGCGCCTGCGCGCACCCCGTGAAACGAACCTCCGGCGGCGGTGGCTCCGCGGTCTCCGTGTCCTGCGGGGTCGGGGTCTCGAGCGCCCCGGCGCCTGACCTCTGCAGGCGACCCGCGCCGGACGCACGGGCGATTCGACCGGCGCCGGAGTCCGGGTAGAGCGCACGGGCGCCCGCCACGTCGTCGTCACTCAGCGTGCGCTTGGCCGTCTCCCCCCGCACCGCGCTCGCGTACATCGTCGCCTCCGGATCGTCTGAGTGGGCCAGGCCCAGGAAGTGCCCGACCTCGTGGGTGAGCGCGTTCTGCAGGTCATTGCGACTCGGATCGGCATCACCCCACGTGAAGTGGCGCTCGTTCACGATGATGTCGGCGTCGACGAGCTCGCCCGTGTCCCGCCGATAGGCCGTGATCGTCATCGCCAGCGCCTCGGGTTCGAAGGCCCACGCATCCCGCCCGAAAGCGATCGTGTTCTGGTTCTCGGCCCCGGGGACGAAGCCGATGGGCTTCGAGGTCGCGCCCATCGAGCGGACCGAGATGCGCGCCCCCGACGTCGACGACCAGGACGCCAGGCTGCGTTGGACGGCCGTGGTGGTCGCCGCCTTGCCCAGGTCGCGCGCGCCCTGGTCCGCGATGTGATAGGAGACCGGCATACGGGTCCACCGAATGGACGCCCCTGAGTCCGTTCGCTTGAGCTCGTAAGCGCTCGCGCCGCCAAAGCACATGACTGACAGGACCACGCCCGAGACGACGCGCATACTGGCCTCCGCTGGATCACGCTGCGTTCACGGCCAGTGCACGAACCAGACCAACATGCAGAGCATTCAGAAACATTGGAATCATTTCGTCCGCGGCCATGGGCGGGGGGTGTCCTCGCCCACCCGGGTCGGCCGGCCGTGACCCACCCCTCAGGACACAGGTCGCCGCGCCGATACGGTTTCGTCCGAATTTGGTTGCGCGTCGTGACCGGCATCGGTATACAGCCGTCCGCCGTTGCGCTCCTGATGTGCGCAGTGGTCGCCCGCCCGGCTTCGGCCGAAGCGCCGCGTCCACCGCTCCCTTCAGGGACAAAACGGGCCGACGAGGGCCGGTGGCGCTCTCCCCTGTCCTTTGAGGCCACCCGAGCGTGGTACGAGAAGCAGGGCCACTTCGGGGGTCGGCGCGCGGTCTTTCACTCGCTGGTCGATCTGCCGGATGTGCGCGCCGTCCACGCACCGCTCCCCGCGGTGAGCCCGTGGAGCGGCCTCAATGTGTCGGCTTACGACAACGCGGTGTGGATCTTTTTCATCGGAAGGGACTCGCGTTGACATCCCATTGGGGGATCGTCTAATGGCAGGACAGCGGATTCTGATTCCGCTTATCTAGGTTCGAATCCTAGTCCCCCAGCCATGGCCCGTTCGTCTAAGGGTTAGGACACCGGCCTCTCACGTCGGTAATAGGGGTTCAAATCCCCTACGGGTCACCCAGGCCCCGATCGTGTCCTCGATCGGGGCTTTTTTTTTGCCTGCCGCCCGCGCTGTGCGAATCTATCGTACATGTGGGTTGCGATCGCGATGGCCGCCCTTCTGGCCTCAGGCTGTGCTTCGATTCTACCGGTCCCACCGCCGGTCGAGCCGGCACGTCGGCCTGCGCCGCGATTCTCTTCCGATGAAGCACATCCCCTGGACCCGCACGCCGACGCGCAGCGGGCCCTCCTGGTCACACGGCTCGACGGCCTTCGAGAGGGGCCGCCACGGGTCTGCGACCTCGCCGCCGATCTCGACCTGGTCTACACGGCCTTCGCGGACCTCGCCGCCGGTGCGGTCTCGACCCGACCCGCGGACCTGGAGGCGGTGGTCGAAAAGGCGCGCGAGCGGCGCGGGCCGCCCCGCCCGGGAGACCTGCTCTTCTTCGACGAGGAGCCTGGAGTCCCGCGTGTGGCGATCGTCGTCGCCCGAGCACCGCGCGGCGGCGTCGAGGCCCTCGCCTGCACGCGCGGGCGCTATCGCCACGTCCGGGTCTCGCCGTCGCTCCCCGACGTGCGTCGTCGAGACGGCGTCATCCTCAACACCTTCCTGCGTCCGCGCCGAGCCCACGACGGACCTCGGCCGCCCTCACTGGCCGGCGAGCTGCTCGTGGGCGTCGGCACGCTCCTCGACTGACGCGGACCGACGCGCCGCTACTTGTCGTGGAGCGTGGACTCACCCGCCCAGCCCGGGGGCGGCGGGTCGACCAGCGCCTGCCGCGCGAGGGCCTCGAGCCGAACCACCGAGACGTCCTCACGACGCGCGGCCGACAGCTCGCCGAGTAGAGTGAGCGTGCCCTCGAAATCCCGCGCCCGATAGGCCGTGAGCGCGCGCGACCAGCGCTCGGCAAAGTCGAGGCGCTCGATGGGCACCTCGCCTTCGAGACCGAGAGGCTCGTGCACGTGCACCACGGTCGCCTTGCCCTTCACGGCGACGGCGTCCAACTCCCTCCACACGAGCCCCGCACCCGCGGCGGCTCGAACGGCGGACGAGGCCAGGATGTCCGTGCCGTAGAAGCGATTCGCGCCCTCCAAGCGGCTCGCGAGGTTCGCGATGTCGCCCAGGAGTGTGTAGTTCAACCGCGTCGGCGCCCCGACGTTGCCGACCACGACGCGTCCGGTCGCCAGGCCGATGCGGGTCGGCAGCGCCGGCCGGCCTTCTTGTTCCCAGGCTCGATTCAGCTCGAGCAGGCGCGCCTGACAGCGAAGTGCGGCGTTCACGCCATGGCGAGCGTGCTCGGGGTCCGGAACCGGGGCGCCCCAGAACGCCATGATCGCGTCGCCGATGAACTTGTCGATGGTCGCCCCTTCCTCGGTCAGGATCGCGAGGAGCTCGCCGAAGTACTCCGCCATCTGCGCCGTCAGGGCCTCCGGCGGAACGCTCTCGGAGATCGTCGTGAACCCACGAATGTCCGAGAAGAACACCGTGAGCGTCTCGGTGCGGCCTCCGATGCGGGCGGCTTCGCCCCGTCGCAGGAGCTCGCGGACCAGCTCCGTCGGCACGTAGCGCGAGAAGCCATCCAGGGCGATGCGCATGCGCTCTTGCGCCTGAGCGAGCTGGGCGATCTCGCGCAGCCTCGACCGCACCGGGGTCGACGCCGACAGGTCCAGGTCCTGGATCCGCGCGCTTTGCTCGACCAGCTTCAGGAGCGCTCGGCTGTAGGCTCGCGAGAGGAAGAACGCCAGCACGGCCGCGATGAGGATGACCATGAAGCCGATCGTGACGACGGCCGCCTGCTGCTCCTGGATCGCGTCATCGAAGTCGTCCTCGGGCACGAGTGTGCCAATCCAGAGCGAGCGACGGTCGTTGAGCGGCACCTGCCGAAAGCCGGACCACCACGTGCGGCCGTCGAGCTCGAAAGCGAACGGAGCGCGCGGCTTCTCCTGTGCTTTCCACCGCCCGACGGCCTCCGCGAGGGCCGGAATCCCCAGGTCGCGCGCAGGCTTGAGCAACGCCGCGTTGCGTCCTTCCGGGGTCTCGAAGCGTGGGTCGCGTGGCAGCCCGAGCATTCGACTGGAGTCGTCGAGCACAAAGACCTGACCGTTCGGAGACGGGACCAGGCCCGCGGTGAAGGCCGAGATGCGCTCGATGAAGACGTGGAAGGCCGCGACGAAGGGTGGGCGCCCGGGCCGCTCGACACGCGTGGCCGCCGTCATGATGGGTCGACCCGAGTCGTGCGCGAGGTACGGCTTCGTCCAATCGTGCGGGGCCCCAGGGGGCTGGAGGATGGGCCGCTTGTACCAGGGCCGTTCGCGGTGGTTGAAGGCCTCGGCCCGCGTCGACCACTGCACGGGCGCGGCGGAATCGGACCAGCGCGCGACCCGCGCGACGCCGGGCGCGTCCCCGCGCATCTCGCGGTTCGACCAGCCGTCCGTCTCGCGCCTCAGGAGAAAATGAGCGCCCGAGGCGTCCCCGGTGGTGAAGATGCCGAGCTGGGGGTTGGCCACCATCAGGGGAACGAGCAGCGCGTTGGCGCGCGCGCTGTCGTCGGGATCGAAGAGGCCCGACCGGGTCCACTGACGCACGTTCTCGAGGTCGTCCCCGACGGGCTCGAGGAAGTGCGCCAGGTCCGAGTCCGCATGGGCGGCCGCGCGCTCCAGCGCCTCACGGGCGAGAGAGCGCACCGCCTTGGCGCCGTACCACTCGTTCGCGACCAGGATCGAGACCGTGATCAGCGCGACGACCAGCAAGAAGGTCTGGAAGAGACTCCAACGAATCGAGATCGCGCGCGCCACGGCGCCATCATGCGTGCGCCGCGGGTCCGCGCCAAGCGTCGAGATCGGCGGGCCGCGCGATGGGACTCAGCTCGACCGGGCACACGACCTCGGCGCCGTGCAGGTGGCCGCGTCGCCGGACACAGAGGCCGCACACGGGCGCGCCGACCTCCAGCGCCCACCGGAGCACACCCAGTCTCGACGATTTGGCCTCCACGTCATCGACGGTGGCGTCGCGCCCCAGGAGCTCGCGGTCCCGCAGTCGCCGGGCGCGCCGCAACACGTTCCCCACGTCGTTCGCGCCGAGCCGGAGCGCATGGGCGACCTCTTCGTAGGAGCGCTGCTCCACGTCGACCATCAAGAGCGCGCGACGCTCGAGCTCCGGGAGCCCGTTCACGGCCCGAAAGACCAGCGCTCGGGCACGCTGAACGCGGCGAGCCCGCGCCCGCTCTTCCCAGGCCTGCTCGATGCTGGTCGTGGTGGCGACGCCCGGGTCGAGGGCGGCGGTCGCTCCCCTCACCCGATCGCGTCGCAGGGTGTCGATCGCCTTGTGGTCCGCGATGCCCAGCATCAGGGACAGGCGCACGTCGAAGTCTTCGCGAGAGAGTTCGTCGCGGCCCAGGATTCGAGCCAGGGCCTCGGCCGTGGCCGACACGGCGTCGGCGATGGCCGCGGTGTCGTGGGCGCGACCGGCCCGCGAGAAGCGGCGCCGCACGGTCGAATGACACAAGGGCTCGACCACGCCCCACGCGAAGGCGAGGAGCTCCGGCCCGCGCAGCCCCGCGCGGAGGCTCTGGTTGAGCAGCCCCTCGAATGCGGCGACCGAGTCGTCGGGCGCGTCGCCGACCCGGCCGAGCGGGGCGACGGTTCGACCCGACCGACGCAAGGACGCGAGGTAGAGTTCGGTTGCGCGAGGGAGCCGCTGCTGCACCAGGAGACGCGCCGGCCGGTGGCTCCGGGGCGTTGAGGATTCCGCGCTCGAGGGCGTTTGCATGAGGTCCCCGCCAGCGTCAGTCGATGCACACTCCCGCCATGGGCGACCGAGTCTGCAAGGCTGGGGCCATGGCCGCCGTCAGCGTTCGGGACCCTCGGCCGAGGCCCACCAGGCGCGGCCCCTGGGCCCCGTCGCGAAGACCGTCGCACGGCGTCCACCGCCGGCGTCCGGTGAGAGGTGCACGACGAGGTGGTCCGAGGGCAGGAGCTCCGGGACGTGGGTGTACCACTCCACCAACGTGACGGCGTCGTCGGCGAAGGCCTCCTCCAAACCGATGGAGTCCGCCTCCTCCACCCCACTGAGGCGATACAGGTCGAGGTGGTGCAGGACACACCGGCCCGGGTGGGTATGCCAAAGCGCGAAGGTGGGGCTCGTGACCTGCCGGGGCTCCCGCACGTCGAGTCCGACCGCCAGGCCCTGCGCGAGGCAGGTCTTGCCGGCCCCCAGGTCCCCCCCGAGCGCGAGCACTCCGCCCGGCGGCGCGGTCCGCCCCAGCCGCGCCCCGAGCTGCCGCGTCGCCTCCGCGTCCTCGAGGTGCAGCTCAGCGAGAGGCTGCGGCGCGTTCATGGCCAGTCGCGACGCAAGCGCTCGATCACCGGTCGATCGGCGGGGGGGAGGTCCAGCGCGATGATCTCGCGCGCTTCGAGCCACGCGAGTTCGGCCACGCCGAGCGGCTTCGGTGTGCCCCCGACGTGGCGGCAGTGCAGCACCAGAAGCACGATCTCACGCTCCTCGTAGACATGGTGACCGACCGCGTAGGGGTCCCCGACCACGACGTCGATGTCGAGTTCCTCCTTGAGCTCGCGCACGAGGGCGTCGGCGGGGGCTTCACCGGCCTCGAGCTTGCCCCCGGGGAACTCCCAGTGGCCGGCGAGGTGGGTCCCGGAGGGTCGACGGCTCACGAGGAACCGCCCGGGCACCTCACCCTCGATGAGACCCGCCACGACGAGCAAGCGCCCGCGACTCAACGCAGGAAGCCCGCCCCCGTCCGCTTGACCTCGCCCCGCGAGACGAACTTCACGCCGGTGACGAGGGCGTACGGCAAAAGGTAAGTCGATTCAGCGAGATACGCCGTCAGGTACTCCTCACCGAGCTCGACCGCCTCGGTCTTGCCGAGGGGCACGGGGGCACCGCTGCCCTTCATCAGGAGCTCGAAGTGCGCCGAGTCGTCGGACTCGTAGCGGTCTCCCGTCTCCTTGACGCACGCCTGTCCCTGCAACATTCGACGGAGGAGGTCACGGCCGACGGGGCCGTCCTTTTCTTTCGCGCTCATTGAATGGGCTCCCGGTCACAGCGCCGCACGCACAGCTCGACGGGCGGCTCGTTCATCATCAGCTCGAGGCTCTGACACTGATACCCTTGAGGACACTCGTTGGGGCTCTCCTGGCAAGCCTCGTAGCAGAAGTCCCCGAGGGCGTTGCCGTCTTCGTCCTGAAGCGAGAGGCATTGATTCCCGGGGCCGCACGAGGCCGCGTCCATCGGGTCGCAGCCCGATTCGCAGTGGCGACCGCCCGCGGGCTCGCAGCGGCCCGTTTCGAGGGCACACACCTCCTCGAAGGCGCACTGATAGTTGCCCGTGCAGCCCCGCGTGGCGCAGGTCCCGTCGACGCACACGTCCGCGGCCGAGAGGCAGTCGGCGTCGAGCTCACACCCGGGAACGCAGCGCCCGGCGGCGCGGTCGCAGTGGGTCTCGCGCTCTGGGCATTCCGCGCTCGTGATGCAGCCGCCGGGGACACGGCAGTGGCCGTCGGCTTCGCACATGCCGCCGTTGGGGCAGTCGGCCGGCCCCGCGCACGGTGGTCGACACCGGGACGCTTCGCAGACCTGCCCGACGGGACACGCGACGTCGGCCTCACAGCCCGGCTGGCACACACCGCGCTCCCCGCAGATGCGTCCCCGAGGGCAGTCGGCGTCGGACGCGCAGCCCGTCTCGACGCCACACTCGGCGCCCGGCGGTACACAGACCGAGTCGTCGCCGACCTGGCGGCAGAGATACCCCGCGCCGAGCGCGTCGCACGTGCTCTGGTCGATGCAGCCCCGGAGACAGTGCGCGAGGCCGGCGGCGCCTACGGGCAGGCAGCGGTCCGTACGGCGCTCGCAGCCCCCCGTGGCCTCGTCACAACGCGCGCACGGGAGGATGCGGGGCCGACACGCGTCGACGCACAGATCACAGAACTCTTCTACGGGGCATTGGAGATCGCCCATGCACGGCGTGCCCTCGACGGGCTCGCACACACCCCGACAGGTGCATGTGCTGCCGGGGGCGCACGGCGTCGATGCGTCGCACGGCGGCAGAGCCCGACAGACCCCCGCGTCGAGCGCGCATCGTGCCGTCGGCCCACACTCCGCATCGGCCGTGCAGGCCGGTCGGCACGCAGCGGCCGCCCGATCGCATCGATTCCCGGGGGCGCAGCCGTCGTCGTCCGCGCAGCCCGTTTCAGGGGGGACCAGGCTGCCGCCCCCGGCCGCTCCGCCGGCGGCGACGCCTCCGGGGCTCGGGCCTCCGCCCACGGGTACCCGGGCATCCCCGGCCGCACTGGAGCCCCCATCCCCGCTGGAACAGGCGATCGCGAGCACCACCGACGCAATCGAAGGGGCGAACGCGGCGCGCATCAATTGATCGAGAAGGGCAGGCTCAGCGCCTGATTCGTGCCGTCGAAGGCCGGCACACGGACCCCGGAGAGCGCACCGCGCACGCAGGTGCTGCCGGCCGGAGTCGCGCCCTCCATCCGTACGTTGATGATGTCGCCGCGGGGCAAGATCGTGGCCTTGACCTCGAAGCTTCGGCGCGCGGGATCACGCCGAACCTCGTCCTGGAGGCACTTCACGATCTGCGGGTTCCGCGCCGACACCGCGGTGTTGAGCGCCGCCGGATCGAAGGACCGACCCGTGCCGCCACCCGAGGTCCCGTCCAGCTCGCTCGCCGCGGCGAGCCGTGCCTCTTCGGCGAGCTGACGCGCATCGTCCGTCCGCTTCTTCGCGAGGACGGCGTTGACCTTGGCCTTCTGGCGCTCGACGGCCTCCGCGGGGGTCTCGGGCGCCGCCTCGTCCGGCAGGAGAATCTGCGGCAAGGCCCCCTGCCACGGCACGAAGAGCGCGTTCAGGTGGGACTTCACCGGTGTCGGCAAGGTGCTCTCGTAGACCTTCACCGCCGCGAAGCCACCCCCGAAGACCAGCACCAGGGTCGTCGCGACGGCGAAGATGAATCGTGAACGGCGGCGCTCGCCCGCGACTCGGGCGTCCTCGGCGCGGCGCTTCTCGAGCTCGGCCCGCTCGTGGACCCACTCGACGAGCGCCTGGTCGAAGACCGCGTGCTCGGACAACGGCAAGCGGCGGTCGGTCTCGATGTCGTAGAGGTTCGTCTCCGCGACGATCTCCTCGCCGCGAAGCTTCTCGACGATCTGCGACCGTGTGAACGGGCCGTAGTCGATGCCGGCCTTCTCCACCAGCCACCGGAGGGTCGTGCCGTCGTCCGCGACGCTCGCCGCCGGGCGCAGCTCGGGGATCACGAACCCGCCCACCTCACCGACGGCGGGCATGGGGCGCGTCTTCTTTCGCGGCGCGGCCTTCCCGGGCACCGGTGCGACCGCCGCGGGCCGCGCAGGCGCGGGGTCCATGGCGCGGCCGTCATCGAGCGCCACGATGGAGGACTCGGGACTCAGCCCGTCCCCCTCGGCCCCGCCCTCGAGACCACGCGCGGACTCGACCACGGTCAGAAGATCGGACTTCAGGGCGCTCGGATCGCGGTGGCGACTCTCGGGATCACTCCCGAAGCACCGCGACAGCACACGCTCGAAGCCCTCGGGCATGCGGCGCGCGACCTCGGGCGGCACCGCCGGCGCGTCCGGGTTGAAAGGTCGACCGACGACCAGCGCGTACAACATCGCGCCGAGCGCGTACAGGTCCTCCCGAGAAGCGAGCCCTTCCGCGGCGGCGGCGGGCGGCGCGCTCGCGCGGGGAGGTTCGGTGTCGAGCACACCGTCGATGGCGACGTCGGTCTCGGCCTCTTCGACGGGACGCTCACTCGCCGCCTGGGGACTCGGCTCCGCGGCGACCCGGGGGAAGCAGCTCGCGTCCCACCGGTTGAGCTGCTCGCGGCGCTCCAGGAGACCCGGCCGAAGCGCCAGGAGGCCGAAATCGGTGACCTTCACGCGGCCCGTTCGATTGATCAGCACCGCGGTCGGCCGGAGAGTGCCGTGGGCCAGGTGAGGCTGGACGAACTGCAGCGCGTTGCAGACGTGCGCGACGAGGTTGTAGGCCCCCTTCAGGGTGAAGCTGCGGCCCGCCTCGGCCTTCTTGTCGAGGAGCTCCGCGAGGGTCTGGCCGTCCACATACTCACGCGCCAGGTATCGCCGACGACCCTCTTTGCCGAGGCCGAAGATGCTCACGAGGTTCTTGTGCGCCAGGGTCGTCATGGCGCGGGTTTGCGCGCGGAGCCCGTCCGTGGCGCCCCGGTCCGCGGCCAGCGCGGGATCGAGCATCACGATGGCGATCCGCTTCCCGCTCTTCTGATCTACGGCGCGGTAGATGCTCCCCACGACGTCGTCCCGCAGGCGCTCGTCGATGACGAAACGCGAGCCGACGGTCTCGCCCTGCTTGAGGCGGACGGCCTCGACCTGGGGGCCCACCGGCGTGGCCGAACCTTCAGAGCCGACCGGCCCGGGTGTGTTCTCCGTCTGCACGATTCGAACTTCCCCCCCAAAGACACGCTACCGGGCTTCGGCGCCCGCGATCCGCCGCCGAGTCGATCGGCAGGGTCGGGAGTGTGCCGAGGCCCCGCCCGAGCCGCAAGCCGCATGCCCCGGGTCCGCGTTGACTTCGCCCGACGCCCGGGGACATGCTGCGCCATGCCGCGCGCCCGCCGCCCCGAATGCGTGGTCCGGATTCGGGACCTCGTCCTGCTTCTGGCCCTGACCCTCGTCGCCTGTCAGGAGAACCGTGATCCGGCCACGCCGGACGGTACGCTCCACTCCTTTCGTGACGCGGTCATGAAGAAGGACGGGCCCGCGATCCTCGCCCATTGCTCGGCCCAGACCACGACGCTCCTGAAGGAACTGCACGGACTGCTCCGGGCGCAGGGTCAGACGATCCAGGGCGAGTACCCCGCGGAACACAAGGTCGCGGGACGCGCGGCCTACCCTCCGGGCTTGCTCGACGCCGAGACCCCCGAGGCGCTCTTCGCGGCGCTGATGGACCGCGGCCTCGCCGAGCTGGATACGAGCGAGGGCCTGGGGTTCGGGCTGTCCGCCCGCAACGTCGTTCAGGTGGACGCGGACCACGCCACCGTTCAGACCCGCGCGGACGAGACTCTGGACTTCGTGCGCGAGGGCGGCGGTTGGAAAACGACCGTCTTCGAGCGCGAGCTCACGGCCCGGATTCACCAGGCGCGTCTCTACCAGCAGACGATGACCGAGAACCTCAAGGTGGTGGCCGAGCTCAACCGGCTCCAGCAGCTCCGCCAAACGCGACCGGTCGACCCGAGCGCCGCGCCGGCATCCGCCGCCCCCTGACGACGGGCGGAGTGGGCGTCGACGAGAGCGAGCGCCCTGTCCGCGCTCAGCCGACCTCGAGCGCGCGACGCAGGGCGCCGGGGTGGTCCGTGAAAACGCCGGCCACACCGAGCGCCGCGAGCGCCTGCGCCTGAACGGGCGAGTTGACGGTCCAGACCTGGGTCTCGATCCCGAGGCCCGCGAGCGCGGCCGCGTGGCCCGGACCGACGAGGCGCGCGTGCGTGTGCCAGTAGCGAGCCTCGGCGCGCTCGAGCGCCCAGAAAGGCCACGCCTGCCGAACCGACAGGCACGGGCTCGGGTCATCCACGCCCATGATGAGCGCGCGCTCCACTGAGCTGCCAAGGTCCGCGGCCTCGAAGATCGCGCGATGCACGAAGCTCGACAGCACACACATGCGCTCGGCCCCGAGGGCACGAATCGTCGCGAGCGTCCGCGTCAGCGCTTCCCCGTGCTTGATCTCGACGTTCACACGCACGCGCCCCCGGGCCAGCTCGAGGGCCTCCGCCAGGGTCGGCACGTGCGCACCACCCGGGAACCGGTGGGCTTGCACCTCGGCGCCCGTCGAGGCCGCGAGGTCGCGCTCGGCGCCCGGCAGCCGTGCGTCGTGGTAGACCACGAGCGCCTCGTCCCGCGTTCGCCACACGTCCAGCTCGATCCAGTCCGCGCCCTCGACGATGGCCTTCTCGAACGCCTCGAGGGTGTTCTCTACGGGCCCGCCGATCGGTGAATGGCTGCCGCGATGCCCGATGATGCGCAGCATCACTTCACCGCGCCGTCCGAAGTCGCTCGACCACGGCCGGGAGAGCGTCCAGCGACGCGACGACACGGCTCGGGTCCGTGCGCGCGGCGGCTCTCCCCCAGCCGACGCACACGAAGTCCACCTGGGCGGCCGCCGCGGTCTCGGCGTCGATGGGCGTATCACCGACGAAGACCGCGCGGTCCGCGCCGACGCCGAGCGCTGCCAGCCCGTGCAGGAGCGGCTCCGGCGACGGTTTTCTCCAGGGTGTCGTGTCACCGCAGACCACCACACCGAAGCGGGCGCTCCACCCCAACCCCTCGAGGATAGGCGCCGTGAACATCGTCGGCTTGTTCGTGACGAGCCCGAGCGCGGCGCCGGCCAAGGCGTCGAACATCGCGTCGACCCCCGGGAAAGGTCGCGAGCGATCCAGAAGGTGCGCGCGGTAGTGCGCGACAAAGACCTCGCGCAGCGTCTCCAGCGCCGAGGGCTCGACCTCGGGCAGCACACCTCGGAGCAGCGCCATCATCCCGCTCCCCGTATGGGCCTCTACGGCCTCGTCTGACAGCGCTGCGAGCCCGATGTGCGCTCGGGTCGCGTTGGCGGCGTCGGCGAGGTCTCCCCGACTGTCGAGGAGCGTCCCGTCGAGGTCGAAGAGCACGGCGGTGGTGCGGTTCATCGAGCGCACTCTGCCGACCCGCCCACGGACGACAAACAGAAAAAGCGCGGCCACGGTCTGGCGGAGCGACATTCACAGCCGTATCGTCCGTACTCGAGAGTAGACCTGTTCCGTGGTGCGTGTGTGTCTAGCCGAGGTCGGAGACGCATGCGGCCCCCCGACGCGAGGAGCCATGATGAAGGCGATGAAGGCGGTTTGGATGTTGGGTGCTGCGCTCGCTCTGACGGCGTGCGGCGGCACCGAGGGCGACGACACCGGCGCGCAGCGCGTCGACGAGAACGGCTCGATGGCCGTGACCACGCTCGACCTCACGGCCGACGACGGCGCGTACGTCGTCGACGTCCGTGGCGACGGCAGCATCGCCGACGACCTCGTCGTGCGGCAGGTGACCGGCCAGCGCCCCGCCCGGGAGTGGTTCGACGACGTCCGCGTCCACCTCAACATCGCGGAGTTCCAGGGCGGCAGCCAGATCGTGCTGGTGACCGGGCAGTTCGATCGCGAGAACGAGTCGCCCGAGAGCGTCGCCGAGCGCGCCCGCAACGGCGAGAACGCGGAGCGTCCCTGCCCCGAAGACTGCCTGCACTGCCCCGAGGACAACGTCTTCCTCTGCCAGGCGATGTGCGGCGGATTCTGAGCGGCAGACGCGCGCGATTGATCCTCCGAGCGGCGTGACAATTCTGCTAGAACCCGGGGCGTGTATACGCTCGCACTCGGCGCCGCTCGTCTCACCCTCGACGATGTCTGGAACGTGGCCCACGGCCACGCCACCGTCGAGCTCGATCACTACGCCGTAGAGCGCGTCACGCGCGTTCGGGCCGAGATCGACGGCTGGCTGGGCAGCGACGCGCCCAACGTCTACGGGGTGAACACCGGCTTCGGCGCCCTGGCCGAGGTCCGCGTCTCCGAGGGCGATCTCGCGCGCCTCCAGCTCAACCTGATCCGCAGCCACGCGACGGGGGTCGGGCTCCCCTTCTCGCTGCCCATCGCCCGCGCGATGATGCTTCTGCGGGCCAACGTTTTGCTCCTCGGCACCAGCGGTGTCCGGGCCGCCGTGCCTCGACTCCTCGTCGAAATGCTGGCGCGGGACGTCGTGCCGGTCGTGCCGGAGAAGGGCTCCGTGGGCGCGTCCGGCGACCTGGCCCCCCTGGCGCACCTGGCGTTGGTGCTCGTCGGTGAGGGCGAAGCCTTCCACGGCGGCGAGCGACTCCCCGGCGCGGTGGCCCTCGCTCGTGCCGGGCTGACCCCGCTGGCGCTGGAGGCAAAAGAGGGCCTCTCGTTGATCAACGGGACGCAGGCGATGACGGCCGACCTCGCCCTCTCGCTCGTTCGGGCGCGCAGGCTCTGCGCGGTGGCCGACATCGCCGGGGCCCAATCCCTGGACGCCCTGAAGGGTACGTCTCGCGCTTTCGACGCCCGGATACAGGCGATGCGCGCCCACCCGGGGCAGGTGCAGAGCGCCTCGAACCTTCGGCGATTGACCACGGGCAGCGGCATCGCCGCCAGCCACGTCGACTGCGGCAAGGTCCAGGATCCCTACAGCCTGCGCTGCATGCCCCAGGTCCATGGCGCGTCGAGGGACGTGGTGACCTTCAGCGCCGGCGTCGTGGAGCGGGAGTGCAACGCCGCGACGGACAATCCGTTGGCCTTCGAGACCGAGGGCGGGCTGGAGCTGTTGAGCGGCGGCAACTTCCACGGGCAACCCGTCGCGTTCGCCGCGGATTTCCTCGCGATCGCGCTGGCTGAGCTCGCGAACATCTCCGAGCGCCGCATCGAGCAGCTCGTGAACCCCGCGCTGTCCAGCGGGTTGCCGGCGTTCCTTGCGCCCCGGAGCGGCCTGAACAGCGGCTTCATGATCGCCCAGGTCACCGCGGCGGCGCTCGTCAGCGAGAACAAGGGCCTGTGCCATCCGGCCAGCGTCGACAGCATCCCGTCGAGCGCGAACCGTGAGGACCACGTCTCCATGGGCACCATCGCCGCGCGGAAGGCCCGCACGGTCCTCGAGCACGTCGAGACCGTGCTCGCCATCGAGCTGCTGTGCGGCGCCCAGGGCATCGACCTGCGACGCCCGCTGCGCTCGAGCGACGGCATCGAGGCGGCCCACGGGGTCGTGCGCAGGCACATTGCGCCCATGTTCGACGACCGCGTCCTGTACCCAGACCTCGAGGCCGCGCTCGACCTCGTGCGGTCCGGCGCCGTCGTCGATGCCGTCGAGGCGGTCATCGGCCCCCTCGAGGCCTGAACTTCGAGTTCGTGGAAGGAGCCCCGATGTCCGAAGCCGAGCCGCGTGTCGTTCGAGCCCCCCGGGGCACCACGCTTCGTTGTCGCGGATGGCAACAGGAAGCCGCGCTCCGCATGCTGATGAACAACCTGGACCCGGACGTCGCCGAGCGACCCGAGGACCTCGTCGTTTACGGCGGGAGCGGACGCGCCGCGCGCTCGTGGGCCGACTACGACCGCATCGTCCGCACCCTCGAACGCCTGGAGGACGACGAGACGATGCTCGTCCAGTCCGGTCGCGCGGTCGGGGTCTTCCGCACCCATACGGACGCGCCCCGGGTCCTCCTGGCGAACTCGCTGCTCGTGCCCGCGTGGGCCACGTGGGAGAACTTCTGGGCCCTCGAGCGCGCGGGCCTCACGATGTTCGGCCAGATGACGGCCGGCTCGTGGATCTACATCGGCACCCAGGGCATCCTCCAGGGCACCTACGAGACCTTCGTCGCCGCGGCGCGCAAACACTACGGCCGCGCGGACCTCGGGGGCCGAATCGTGCTCACGGCGGGCCTCGGCGGCATGGGCGGTGCTCAGCCTCTGGCCGTGACCCTCGCGGGCGGCGTCGCGCTGTGCATCGAGGTCGATCCGAGCCGGGTTCAACGCCGCCTCGACACCCGCTACCTCGATGAGCTCGCGCCCGACCTCGACACGGGCGTTCGTCGCGCCCGCGAGGCCGCCGAGCGCGGCGAGGCCCGGTCCATCGCGGTCGTGGGCAACGCCGCCGAGGTCTTTCCGGCGCTGGTCGCCCAGGGCTTTCGACCCGACCTGGTGACGGACCAGACCTCGGCCCACGACCCGCTCCTGGGCTACGTGCCCGCCGGGCTCGACCTGGAGGCGGCCGCGCGTCTCCGGGCAGACGCCCCGAAGGACTACGTCGCTCGCGCGCACGCCAGCATGGCCGCTCATGTCCGCGCGATGCTCGCGTTCCAGGCCGCGGGGAGCCATGTCTTCGACTACGGCAACAACCTGCGCCAGGGCGCCGTCGAGGGCGGAGAGCCCTTGGCCTTCGACTTTCCCGGCTTTGTCCCCGCCTACATTCGACCCCAGTTCTGCGAGGGGCGCGGGCCGTTCCGGTGGGTCGCGCTGAGCGGCGACCCCGAGGACATCTTTACGACCGACCGCGCCCTCGCCGAGTTGTTTCCCGAGGACGCGGCGCTGCAGCGTTGGCTGACCCTGGCGAGCGAGCGCGTCCAGTTTCAGGGGTTGCCCGCGCGCATCTGCTGGCTCGGCTACGGCGAGCGTCACAAGGCCGGCCTGCTCTTCAACGAGCTCGTCCGCAGCGGTCGCGTGAAGGCACCGATCGTGATCGGTCGTGACCACCTCGACTGCGGCTCCGTCGCGAGCCCGAACCGCGAGACCGAGGCCATGAAAGACGGCTCGGATGCCATCGGCGACTGGCCGGTGCTCAACGCGCTCCTGAACACGGCCGCGGGCGCGACCTGGGTCAGCGTGCATCACGGCGGCGGGGTCGGCATCGGCTACTCGCTCCACGCCGGTCAGGTGCTCGTCGCCGACGGCACCGAGGCGGCCGCCCGCCGCATCGAGCGGGTGCTGACCGCCGATCCCGGCACGGGCGTCATGCGCCACGCGGACGCGGGTTACGAGGAGGCCATCGACTGCGCCCGGACCCGCGGTGTGGACCTGCCGGGCATCACCCGGTGACACCGCTCGACCTCAACGTGGAGCACACGGGGGAGGTCTTCACGGCCGACGCCGCGGGTGCTCTCGCCGGCGCCGTCGTCGGCGTCGTCGACGACCGTATCGTGTACGTCGGCGCGCCTGAGGGGCTCGCCGCCGTAGGCTACGCGGTCACACCCACGACGCGGCGACTCGACGCGCGCGGCGGGCTCGTGACCCCGGGTCTGATCGACCCCCACACACACCTGGTCTTCTCAGGCGATCGTGCCGAGGAGTACGCCCTCCGAACCGCCGGAGCGACCTACCGGGACCTGGCCCGGAGCGGCGGTGGCATCGCGTCGACGATGCGGGCGACACGGGCCGCGAGCCTGGACGCGCTCGTCGCCGCATCGCGCCCGCGGCTCGATCGACTGCTGGCGCACGGCGTCACCACGGCCGAAGTGAAGTCGGGGTACGGCCTCGACCTCGAGACCGAGCTGAAGCTCTTGCGTGCGATTCGTGTGCTCGATGCGGGGCACCCGATCGAGCTGGTCTCGACCTATCTCGGCGCGCACACCGTCCCGCCGGAACATCGAGACGCGCCCGAGGCCTACTTCGACCTCATCGTGCGCGAGGTCTTGCCGGCCGTGCATCGTGAGGGCCTCGCCACCTTCTGCGACGCGTTCGTCGAAGAGACCGCCATCCCCGCCGAAGCGGCGGAGCGCATCCTGCGTGCGGCGCAGCGGCTCGGGCTCCGCTCGAAGCTCCACGTCGACCAGCTCGCCGATGCCGACGGCGCGGCGCTCGCGGCCCGCCTGGGCGCGGTCAGCGCCGACCACCTGGAGCACACCTCGCCCTCGGGCATCGAGGCCCTCGCGCGCGCCGGGACGACGGCGGTGCTCCTGCCCGGCGCGACGCTCTTCCTCGGCCAGGCGGCGCGCCCGCCGGCCCGTGCCCTGGTCTCGGCCGGGGTGCCCGTCGCGCTCTCGACCGACTGCAATCCGGGGACCTGTCCCACGGAGAATCTCCCCCTGATGTTGACCCTCGGGATGAGCCTCCTCGGACTCTCTCCGACCGAGGTGCTCCTCGCGGTCACGACCCACGCCGCCCGGGCCGTGGGCCTCGAGGCTCGCCTCGGCCGCCTGGTCCCTGGGCTTGCGGCCGATCTCGTCGTCTTCGATGTGCCCGACCACGTGCGGCTGCCTTACGCGTTCGGCGTGAACCGCGTACGCACCGTCGTCAAGTCGGGCCGGGTCGTACTGGAGCGTGAAGCATGGCCGAACTCCTCTTCGCCGACCTGACGCTGGTCGAGGGTCGCTTTCAACCCGACCTGGCGGTGCTCGTCGGGGACGACGGGTACCTGACGGCCGTCGGGCCCGCGAGCGTGCTCGACGCGTCGACGCCGGCCGAGGTCCCGCGCGTGCGTCTGGGCGGTCGCGCGCTCGCGCCGGGCTGCGTGAACGCGCACAACCACAGCTTTCAATCGCTGCTCCGCGGCATCGCCGATGACCAGCGCTTTCTCGTCTGGCGCGACCGCGCGCTCTATCGCTACGCGCCGCGCCTCGGGCTCGAGGGCATCTACACGGGCGCGCTCTTCGCGTTCGCCGAGATGTTGCTCCGTGGTGTGACGACGGTCTGCGACTTCTTCTACCTCCACGGCGAGAGCAACGACGGCGCACGCGCGGTGATTCGCGCGGCGCGGGACGTGGGCATCCGGCTCACACTCGCCCGCACGATGTATGACTGGGACGGCGCGCCCGCGCTTTTCCGCGAACGCCCGGAGGACGCCGTCGAGCACACCCGGGCGCTCTTCCACGAGCACGCCGGCGACCCCGTGGTGAAGGTGTTGCCCGCGCCGCACAGCCCGCACGCGGCCTCGGCGGAGATGGTCGTCGCCGGCGCGGCGCTCGCCGACGAGCTCGGCACCTTCTTCCACATGCACGTGGCCGAGGAGCGCTTCGAAGTCGAAGAGACCCTGGGCAAATACGGGCTGACGCCCGTCCGGTGGCTGGAGTCTCTCGGCGCCCTGACCGGCCGCGCGTGCCTCGTCCACTGCTGCCACGTGGACGCCGGCGAGATCGCGCTGATGGCCTCGCGGGGGGCGTCGCTCCTCTACAACCCCAACAGCAACATGTTCCTCGGGGACGGCATCACCCCGCTCACGGAGATGCTCACCTCGGGCATCGCGGTGGCCTTGGGCACGGACGGCGGGTGCTCGAACAACCGGGTCAGCGTACTCGACGAGATGCGCTCCGCTGCCCTGCTCCAGAAGGTGCGCCACATGGACGGGACCGCGCTCGGCGCCGAAGCGGTCTTTCGAATGGGCACCGAGGTCGGGGCGCGCCTCACCGGATGGCCCACGGGCGTTCTGGAGGCCGGTCGCCTCGCCGACCTGTACACGCTCGACCTCGAGGACCTCTCCACCTTGCCGCACCTGGACCTGCTGCGGAATCTCGTCTACTCCGTGGAGCCCACCGCTATCCGTGACGTGTGTGTCCACGGCCGGTGGGTCGTGCGTCAGGGCGTCCTCCAGACCGTGTCGACCCGCGAGATCGCCCGGCGCGTCAAGGACCTGACTTCGAATTGGGAGGTCGCGCGGGCTTGACCCGGCGGCCCGCATTGGGGAACGTGCGCGAGCGCATGAGCGAAGACACGGCGACAGAAGACGATCCCCTGGTCGGCCGAAAGATCGCCGGGAAGTACCACGTCGTCGGGATCCTCGGTCGCGGCGGCTTCGGCGCGGTCTACCGTGCGGTCCAGGAGCCGATCGGCCGCCCTGTGGCGCTGAAGGTCATGCTGCCGCAGCAGGATGCGCAGGCCGGGCTGCGCTCCCGGTTCTTCCGGGAGGCGCGCATCGTGGCCGGCCTGACCGACCCCGCGACCGTGACTCTGTACGACTACGGCGAGGAGCCGGACGGTCGTCTCTATATGGCCTTCGAGCTGATTGAGGGCGTCACGCTCAAGCAGGTGCTGGTCGGCGGTCCGCTCGAGCCGCGGCGCGTGCTGAGGCTCCTGCTGCAGGCCCTCGGCGCGCTCGCCGAGGCCCATCGCTCGGGGTGCGTACACCGCGACATCAAGCCGGCGAACCTCATGCTCACCCGGAGCGTGCATCGTGAAGAGGCGCTGAAGGTCCTCGACTTCGGCATCGCGAAGATGCCCGCCCAGACCGCCGAGGAGCCGACCCTGGAGACCCGCGAGGGTGTCATCCTGGGGACCCCGAAGTACATGTCCCCCGAACAGGCCCGCGGCGTCGAGGTCGACCATCGCACGGACCTGTATGCGCTCGGCTGTGTCGCCTGGGCCGCGCTCACGGGGCGCGCGCCCTTCGAGGGCACGTCCGCGATGGACGTGTTGATGGCTCAGGTGAGCGCGCCCCTCCCCGTGGTCGACCCCGCCCTGGGGGTCCCGCCGGCGTTCGAAGCGATCATCCGTCGCGCCTTGGCGAAGGCGCCCGAAGACCGCTGGCCCACCGCCGAGGCGATGGCGCGCGCGCTCGCGGACCTCCCCCTCGCCGGCATGACCGCTCAACAGATGCCGGTCTTCTCGCCGCTGGCCGCGTCGGCGATGTCGTCTTCGGCGACGTCCTCGTCGTCGACCCTGACCACGGACCTTGCCCTGGACCAGACCCAAACGGGCTCGATCTCCAGCAGCGGCACGTCCCGGCAGTTCGCCGCCTCGCTGGAGACGGCGCCGGTCGGGGCCAGCGCCGCGGCGCCGACGAGCGTCGCAACCGCAGCCCCTCCGGACACACAGCGTTCGCGCTGGTTGTTCGCCGCGGGCATCGCGCTCGTCGTCGGCGTCGGCGGCTGGCTGGCGCTGCGTCCGGCTCCGGAGCCGGCCGAGACCACCGGGGTCGCGCGGACGGCGCCGTCCTCCGTGCCCGCGAGCGTCGCGTCGACCGTCGCTCCGCCCGACGCGGGCGCCCTGGTTTCAGCACCGCCTGCCGTCCCGTCGAGCGCGGCGCCCGGCTCGGCCGCGCCCTCGGTGGAGGCCCCCCGCTTCGAGCGCTTCACCCCGCGCAAGCCGGTCGGTCCAGGGAGCAAGGCCCCCACGAAGCTCGACGTCCCGGAGTTCTGACCGCGTGCCACCCCGTCTCTCGAAGCTGACCTCTTCGGCGGTCGTCGCGCTCGCCCTCGCGGTGCCCGTCTCCGTCGGCGCGCAGCCGGCCGCACCGGCTGTCGCCGCCCCGGCCTCGGCCCCCGAGGACCCGGCCGCGCTCATGGTGCGCGCGCAGGCCGCCATCGACGCCGCGAGCGGCAAGTTCCGGGCAGGCGACTTCGACGGCGCGCTCGGCCCGCTGCGTGAGGCCGAGGCCCTCGCCAGCGCGGCCAACGATCCCGCCCTCGCGACGGTGCGCTTCAACATCGCCCGTTGCCTCGAGGAGCTCGACCGGCCGGCCGAGGCAGTGGCAGCGTTCGAGCGGTACCTCGAGCTGCCCGACGAGACGCATCGTAAGGAGCGCGCGTGGGTGGCCATTCGTGCGCTCGAACCGCGCGCTTTCGGCACCCTCCAGGTCTCGTGTCGACCCGCCGGCGTGCGCCTGGTGGCCAACGCCCTCGAGGCCTCACCCGTGCTGTGCCCCTGGCAGCGAGCGCGTGTCGCGCCCGGTCGCTATACCATCGAGGCCCAGGCGCCCGGCTACGCACCCACGACACGCGAGGTCGAGGTCAAGCTGGGACCGCCGACGTTCGTCGACCTCGAGTTGCTCGCGTTCCCGACGGAGCGTGTCGTCGCCGCGGAGCAGGCCGCACCCGCCGTGGAAGCCGGCCGCGGCCCCTGGCCCTGGATTCTCGCCGGTGCCGGGGTCGCCGCGCTCGCTGGCGGCGCGCTGCTGACCACCTCGGCGGTCGAGGCCCGGGACGCCGCGGAGACGCTCCCGCCCGGCAGCGCACGGAACTCGAAGGTCGACACCTACGAGCTCGACGAGCGCCTCTCCTGGGGCGCCTACGGCCTCGGCGCAGGCGCGCTCTCCGCCGGGCTCCTGTGGCTCTTCCTCCCGGCTTCGACGGAGGCGCCATGAGAGGGGTCGCTCTGGTGCTCATCGCCTGGGCGCTCGGGTCCTGCATCGACCCGCCTCAGCTGCGCGGCTGCGCCGAGTTCCCCGCGGGGACCGAGGGCTGCCCGCCGCCGTGCGAGGTCTACTGTGGCTTGCTCGTGGACGCGTGCCCCGACCAGATCCCCGTCAGCGACGCGCCCGCGCTCGATGTCTGCGTCGCCTTCTGCAACGAGACCCTGTCGCGCGCCGTCGAGGGCACGGTCGGCGCGCTGTCGGGCAACACACTCGATTGCCGCATGACCCACGCGCGCCTCGCCGCGGAGGACCCCGCGGGCCACTGCCGCGCCGCCGGGCCCGAGGGCGGCGAGACCTGCGTGGACGACACCTGCGCGATCTACTGCGCTCAGGCGCGTGCCCACTGTGACGACCTCTACCCGAGTGACCGCGCCTGCCTCGACACGTGCGAGGCGTTCCCCAAAGGAGCGCCCGGCCCCTCGGACCAGGGGAACTCGCTCGCGTGCCGGACCTGGTACGCGCGCCTCGCGGTCGGCGACGACACCGCGCGCTTCTGCGAGGCCGCGAGTGTCACGGGCGGCGGGCTCTGCGGTCCGCCGTGCGAAGGCTACTGCGACCAGCTGGACGCCCACTGCGCCGAGAACGCCCTCTATCCGAATCGCGAGGCGTGCCTCGAGACCTGTGAGTTGATGAACACATCGGGGCAGTCCGATGACCATGTCACGGAGGCCGACACGGTCGAGTGCCGCGCGTACCATGTCTCGCACCCCGCCAAGGCCGATCCGGGCCTGCACTGCGGCCACGGCCGGCTCTACGACCAGGCGCACTGCGGCGAAGTCTGCGACAAGTACTGTGCGCTGATGGCCCGCGAGTGCCCGGGGACCCACGTGGACGCCGATGCCTGCCGAGACCACTGCGAGAGCGCCGTCCCAGGCAGGCTGGCGCTCTGGCCGGAGCCAGACGCGGCGTTGGGCTGCGTCAGCCCCTGAGCGCGCTCTGGGCCCACGCGGCCTCGATCGCGTCGATGGTGATCGGGCCCTCGCGAAAGATCCGCAGCGCCCCATCGACCAGCCCGACGACCGTGCTCTTGCTGCCCGGGACCGGGCCATCCGCGAGCAAACCATCGGCGTCGTCGAGGCCTGCGGCATCGCACGCTTCGGGGCTGTTGGGGGCCGGCTGTCCGCTGCGGTTGGCGCTCGTCGCCACGATGGGCTCGCCGAGGGCGAGCGCGATGCGCGCCGCGACCGGGTGCCCGCTCACGCGCACCCCGACCATGTTCGTGTCCCCGGTGATGCTCGAGGCGAGGCCCGGAAACGCCGCGACGACGAGGGTCAGCGGGCCCGGCCAGAACGCCTGCGCCAGCGCCAACAAAGGCGTGTCGGGCTGGTGCCTCTCGAGCGCCCGCAGGGACGGCAACAGGACGGGCAACGGGCGGCCGTCGGGACGACGTTTCAGGCCCATCAATCGTGCGACGGCGTCTCGATCACCCGCCCTGCAGCCCAGGCTGTAGCTGGTTTCACTGGGGAAGACGACGACACCGCCGCGTCTGAGAATCGAGACCGTTTCCTCTTCGCTGATGCGCTTCAGCACAGGCTTCGCTCCACCTCGGCGAGGGCCGCGACGAGGTCGCTCGCCGTCAGGCTCGTCTGCGTGGCCCGCGCCGCGGCCACATCACCGGCGAGGGCGTGCCACAGCACACCTGCGCGCGCGGCCTCCAGGGGCTCGAGGCCCCGCGCGAGCAGCGCACCGATGACCCCCGCGAGGACGTCTCCCATGCCGGCCGTGCCCATACCCGGATTGCCCGCCGGGCAGAGCCACGTGCGTCCGTTCGGGCTCGCGACGAGTGTGTGGGCGCCCTTGAGCACCACGACACACGCGGTGTCGTCGGCGAGCGTGGCGGCCGCCTCGAAGCGCGCCGACTGCACCTCGCCGATGCCCCGCCCGAGCAGTCGCGCCGCCTCGCCGGGGTGTGGGGTGAGCACCCGCGGCGCCCCGAGCTCGAAGACGTCCTTGCGGCGCGCCAGTAGGTTCAGCGCCTCGGCGTCGATGACCGACGGCACCTCGAGGCGAGGCAAGAGCGCGGCGAGGAGCTCTCCCGTTT
>JBMOFP010000060.1:0-32556 GCA_049318805.1 Bradymonadia bacterium
GATGATTCCGCCGGGCCGTCCTGGCCCGGGCAGGCTGCTTTTTCAGCAGCCTGCTGAGAGGGCCGGCCCCGTCAGCTTGATGGGAGTCCGCGTCGAAGTGACGCAGCGACGCGAGCGATTCTGCCCGAGCGGCGCGGTGGACCCAGGTCATGAGGGAGCGGCACGGTCGTTGCTGTCGTTTCCGGGACTCGTGTCGTTCGTTGCCGCGCGCCGATTGAACCCGGCAGAAGGTCCATGCATGTCTGCCTCCAGAACACTTCGCGCCCGCACGCTCGCGGGCCTCATGACTCTTTGTGTCTGCGCGCCCGCCTACGCCGCGGAGACTCCGTCGCAGCCACACCCGCTGGGAGCGCCTCGAGCCGACGCCGCGCCCGTGCGCGCGACCGTCGAGGAGTTCTCGGAGTCCGCCGACTACGGGCGACGCGCCCAGGACGCGCCGCCCGTGATGGAGGACTTCACCGGCGGCTCGACCCTCATCATCGGCACGACGACCGCCCTCGTCGTCCTCGGGGTCGTGCTGCTCATCCTGATTCTGTGAGGCACGGCGAGAGCGTCGCGTGGAGCGTCGTACTGGCGCTCGTTCTCTCGGGCTGCGTCGCCGCGGGCAACCGGGTCTCGCGCGCGGAGCTGCAGGCCGACGCGTCGGGTTGGACGACGCTCGAAACGCTCCCGACGCTCCGGCAGAAGAGCGCCGAAGACTGCGGCGAGACCGTGCTGGCGATGCTGCTTCGGCACTGGGACCGGCCTGCGGATCCGCTCGAGCTTCGTGCAGCCAGCGGCCAACCCGAGAGCCGGGGCCTGCGCGCGGGGTACATGCGCGACCGCTTGCGGGCGGCGGGCCTGGAGGCGTTCCTGCTCGCTGGTACACCCGGGGACCTGGCGCGTGAGATCGCTGCCGGCCGGCCGGTCATTCTGGGCATCGCTCGACCCGGACCGGTCGACGCGGTCGCCCACTATGTCCTGGTGGTCGGCGTTCAAACGCAACGAGGCCAGGTCCTGGTCGCCGATCCCGATGCGGGTCTGCGCGCCTACTCCCCGGCGGTCTTGAACGACCTCTGGGCACCCACGGGCAAGCTGATGATCGTGGCGGCACGGCGGCCTTCCGCCGAGGGCTCGGCGTCGACGGGGCGCGGCGCCGCTCGACTTGCAGACCCTCCCAGGGGTCGGACACAGAATCGTGCCGTGATTCACGCGCGAAGGTCGGGCTCCATCGGGGCGACGTTCACGCGCCGGTCCGACGCGGAGGCCGTGAGAGTGACTGCCACGCACAGGACGCGCGGCCTGTCCTCGGGCGCGGTGCGCATGTGGCGTTGACGAATCCGCACCGGTGCGGTAGTCGTCGCACTCTATGCACATCAGACACCGCCGACATGTCCCCGTTGCCGCTGTCTCCCTGTTTCTCACGGTGGGCGGTTGCGCCGGGCCGGCCGTCTCTTCACCTGCAGACGCCGCGTCGATCGTACCGAAACGAAAGGTACACATCGTTTGCGAGTCCGTGGAGCTTCGGGACGACGCTCCACCGGAGAGTCGGGAGAAGGTCGTCAGTCGGCCGCGAGCCACCACGCTCGTCGGGCGGCCCGTCACCGTAGCGGTCAATACGACCCGCGGAGAGGGCGACGAGATGCGGCTCGCGACCTTCGACCTGGTCGCGACCGAGGTCGGCGACGCACTGAGCCTCCAGGGTGAGGCGAAGTTCGAGGTCGGCGGTGTCATCCAGGCCTCGGCCAAAGCCCCTGTGCCCGCGGTCCCCACGAACCGCATCGCGTTGCGTCTGGCGGACTCTCCGGGCCTCGCGCTCGAGCTGCGGTGCATCGCCGGGGACCCGCCCACGGACTGACGCCGAGAGCGCGGGTTCATGCGCCCCGCCGCACTCACGCCGCCGCAACGAGCGAGGGCGTTGGCTTCGGCTTCGTGCGCCCGGCAAGCGATCTTCAGGAGGTCGCCTACTTGGCCGGCGGAGCCGGGATCGCGACGTCGAAAAGCAAAGGTGCATGCAGACGAGCAGAGCGGCCGCTCGACTTGTTCGGAGGCCTCCTGCCACGCTATCGTGAAAGCATGCACTCGAAGTCCTACGCCGCTTCTGCGCGCCGTCGTGCCGCCCTGGCCGCGGCGGCGACCGCGCTTTTCGCCGCG
This sequence comes from Bradymonadia bacterium, assembly GCA_049318805.1. GTDB lineage: Bacteria > Myxococcota_A > Bradymonadia > UBA7976 > UBA1532 > CANLBD01. The sequence goes on from JBMOFP010000060.1 coordinate 2,134, forward strand.
CCCGCAACGACTGTGCCGCGCGTCGCCAGCGCCGCGGAGAGCCGCCGGGACGAGACGGTCCCGAGCGTGGTGCTCTTCGCGGGCTTCTCTTTTGGCGACAGTCTGCGATTCATGGCGGGGCTCTCGGGCCAGGTCTCGTTCGTGACCGCGACCAAGCGTGATGCGAACTGCACGCCGGAGGAACAGGTCGGTGGCGGTCCGCAGCTTCAGCTCGTGTGGTTCGGGGACCGCGACCTGGTGGTCACAGGCGGCGCGCAGGCGGGCGTCGCGTCCGACGAGGCCTTTGGTCTGGGGATACGGCTCGAGGCGGGCGCCGCATGGCATCTCTTCAAGGCGCAGCTCGGTGTGCACACCGGGGCGCACGCGACCCTCGGATCGGGTGAACTCGGCCTGCGGGACGAATGGATGCTCGAGCTGCACGCGCTCGGCCTGGGCCTCACGCTGCCCCTGCCCGAGAACGTCTACGGCGGCCGCGCCCGAGAGGGAACGACGTGTGTGATACCCGGCCGCCCCCTGCGAGACGCCACCGGCGCGCGTGTGCCTTCGGGAGGCGGCTCCTCTTCATACGAGGCGGACGACCACGCCGCGCGCTGGCGGGCCGACGCGCAGGCCGAATGCGAGGCCGTCGTGTCGTTCCTGCGGGTCGCGGACGCCCTGATGGCCGCGGGTGCGCCCGTGGCACTCGTGGACGCCGCGCTCTCGGCGGCGGCCGACGAGATCGGGCACGCGCTCCTCTGCGCCGCGCGCGCCCGAGACCAGGGCTCGAGCGCCGCAGCCGCCCACCCGGTGCTGCCCTTGGTCCCCGTGGGGCCTGCCGCCGGCGGCGAGGCCGCGCTGATTCGTCTGGCCATGGAGAGCCTCGAGGATGGGCTCGTCAACGAGGGGGACGCCGCTGCCCAGGCCGCGGCCGATCCTCGTCGGGGTGACTGTGCGCGCGCCGACCGCACACTGCGCCGCATTGCCGCGGAAGAGCGCCGCCACGCCTCCCTGGGCGCCGCCATTGCGGGCTGGGCCGCGCGCACGGGCGGCGACCCTGTCCGCGACGCACTGTCCGATCGCATCCGCTGGCTGCGCGCGGGGTGAACCCGAGGGGCCGTGCGCGTGGGCGTGCCCCTGTGGCGACCGACCACGGAGCCTGCTAGCGTGCGGCCGATGTCGCGCTCGCTCGCCCTCGCCGCCGCCCTACTGCTGACCGCCTGCGAGCTGGCGGGCGGCCTGTTCGGCGGGCCGCGCAAGGTCGTCTTGTCCACCGACCTGGAGCCGGCCCTGCTCGCGCCTGTGCTGGCGTCCGTTGCAACGCCGTCCCTCATCGTCGAGGTGCGCCAGGAGGCGAGCCCGAGCCCGGGCGCCGACCTCGTGTGGACCGCGGAGCCGCCTGCGGCGCTCGAGCGCATCGCCGCCGGCGTGACGCAGCCCTTCAAGGGGCCGAACCCCTCGGTTTCCCGGGACCCGAACGGGGCGTGGGTCGGTGGGGCCGGACGCGCGATCGTCCTGCTCGTGAGCGATCGTCGAGGCGATCGGCGCCCCAACTCCATCGAGGACATCTCGAACCCGAGGTTCCGCGGCCGCGTGGCGATCCCGCCGCTCGATGGCCCACTGATGAGCGCCCTGCGTGCCGCGCTCACAGAGACCTGGGGCGCGACCCGCACGAACTCTCTCTTCGCGGACATCCAGCGCAACGAGCTCGCGATCACACCCGACGAGGAGACCGCCGCCCGCTTCGCGGCCGCGGGGCGCGTGGTCTTCGCCGTGGTTGGCAGCGACGTGGCGCAGCGCTACGTGTCCGGCAATCGGAGCGTGCAGGTGGTCGTGCCCGACCAGGACTACGACGGTCTGTTCTTCGTGCCGTCGCTCTTCACGATCCCCAGCGATTCCAAGGATCCGAAGGCCGCCGAGGCGCTCGCGGCGCGGCTGAGTGTGCTCCCCCTTACGGGGCGCGTCGCACCCCGCGCCGACCTTCGCCTGCTCGCGGCCAACACCCTCACGAGCTGGCCGCCGACCCCTCACGTCGTCGCCTCCCGGGCGCCGGCTTCGCTCCCCGAAGCGGTGCCCCCGGTCTCGACGCCCCCCACGGAAGGGCCCTGATGTGAACGCGACCGAGAACGTGCACTTCCCGCGCGGCTGGTGGTCGACGACGCTCGTGGAGCGCGAGGACTGGGCGCCGGGCCTCGCCACCTTCCGGCTCGCGGCGACCCTGCCGGACTTCAAGGCCGGTCAGTACCTGAACCTGGGCCTCGACCTGGACGAAACACGCGTGAAACGCGCGTACTCCATCGCCAGCGCCCCCGGCCAGCAGGCCGAGGTCTATGTGCGCCTGGTGGACGAGGGCAAGTTCACGCCGAGCCTCTTCAACCTGAGCCTCGGCGATACGATCCACGTGCTCGGGCACCCGAACGGGGTGTTCTGCCTCGACCACGTGGCCGACGCCGCGGACCTGTGGCTCGTGGCGACGGGCACGGGCCTCGCGCCGTTCGTCTCGATGTTGCGCACGGCCGAGCCGTGGTCGCGCTTCGAACGCATCGTGCTCGTGCACGGCGTTCGGCATCCGAGCGACCTCAACTACGACGCGGAGTTCGCGGAGATGCGGCGCCGCTCGTCGGACCGGCTCGTCTACGTGCCCATGGCGACGCGGCCCGAGGGACGCACGGACGTGCTGGGCGCGCGTATCCCCGTGGCGCTGCAGGACGGCACACTCGAAGCGCGCGCCGGCTGCACGCTCGCGCCGGAACGCTCGCAAGTCATGCTCTGCGGCAACCCGGACATGGTCGAGGACATGAGCAAGGCCCTCGACGCGCGCGGCCTGCGGGTCCACAAGAAGAAGGCGCCCGGCCACGTGCACCTGGAGCGCTACTGGTGAGACGCGTCGCCGCCGGAGCGACCCTTCGCGCGGCGCTCCATGACTGCGTTCGCCTGCTCTTGCTGGTGATGCTGCTGGTCCCGGCCGTGAGCTATGCGGCCGAACGCCGGCTCGAGCTGCTCGTCTTCGGGCCCGACGACGACGTCTTCTCACGCTACGGCCATGCGGCGATCCGCGTCGTCGAGCTGGACGGGCGGGACCGCGTCTTCAACTTCGGCATCACGAGCTTCAATCGCCCGGGGTACATCGGCGAGTTCCTCGAGGGGCGCGTGAAGTTCTGGGGCAAGGAGTCGACCTGGGCGAAGACCCTGGCGAGCTACCGGAAGTGGGACCGTGATGTGATTCGCCACCGCCTGAAGCTCACCGCGGCGCAGGCGGACGCGCTCGTCGCTCGAATGGAGCGCGACGTGAAGCCGGAGTTCCGCGAGTATGTGTACGACACGTTCCGCGAGAACTGTGCCACACGCTTGCGAGACTACGTGGACGCGGTGACGGACGGCGCGGTGCGTCGCGGGGTGGCCGAGGCCCCTCTGGGCGGCTCGTACCGCGACGACGTGCGGGTCGCCTTCGCGGGTGTGCCGGGGCTGCTCGTGCTCACGGAGATCGTGCCCGGGCGACCCCTCGATGAGGCGCGAACGCTGTGGGAGCGGATGTACCGACCGGCGGTGCTCGGTGAAGGCTTCGTGACCGCGGGCGTGGCCGAGCCGGGCGTGGTCGAGCTTCAGCGCAAGGCGCCCGACCCACTCACGGGCGATCCGCGCATCGGGAACGCGCTCGTTTTCGGGGTCGCGGCGGTGTTCGCGGGGCTCGGGCTCTGGGTCCGCGGTCGCTCGCCGCGCGCCCACGGGCGCGTCGCGCTCGGCACACTGGCTGTGTCGCTGCCGTTGTCGGCGCTGCTGTTCATCGTCGCGCTCGGCACGAACTGGCCGGACATGCGCGAGAACGCGCTGTTGTTCGTGCTGCCGCCGACGGACTTCTGGCTTTTGTGGCCTGCGATCCGGCAGGTCCGGGGGCGCCCTTTCTCGGGCCGGGCGCTCGACCTCTACCTGGGCGCTCGGCTCGCGGGCGCGATCGGGCTCGCGGCGTTGACCCCGCTCGTCGCCGCGCTCGACGCGCCGCTCGGCCAGCGCGCGCTCGCCGTCGCGCTCACTTTCGTGACCTGGCAGACGCTGCGCACGAGGTCACCCACGTGAGCGAGACCCCCTCGAACGAGCTCACCGTCGAGCGGCTCGCCGACTTCCTGGCCCGCGCCGGCTCGCAGCTCCTCACCTACGCGTGCCCGTCCCATCGGCTCGAGGACACCCTCGTCGACCTCGCCAAGCGCTTCGGCTGTGTGGCCGACGTCTTCTGTGTGCCCAGCGGCCTGTGGCTCAGCGTCGTGCGCTCGGGCGAGGGCAGTCCCGTCATTCGCCTCGCACGCGTCCAGCGGTGGTCCATGGACCTGGACCGACTCTCGGCGCTGGACGAGGTCTTCGACGACGTCGCCGCGGGGCGGATGGACCTGGAGGCGGCGGAGCGCGCGCTCACGGCGCTCGAACGGCGGCCGCGACCGTGGCGCCTGTCGACGGAGTGGGCCGCCGGGGGCGTCGCGGGGGCGTCGGCGGTGCTGGTCTACGGGGGACAGTGGGCCGAGGCGTTGATGGGGGCCGGTCTGGGCCTCGCGCTCGCCGTGCTCGCGACGCTCGTCGCGGGGCAGCACCACGCGCGGCACCTGGCTCCTTTCGCCTACGGCGTGCTCTCGGCGGGGGCGGCGTGGTTGGCCGCGGCGGTCTCGCCCGGCCTCGCGACCCAGCCGCTCGTCGTCGCGGGGCTGATTCAGTTCGTGCCGGGAACGACCTTGACCGTCGGTCTCTCGGAGCTCGTGCAGAAGAACATCGTCAGCGGCACGGGGCGCCTGCTCGACGCCGTGATGGTGCTGCTCTCGATGGTCTTCGGCGTGATGCTCGTGGCCGGCGTCGCCGACGCGCTCGGCGCGCACGCGGACTTTCTGTCACGCCGGCCCGTGGAGCCCGTGCCGCTGCCGGCGCTCGCGCTGGGGATGCTCGCCGCGGGTGCATCCTTCGCGGTCATCGCGCGGGTCCCGCGGCGGTGGCTCGTGGGCGCGCTCGGCGGCTGTTTCATCGCGGGCTCGATCATCGAGCTGTCGCGTGTGTACTTCCCCGAGGCGTCGCTCAGCGCCTTCTTCGGCGCGCTCGCCACGGGGCTCTACGCCAACGCGCTGGCGCGGTGGACCCGACGACCCGCGCAGGTCTTCCTCGTGCCCGGCCTGGTCCTGCTCGTGCCGGGCATGTTCGGCTTCATGAGCTTCGGGCGCCTCTTCGCCGGCGACGTCGCGGGCGGCGCGTCCGGCGCGTTCCAAACGCTGATGGTGGGTGCGGCGCTCGCGACGGGCATCGTCGTGGCGAATACGACGCTGCCGCCACGCAAGTCGTTGTGAGGCGCGGGGACGGCCGTTCGCGTCACCATTCGCGGTTGTCGCCCACGCGTTGACGGAAAACTTGTTTTACGGGTACCTTGCTCGCCATGAAGGCGACGATTGAACTCGACGATGCGTTGTACCGACAGCTCAAGGCCGCGGCCGCTCTCCAAGGCAGGAAGGTAAAGGAGCTCGTCGCCGAGGGTGTGCGCCGGGTTCTGGAGCAGCCGATCGTAGACGCAATGCAAGGCGCCGACACGCCCGAACCGTTGGCCGTGCCGCGCTGGTTCGGAAGCCTGCAGGCTTACGCGCAGAATGCTGCGGGCAATCACGACCTCGACTCGATGCGTCGGAGCGTGGCCCGCGGGCGCACCCGGCAATCGGAGTGAGCGTCGGGTTGGACACGTCGGTGGTGGTCCGTCTGTTGGTTGGCGAGCCGCCAGAACAGGCGGCCGCGGCGTGGCGACTGGTGGACGAGCATGCGGGTACCAGAGAGCCAGTCCGCATCGCCGATTTGGTGGTTGCGGAAACGTTCTTCGTGCTCCAGCACCACTATCGTGTGCCAACCGCGGAGGCGATCGGCGCGCTCCTCGAGTTGGTGTCTGACCCCCGCATCGCGGCAGGCGAGGCCTCGACGCGAGTCCTCCAGACCCCTGGTCTCGTGGACGCGAAGCCCGGTTTCATCGATCGCCTGATCCATGGGCGCTACCACGACGACGGAGCGGCCATGGCAACCTTCGACAAGGCGGCCGCGCGGCTGCCGAACGGTCGTTTGCTCCGAGCCTGAACGACCTCAGCCTCGCTGCGTTGGAGGGGGGCGCCCACGGGCGCCCATGGGCGCCCCGGCGCTGTCGAAGCGGAGCGCCGCGCCGTTACAGGCGAAGCGCTCCGGCACGAAGCATGCTCATCGGCGCCCCGCACGCATCGGGCCGGGAGGGCCCCAGAAGGAGAGCGCGGTGAGCATTCGATTCAAGGGTATGTGGGTCTTGGGACTGTGGGCGCTGACGGCCTGCGGCGGGGAGAGCGACGCCGACACGGCGGACGCGGGTCCGCAGGCGGGCGGGGATGCGCCGGTGGGCGGCGACGCGCCGGTGGGCGGCGATGCGCCGGTGGGCGGCGACGCGCCGGTGGGCGGCGACGCGCCGGTGGGCGGCGACGCGCCAGTCGGCGGTGACGCGCCGGTGGGCGGCGAGACCCCCGTGGGGGGCGGCGTTCCTCCCGGCGGGGCCTGCCTCCCCCTCGAGGTGAACGTGCCACTGTCGGCGCCCGTGGAGGAGGCCGACGCGGCGATGACCTTCGCCACGGCCGCGTGCGCGACGATCTTGTCCTGCGACTGCGGGGCCTTCGCGCAGTACGCCGACGAGCCCTCTTGTCTGGCGGGCCTGGGCGGCGAGCTCGACGCCCTCCGGGCAAACGCGGCCACCCTCGGCCTGACCTACCAGCCAGGGTGCGTGAACACTCAGGCCGCTCTGGTCACGCGCCTCGGCTGCGCTTCGACTCCGAGCGACCTGCTCGAGTTCTGCGAAGCGCAGAACTGCGCGATCTACGCGGGTCAGAAGCAGCTCGGTGAAGCCTGCAACGGGATGGGCTTCGGCGCCGACGAGTGCGCGCCCGGCCTCAAGTGCGGGCCCTTCAGCATGTGCATCGAGCCGACCTGCCTGGCGTGGCGCGCGCCCGGCGCCGAGGGCGAGCTGTGCAACGACGGAACCTACGGACGCGCCTGCGCCGACGGTCTGGTCTGCGACCGAGGGGTCACGGACTGCTGCCGGCCGCCCTATGAAGAGGGCGAGGCCTGCGGCGGGGCGTATGTGTGCGCCGAAGGGCTGTCGTGCTTCGACCCGACGCAGGAGGACCCCAGCGACGCGACGTGCGTTCGACCCGTCGCCGAGGGTGAGCCGTGCTTCAATGGGCGCGGCTGCGCGGAGGGCCTGACGTGCCGAACGGTCGCAGACCAGTTCCTTGGGGTCTGCGCGTCGCCGCTGTCCGAAGGGGACGCCTGCCTCGCGGCGCTCGACTGCGCATCGGAGAACTGCCTGGGCGGCGTCTGTGTTGCTCGCCCCGTCGAGGGTGAGCCGTGCAGCTGGTCGTGCGCCGACGACACTGTGTGCAACTTCTCGGCGCAGCCCCCCGTGTGTGCGAAGGAGGGCGTCGAGGGTGGCCCGTGCAGAGGCCCGGAGCGCACCTGCGAAGCGGGGCTGCGCTGCAACAACCAGCTCCTTTGCGTCCAGGCCGTACCGGACGGTGAGCCCTGCGACAACGCGCTCCAGCAGTGCGGCGATGATTCCGAATGTGTGGACGGGGCATGCCGCGCGAACCCGGGCGTGGTCTGCGGGTTCTGACAGGACGCTGAAGAAGTCCGTCCATGGACTTTTTCAAAGCCTCGGTGATTCCGCCGGGCCATCCTGGCCCGGGCAGGCTGCCTTTTTCAGCAGCCTGCTGAGCGGGTCGGGCCTCAGTTGCTGAGGAACCATCCGAGCTTCAGTGAGACCTCGGCCTGGAGCGGGAAGGGCTCGTAGTCGTACTGGCCGAGGGTGACGACGCGCGGGTCGAGCACGCCGTGCGCGCCCGCCCACGCGTCGAGGTAGAAGTCGCCCGCGACCCGCCAGATGTAGCCGCCGCCGAGGGTCACGACGCTGCTGGTCCACTTTGCCTCACCGACGACACCGTCGTGCTCGATGGTGCGTCGCCAAACCTCGAAGCCGGTGCCTATCCACCAGCTGTCGAAGCGTGGTCCGAAGGTATAGTCGACGATGGCGGCGAGGACGTTCACCGTCGGGTCACGGAAGCCCTCCGGAGCGAACGCGATGGCATCGGGCGGCTCGAGGTGCGCGGCCACGAGCCGCAAGCGGGTATGGTCGATCCCGAACCAGACCTGCGGCGCGTAGCCGAGCTTCGCGTTCGCGGCGCTGAGGACCGTGGGGAGAAGGTCGAGATTGAAGCCCACGGCCATGAGCGTCCTCTCGGCCGGTGCCTCGGCCGAGGCGGCTCCAGGGGTCCAGAGCGTGGCGAGGGCTCACCCGCCGGCCAACATCCCTACGGAGCGAAGGCGAGTCTTGAAATCAGGCATGTATTCCTCCTGGCGAAAACGACGCAAGACGCGCGCCACGGCCAAGTTGGCGGACCTGCACGCTCGACCACGCTCAGATTGGTCTCTTCGTGGCATCACTTTGATGGGACCACGGCGTAAAACGGGCATCAGCGAGGCGATTGGGGGCTTGGCCTTCGTTTTGCACACCCGGGTCGCAGACGACTGAAGACACACACTCGACACACCTACGGATGGGAGCCCTTCATGCACACGGAAAAACACACCGACCACGTGACTCGTGACAGCATCCTGAAACTGCTCTCGGACTTCGAGGTGGCGAAGGTGAGCACGGCCGAGACCGCCCCGAAGCTCGCCGACGGCGAAGAGTTCGTCGACCTGGAGCAACTCTCGAGCGGCGTTCAGTGCGCCCACGGCGCGGGCACGCCCATGGGACGCGTGCTGCCCCGCAAGGCCGTGCACGAGGAGACCTGGACGAAGATCGTGACGCAGCTCGAGCTCCGGAACACAGCCGTCAAGAACGCGTGAGACCGGCCCGGATGACACTCCCTTCAACCCATCGTGTTGTGCTTCTGCAACACTTCGGCGGTCCCGACGGTTTCGAGGTCGTCGAGCGTCCGATGCCCGTGCCGGGCGCGGGTCAGGTGTTGGTGAAGGTGCTCGCGGCGAGCGTGCAATTCACCGATGTCATCATTCGTAAGGGTCGTTATCCCGACCTGAAAGAGAAGCCGCCGCTCGTGCTCGGCTACGACGTGGTCGGCGAGATCGTGCAGGTGGGCCCGGGCGTTCATCGAGTGGCGGTCGGCCAACGGGTCGCCGATCTCACGGTGACCGGGGGCTACGCGCAGTATCGCCTCCTGGAGGCCGACCGCGTGACCGTGGTCGATCCCGCCCTGGACCCGGCGGAGGCAACGACGCTGGTGCTGAGCTGGATGACCGCCGACCAGCTGCTGCACCGGGACGCGCACGCCCAGAAGGGACAGAGCCTGCTGGTGCTCGGCGCCGCCGGGGCCGTCGGGCAAGCGCTGCTCGTGCTGGGGCAGTTCGCGGGGTGTGCGGTCTGGGGCTCCACTCGCCCCCGGCACGCCGAGCTGGTGCGCAGTCTCGGGGCGACCTACGTGGACAGCGACCAGGTCGAGTTCCCCAGACGGTTCGACGTGGTCTTCGACGGCATCGGTGAGGAGGACTTCTCGCGCGCGTGGCGCGGCGTCGGGCCGCGCGGGCATCTCTCGGCGTTCGGCTTCTCCGCCGCGGTGCGACGCAGCGCGTCGTTGGCCCACGTGGTGCTGTCACTCGCGAAGGTGTGGTGGTGGAACACGTTCTCGAGCCCACGCACGGCGAGCTTCGTCTCGATCACCGCCGTGCGGGACAAGCACCCGGACTGGTTCCTGGCCGACCTGGGCACGATGCTCGGCCTGCTGGAACGCGGTGAGATCAAGCCCCGTGTCGGGGAGCGCATCGGCCTCGACGCGGTGGCCGACGCCCATGTGCGCCTGGAACGCGGCGGGCTCGAAGGCAAGATCGTGCTCATCCCGAACGGCTGACCGCGCGAGGGCTCACGCGCCGAGGCGAGCCCGGTAGTAGTCCTGCACGCGGCTCAGGTCGATCCGGTTGAAGAAGTTCGAGTACGCGAGCCACATCGCGAGGCCGTTCAAGTCGCGGAACTGCGGCGGCAGGTAGGTCGGGGCGTCGATCACCCCCTCGCGGTACTTCTGGTACAGCGCGGGCAGGTCGTCGAGCGCGACCTTGCCCACGAAGAGGAACGGGATGAGCTCCGGCCGACCGAGCCGGATCGCGGTGCGGAGGAAGTTGTAGATCTCCACGAAGCCCCGGCAGTAGACGATGTCTTTCGTGAAGGGCGCGCCCCCGGCGACCACGCCCCCCCGCACGACACGCTGCGCATGCCGGAAACACTCGCGCTCGCCGTAGCCCTCGCAGCGATAGAACTCGAAGAGCTCCACGAAGTCGGCGCCGTCCTCGGCCTTCTCGCAGGCGAGGATCCGGTTGTTCAGTGTGTGTGAGCGCTTGGGCGTCGCGCGGAAGCTGAAGATCTCGAGCAGGACGGCGAGGCCCTCCTGGATGGCCGCGGTGGAGGGTGGGCCCTTGGAGAGCCACGTGGCGACGTGCTGGCGCTCCCCGTTTTTGTTCGTGCCCACGTGGACCCAGCCCTCGTGCACCTCGAAGACGTCCACGTCTCGCTGCGAGAACATCTGGTCGGCGCGGATCTTCACGTAGTCGGCGCCCGCGGCCGCGTCGCTGAGGATGCCGTCGTCCAACTTCGCCGCGACGACGCCGTCCCCGAAATACTCGCCGAAGCGCTGATTGAGCTGGTCGACGACCTGCTCGCCCGTGAGCACGCGGGGCATCACGGTTCCGAGGCGCTCCTCCTCGATGCCGTTGAGGATGCCGTAGAGCATGTGGCCGAGCTCGGCGAGGGTGGTGCGCTCGTCGATGAGGTGGTCCTTGGGGCTGCCGTAGAGGCGCCGCGAGTACTCGTAGAAGCGGGGAGTGCCGCGGGCACTCAGCATGCGCACGACGTCCTGATACTCGAGGCAGTACCGGTGCAGGATCGCGCCGAGCGGGTCGTCCTGACCGAGCTGAGCGTCCAGATCGCGGCGGATGCCCTCGAACTCCTCGATCTTCGCGTCCGGATCCAGCCGCAGGGCGCGGTTCTCGAGGTACCAGGCCGCGTCCACCTTCGGCAGGTCACGGCCTTTGCGGGCGAAGAACTGCTCCTCGACCTCGTCGCTCCACTTCAACGCGTCCAGCACACGAATCGGCCGCTGCGCTTCGACGAGCCGCTTCGAGAGCGCGTGGACCCGTTCCTTGTAGCTTCTCCACATGCGGTCGAGAGTGCCAAAGGCGCGGGCTGCGCGCGAAGTTCTCGACGGATGGGTTTCTCACGCGGGCTTCGATCGGGGAGACTGCCGCCATGGGTGGAACCTGGAGCCGCATTGCGAGAGGCGCGACGGTGGTCTGGGCCGCCGCGCTGTCGAGCTGTGAAGGCGGCGCCGGACAAGGGTCTGCGGAGACGGGGACCCCGACGGGGTCCGTCGATGCTGCGCGCGGGCCGGGGCCCTCCACGGGCGGCGCGCCGGGGCCCGGGCCCGTCACGGACGGCGGTCTGGGGCCGGGGCCGGGGCCGGGCACGGATGCCGCGCCGCCGGTCAGACCCGTCGCGCTCGGAACCTACGACGGTGTGCTCCAGGGCTCGCCGCCGGATTGGCCGATCTTTACGGGGCCCTTCTCGCGCAAGCTCCGCGAGGATGAAGCCGCGCCCGCGGAGGCACCCGCCCTCCAGGCGCTCGGGCTCAAGGCCGCGCGGGGTGAGAGCGAGTCGGTCTGGGTCGCGCTCGCCGCGGGCGACGGCTCGGTCTCGGTCACCCTCGACGGGGCGCTGCCCGGGGTGACGCGGGTCTTCAGCGTCGGCTTCGTGGACGGCGTGGCCGAGGTGTTGCGACCTCTCGAGCCCGGCGGCGCGCTTCCGTTGCGGCCCAATGGGCCCACGGGACTCGTGCTCGACGTGCGGGTCGCGCGCGACGCGGCGCCCGGTGACCACGAGGCCTCGCTCCGCCTGGAGCGCCCAGGCCGCGCGCCGGTGAACGTGCCGATCGCTCTGCACGTCTTCGACTTCGACTTGCCCGAGGTGCCGCGCTTCGAGAGCCAGATGAACCTCGACATGGCCTCGGTGCGCGGCCCGGACGGGGCGCCCCCGGACGGCACGGGGGACGCCGCGCGCGAGACACTCGTGGCGTTGCGCTGGGCGTCGGCGAACTCGACGTGGCCGAGCGGTTTTCGCTGGGGCATCACCTGGGACGCGCCCGAGAATCCGAGACGCTGCGAGGCGCTCTACCTCGAGCCCGACGAGCCGGCGCCGTATTCGATCGGCATGATCGCCCCGCGGGTTCTCGGTCGCTTCGCGCAATCCTCCGTCTTTCAGTTCATCGACAACCACACGCCGCGCCCCGACACCTTTTGCGGTGTGGCGCGCGGGGACCACCGCGGCAACGCCGAGTACGACGCCGCGTGGGGGCGCTACCTGGCGGCGCTCTCGGCCTACCTGAGCGCCGAGGGGCACACGCCGCGAACCTACGCGTACCTGCAGAACGAGCCCCAGGACACCACCGAGGAGCGGCTCGCGGCCCACCTGTGCCGAGTCGCGCGGGCGGCGGCGCCGGACCTGCGCATCGCGGTGAGCGAGGAGCCGAAGCCCAGCGTGGCCGAAGACCCCGAGGGCGCCTGCGGCTATGACCTCTGGATCGCCGCGCTGCAGCACTATCAGCCGGCCTACGCCCAGGCGCGCATGCGGGACCACGGGGAGACGGTCTGGTTCTACAGCCTCGACCACGACCCGGCGCCCTACTTCAACCCGACGGCGTCGGGCTCCTCGGGCATGGACGCGCGCATCGTGCCGTGGGTGGCGTGGCGGGAGCGCGCGCGAGGCTACGCGTACTACGACGCGGGGCGGTTCCTGCACGCGGGTGTGCCGGGTGTGCGCGCGCTGCTGCTGCGCGACGGCTTCGAAGACTACGACTACCTCTACCTCGCCCACGGGGGGCAGCACCCGACCGTGGGTGTGGAGCGCGGTGTGGACACGACCGTGGCGGGGCTCGCGAGCGGGTTGCGGGACTTCTCGCGGGACGCCACGGCGCTGCACACCCTGCGCGACGCGGTCGGCGCGTACCTGGGCGGGGAGCGTGACAGCCTGCCGCAGGTGGCCCCGCCCGCGGTGGACCCGCCGCGCCCGCGCTTCGTGAACTTCCAGGCGATCGACGGACCGCCGCTCGCCGAACCGCTGGAGGTGCCGCAGGGCAGCGGTCGCCTCTACGAGAAGGTCGGGTGGATGCCGTTCGACGCCGCGCGCGGCCTCGGCTTCACCGGAGAAAATGTGGGTGACCCAACGCGCGCGCTGGCGCTGTACGACGAGGTGCCGGGCTTCGACGAGCGACAGCGCAGCGTGGTCTACGACGACTGGGGGCGGCCGGCGCGCTTCGACCTCGTCGTCCCGCCGGGGCGTTACCGAGTGCGGGTGGGCCTGGGGCGCCCCGCGCGGGGGTATCCGAACGACCCGCAGAATCTGCGGATCGAGGGCATGCCGGCGGTGGTCGACCATGTCACGACGGACGACGCGCCGGTGCTGGAGTACGTGGGGGAGCACAGCGTGCAGGACGGCAAGCTCTCGCTCGACTTCGGCGGGCGCTCCGCGCGCACGGGAGACTTCGCGTTCACCTTCCTGGCGTACGTGGACGTCGAGCCCTTGCCGCCGCCATGAGACGTATCGTCGTGATCGTCTGGGTGTGGGCCGTGGTCCTGCTGCTCACCGCCGAAGCGCAAGCGCAGGACCCGCTGGAGGCCGCGCTTCGGGTGCGCGCCAAGGTCGCCGACACCGACGGGCACGCGCTGGCCCAGGTTCTGGCCGACCCGGCGCAGTTCCGCGCGCAGGTCCTCGTGCGGCGCTTGGGGTCAGACGGCGCGCCGGTGGAGACGTGGCGCTTCCGCGCCGACGCCGAGTACTTCTTCCCCGCGAGCGCCGTGAAGCTCGCGGGGGCGGTCACCGCGGTCGCGGCGCTGCGGCGTGTACCGAAGGCGACCCTGGACACCCCGCTGGAGTTCGACGCGCTGCCGGGGCTCGACCCCGCGCGGACCTCGGACCCGAGCGTGCCCGAGGGTCGCTTGACCTTGCGCGGCCAGCTTCAGAAGGCGCTCGTCGTCTCGGACAACGAGGCGTTCAATCGGTGCTTCGAGCTCACGGGGCATCGCGAGATGAACGCGCTCCTGTGGCAGATGGGCCTGAAGTCGGCGCGCATGCACCACCGGCTCAGCAACCCGCGCCCGACCGCGGCCGGGAGAAAAACGCCGCGTGTGCGGGCGCCCAGCCTGGGCCCGGCGGCGTTCTGGCCCGCGCGGGAGAGCGACCTCGTGCTGCCTGCGCACCCGGGTACGCCGCTCCTCTTCGGCACCGCGCACAACGACCCGGTGACCGAGCGGCGTATCGAGGCCCCCATGGACTTCGGCGAGAAGAACGCCCTGTCGCTCGACGACCACCAGCGCCTGCTGGGCTGGGTGGTGCTCCCCGGCGGCGGGGGCTTCGGTGTGACCGCGCCGCCGGGTTTCACCGAGGCGGACCGGGGCTTCGTGCGCGAGACCCTCGGGCAAAACGCGCCCGACCTCCGGGGACGCGCCTTCGAGGGCACGCAGCACACCGAGGCGCGCTACCGCCCCACGCTCCCGGGTGTCTTGCGTGTGCGTCCGCGGGCGCAGCTCGAGGTCCGTGGCAAGGCGGGCAAAGCCTACGGCTTCCACGTAGAGAACGCGTTCTACCGGGACGTGGAGACCGGACGCGGCTTTCTGCTCGCGGTGGCGATCTTCGCCAACACCGACGGTGTGATGAACGACGGACGCTACGACTACGCGACGATCACGGAGCCGTTTCTCCGCGCCGTGGGCGAGGTGGTGGCGCGGCGGGTCTTCGACGGGGATTGACGGCCCCGCCTACCGCAACGGCCGCGTGCGGGTCGCGAAGGCCGTGCGCAGCGCTTCCATCGCGGCGCGCTGCGCCTCGGGGGCGCGGCGGATGCAGGGGGCCGCTTCATCGGAGCGCTCGGGCGCGCCCCAGCGGACCTCGGGGCAGTCGTTGGGGTTGTAGGCGACCTCGAGCGCCCGTTGGCGGGCGACGATGTCGGCGAGGCTGAGCCGCCACGGGTTGCCGTCGGTGCGTGTGTACGTGAAGGTCCGCGCGGCCAGGGCCGCGGCGAGCTCCGAGGTCAAGGCGCGCTCCGTGGCCTCGGCGTCCGGCGCCGCAACCTGGAATCGGGCCGGTGCGCTCCGCACCACCGCGGGGAATCGGAGCGTGGCGTCGATCGCGATCAGCAGCCGCAAGTCGCGCGACGGGGTCGAGTAGTCCTCCCAGGGGCCGGCGGTCTGGAAGATCGCGGCGCCGGCGGGCATCGGAATGACTGTCGGGCGCGTGCGCTGGAAGTCCTCGCCGTTCTGCACCGAGGTCACACGCCGCACGACGGCCTCCTCCAGGGCGTCGACGATGGCGCGCATCGCGACGCGGGCATCGCGCGGCCGCGGGTTCGCCAGGGCCTCGATGCGGTCGTACCAGGCGTCGAGGGGGGCGTCGTACTGCTGCCGACTCCAGCGCGGCACGGTGCGGGCCTGGGCGAGGCGGGCGTTGTCCAGGGTGCCGACGACGCCGGAATCTGGTGCGAAGTGCACCGGACGCCACGCCTTGAAACCCGCGCCGACCTGGCGTGTGTCCGGGGTGAAGAGGAACGAGCCGCGCCAGAAGGTGCGGCGTCCGACGGTCGCGTCGGGCTGAGATTCGGCGCCGATGAGGCGACCCGCACCGTCGGCGCCCTGGGGTACCCAGCGCGCGACGACGAGCATGTGGCCGTAGGGGTCGGCGAAGACCGTGCCGGCGCGCAGGGTCTCGCGGGTGAGCGCCACCGGGTACAGGTCGGTCTCGGAGTCGTCGGGGTGCGTGCGGCCGTTCGCGGACTGCACGACGTTGCCGAGCACCCGCCGCGCGAAGGCCGAGAAGCGCGCCGCGCCCTCGAGTCCGGGGGGCACGACCTCGGGGGCGTGGGGGCTCTGCACGGCCTCGCACCGCGGTGGGCGGCCGATCGCGCCGCGGTCGCACCCCCGAAAGCCAAACGGCAGACCGAGCCGCCAGGCGAAGTAGGCGCGCAGTGTGTACGGCAGGTCGGCGCAGTCGGGGCCGAGGCGCAACGCGGCCTCTTCGCCGGGCGCGTTGTGGTCGAAGAGCAGATTGCGCTCAGGGTCGCGGAGGAGCAGGTCGAGCACTGGCCACGTCTTCTCGCCCTCGAGCGGAGCGTCGAAGAGGTGCTCGACGAAGGCCGCGTACTGGTCCTCGGTGGTCGCGTCCCAGGCGGCGCGAGGCCACCAGACCGCGCCGCCGTCCAGGGCGTCGCGTTCATCGACCGAGGGCTTGCGCGGTCTCGGGGACGGTGCGATGTGCACCATCCGACACAGGCGCAGCGCGTCGCCGTCCCCGAAGACCACACGCCATCGACCCGGGCTCGGGGCCGTCCACGTGGCGAGCCGTCCGAAGGGGGGACCGGTCAGCGACCGCGCAGGCAGGGTCGTACGTTCGCCCGTGGGGCTGATCAGCGTGATCTCGGCCGCGCCCGGGTCGGCGCGGCTCGTGAGCAGCAGCCGCGCGGGTCGCGTGGTGTCGGGTGATGCAGGGCTCACCAGCAGCTTCGCGCCGCCGGCCCGGGCACAGGCCGCCTCGAGGTCTGGGCCGGCCTCGGGCAGAGGCGCGGGCGGTCGGAGCACACTCAGGGGCGCGAGGTCGGCGCCGGGGGTGGGTCCGAAGACCGCCAGGTGGGTCGTGCGCTCGAGGAAGGCGCGCCGACTCGTGCCGCGCCCCAGGTCCAGGGTGCTCACGGTCAACGCCGGGACCTGCACCAGGGTCTCGCCCGCGGGGTCGGTGGGGTTCGGCTCCAGGTACTCGGCGAAGGCGTGCAAGCCCATGGGCACGCCGTTCTCGTCGCGGCCGAGGTACAGCATGATGTGCCCCGGGAAGTGCATGAGCACCGCACCACGTGCGTGGGCGGTGTCCAGCAGGGCGAGGCGCTCGGCCTCGGTCGCGCCCGTGGGCACCTCGACCGTGTAGGCGCCCGCGCGCCCTTGCTCGGCGCTGTTTCTGGGCAAACCGAGTCCGAAGGCCTCGAAGACCCGCTGCAGAAACTCCGAACAGTCGACGCCGCCGCCGGCCCCGCCCCAGCCGTAGGGGGTGCCGAGCCACCGGAACGCCTCGGCCAGGAAGGCGTGCCGTGTCAGGTCGCGTGTGGGCCTGGGGGCGAGGGCGCGGGCTTCGTCCTCGGGGCTCAGGGGCGGGGAGAGGCGCGCATCCGCGGGCAGCCACCCCAACACGGCGCGGCTCTGGACGAGCACGAGCCCGTTCGACCACACCCCGAGCGGGCGAACCGGCTCGCCCGGACTCAGGGTGCTGCAGAGATTGCGGTCGAAGGCGGGATCCACGGGCGGCTTGAACAAGGGCGTGGTGAGTGGTGCACAGTGCACCGGCGTTCGCGCCTCCACACGCCGCACACCCTCCAGGCGCTGTCGCGGGTGCGTCTCCCGCAGGGGGTCGAGGGCGGGGCCGAACAACCGGCTTCCGTCGCCGAGCACGAGCTCGCCTTGCTCGAGCCGCTCTCGCATCCAGGTCAGGCGCGGCGCGGCGTCTGCGTCCACGGTGGCGGGATGGGGCACGGGCCCAAGGTCGATCTGGCCGGCGGGCCCACCCGGGCGGCGCAGCGCGGCGTCGTGGCGACGGACCGCGGCGGCGTCGAGGAGCACGGCGTCGGGCGTCCGCCGAGTCCAGTAGGCGAGTGTGAGGTGTTGCGGCGTGATGCCCGGGAGCGGGTTCGACGCGGCTCGCCGGGGCAGCACGGTCGGTGGCGCGGGCGCCGAAGGCGCGATGGTCGCCGGGACACTGGGGAGCGCACGCTCCGGCGCGGGCTCGGCGCGCTCCCCCGGGGACGCGCAGCCCCCGAGGAGCGCCGCCGCGCAGAGCAAAGCGAGGATGAGCCGTCGCATCGGGGCCGCACCATAGCAGCATGGCGGGGCCGCGCGCGCCGTGGCACGCTGCGACCGTCCCGGAGGAGTTGGATCCATGACCCGAGCGTTTCGACAGCCCTTTCTGCGTTCGCGCCGCGCCGTGGTCCTGGGCCTGTGCCTGGGTGGGACCCTCGCGTGCTCTCGAGGTGAGCCCGCACGCAGCCTCAGCGCTTCGCCGCCCGCGGCGCTTCAATCCGCCCCGCAGTTCGCCTCGGCGCCGGTGCTCGCGAGCGCGCCGCCCGAGAGCGTCTATGACTTCGCGCGCACCGCGAAGCGGTTGTTCGTGGGTGCGGGGGACATCGCGAGCTGCGAGGAGCAGGGCGACGAAGCCTCGGCCCGCCAGCTCGACCGCTTCGTCGAGGTCAAGCCCGATACGGTGGTCTTCACCCTGGGCGACAACGTGTACCCGGTCGGCGCGGTCTCGGAGTACGTCGAGTGTTACGCGCCGACCTGGGGGCGCCACAAGGCGCGCACGTTGCCGTCCATCGGCAACCACGACGCGACGACCGACCGCGGGCGGCCCTACCACGACTACTTCGGCGCGCGGGCCGGCGAGTGGGGCAAGAGCCGCGTGGTCGAGAAGCACGGACCGTGGACGCTGATCACCCTGAACTCGAACTGCGACCAGGTGGACTGCGGGCCCAACGGCGACCAGGCGAAGTGGCTCGAGGCCGAGCTCGCGAAAGCGGAAGGCCTCGGACCGGAGCGCGCGGCCCGCAAGGCGTGTACCGCCGTGCTTTTTCACCACCCGCGCTTCTCTTCCGGGCCCCACGGAGACGAGCCCGAGCTCCAGGACACGTGGCGGCTCCTGGCCGAGGCCGAGGTCGAGCTCGTGCTCGCCGGCCACGACCACGGCTACGAACGCTTCGTGCCGTTCACGCCGCAGGGTGTGCCCGCCGCGGGCGCCGAGGGCACCGTGCCCATCGTGGCGGGCACGGGCGGGAAACACGCGTACCCCTTCAAGGAGCCCCGGGCGGGCTCGGTGACCCGCTTCACCGGCCTGCCGGGTGTACTCGCACTCGACCTCGCCGACGCCGGCTATCGGGGGCGTTTCGTGACGGCCGACGAGCAGGTCCGCGACGCCTTCGAAGGCGTCTGCCGTTAGGAGCCCGGAGCGCAAAGCACTCCCGTCGCCGGTCGGCCGTCTGCGGGCCGCTCACTGCGTTGCGAAATCTTGCAATACCTCCAGGTATTGTCGCGATTCCGCGCCTTGAGATCGGCTCCGCATCCGACAAACCGGCTCGGTCCGGCGATGCGCTCCGGTCTCCTAGCGCCCCAACGCGTCGAGCAGCCGCGCCCGCGCCGCGGCCAGGGTGCGTTCGGCGCGGACCCGTTGCGCGCCCGCGTTGGCGTAGGAGAGCTGCGCGTCCGAGACCTCGATGGCCGTGCCCACGCCGTTGGTGTAGCGGGCCTCGGCGAGCGCGAGGCGCTCCTTCGCGAAGACCAGCGCCTCGTCGGCGGCCGAGATGGCCGCGAGGCCCGAGCGCACGCCGAGGCGGGCCTGCTCGACGACGAGGCGAAGCTGCTGCCGCAAGGACTCCAGCGCCGCACGCGCCGAGAGAATGCGAGCGTCGGACTCGCGCGTCTGCGCGTCCGTGAGGCCGCCCTCGTACAGCGGCCAGGTCAGCGCGAGGCCGAAGCTGTAGTTCCAGACGAGCGCGCCCGGATCGGGGCCACTCTCGTCCAAGGCGGCCTGCGCCCCGAGGCTCGGCCAGTAGTTGCCCCGTGTCGCCTCGAGCGTGGCCTGCTGCGCTTGAACCTGGGCCTGTAGGGCCCGCGCGTCCGCGCTCTGGGCCACGGCCAGCTCCAGCAGCTCGTTCCCCGTGAGGGCCTCCTCGGGGACCGCCGGTGGGCCCTCGTCGGCGACCTCGTAGGGGTTCGGATCGACGAGCCCCAGGGCCAGGTCGAGGCGAACCCGCGCGGTGTCCGCGGCGTTCTCGGCCTCGACGAGCTGCACCCGCGCGTCCGCGAGGTTCGCGCGGGCCTGCACCACGTCGATGGGCGGACGCATGCCGGCCGTCACAAAGGCCTGGACACGCGTGACGTGTCGCTCGCGGTCGCCGACCGTCTCGCGCGCCACGGCGAGCAGCGCCTTCTGGGCGCGTGCGTCGATGAAGGCGTTGCGTACCTCGAGCACGGCCTGCCGGAGCGTCGCGTCCTCGGAAGCCTGCTGGGCGCTGACGCTCGCCTCGGCGGCGTCGATGCGGCCGCCCGTACGCCCGAAGTCGTAGAGCAGTTGGCTCGCCGAGACGCTGGCCGAGAGCTCACCCTCGGTGTCGGCGCTGGGGGCCGGCGGGTCGAAGCCCGCGAAGCCGCGAGAGGCGTTCTGAGTAGCCCGGGAGTAGGTCGAGCGCGCGGTCACCTGAGGCAGCCGGGGGGCTTCGGCCTGACGCACGCGGGCACGGGTCGCCTCGGTGTCGGCGCGCGCTTTGCGCAACGCGGGGAGGCGACCGCGGGCCAGCTCGAGGGCGGCGTCGAGACCCAGCGGCGAGGGGACCACGTCGGCCGCTTCGGCGCGCGAGACCACCCCGGGCATCGGCAGGAGCAGAGCGAGCAGGGCGATGGACCTCATTCGTACCTCAGCGCGGCGATGGGCTCGAGCTTCGAGGCCTTTCGCGCGGGAAAGATGCCGAAGACCATGCCCACCAAGCCGCTGAAGCCCACGGCGAGCGCGACGGTGTCCGGTCGGATGGTGATGGGCCAACCGAACGCGTCCCCCAGCTTCTGCGCGGTGAGGATGCCGGCGGCGATGCCGACGATGCCGCCGGCCACCGAGAGCGTGAGGGACTCGACCAGGAACTGCGCCAGGATGTGTCGAGGCTTCGCACCCACCGCCATGCGCAGCCCGATCTCGCGGGTACGCTCGGTCACACTCACCAGCATGATGTTCATGATGCCGATGCCGCCGACGAGCAGCGAGACGGCGGCGATGCTCGCGAGCAACGAGGTGATGGCCTTGGTCCCGGCCTCGACCGCGCTCGCCATCTCGGCCAGGTTGCGAATGGAGAAGTCGTCGTCCATGCCGAGCGCGATGCTGTGGCGGTCCCGCAGCAGGTTGCCGATCTCGGTCTGGGCGCGCTTCGTGAGCTCGGCCTCCATGGCGCTGACCATGATCATGCCGGGGATGAACTTCTGCAGGCCGCCCTGGATCTTCGACTGGAACGTGGACTGCGGAATCACGACCGTGTCGTCGTTGTCCTGACCCATGGCGGACTGCCCTTTGCGCTCGAGCACCCCCACGATCTGGAACGGCACACCCTTGATGCGCACGGTCTGCCCGATGGGGTCCGCGTTCTCTCCGTAGAGTTTGTCGGCCACCGTGCCGCCGAGCACGGCGACCTTCGCGCCGACGCTGACGTCGCTCTGGGTGAAGAACGTGCCCAGCTCGACCTTCCACGCCCGCACGTCCAGGAACTCCGGCGAGGTGCCCTGTACGCGGGTGGTCCAGTTCTCTTCGTCGCTCTGCACCTGGGCCATGGCGTTGAGCAGCGCGATCGCGTAGCGGACGGCCGGCACCTCGGCGCGGATTGCGTCCAGGTCCTCCCAGGTCAGGGTCGGCATCGAGCCGAAGCCCCCCATGGCGCCGCCGCGCGACGACGTGCCGGGCAGCACCACGATGATGTTCGAGCCCATGGACGCGAAGGTCTTCTCGACCTGCGCCTTCGCGCCTTCGCCCACGGCGACCATGGTGATCACGGAGAAGACGCCGATGATGATGCCGAGCGTCGTGAGAAACGAGCGCAGCTTGTTGCGCAGCAGCGCGCGGACCGCCATGCGGAGCGTGTCGAAGGGGTTCATGTCGGCGCCTCGGCGCGGGCCTCACGCGGGGTCTGACGCACGTCGGACAGCACGAGGCCGTCCCGCATGACGACGACCCGCGCCGCGAACTGCGCGATGTCGGCCTCGTGGGTCACGAGCATGACGGTGATCCCGCTGGCGCCCAGCGCCTGAAAGAGCTGCATGATCTCGACGCTGCTGCGGGAGTCGAGGTTCCCCGTAGGTTCGTCGGCGAGGATGAGGCGTGGCCGCCCGACGATGGCGCGCGCGATGGCCACACGCTGCTGTTGACCGCCCGAGAGCTGGTTCGGATGGTGGTGGGCCCGGCTCGAGAGCCCGACCTGGTCCAGGGCCTCGAGGGCCCGCTTGCGCCGGTCCCGCGCACCCACCCCGCCGTAGAGCATCGGGAGCTCGACGTTCTCCACTGCCGACGTGCGCGACAGCAGATTGAAGCTCTGAAAGACGAAGCCCAGGGTGCGGTTTCTCAAGTCGGCGAGCGCGTTGGCGCCGAGCGTGGACACGTCCGCGCCCTCGAGCAGGTACCGCCCCGAGGTCGGTCGGTCGAGGCAGCCGACGATCTGCATGAGCGTCGACTTGCCCGAGCCGGACGCGCCCATGACCGCGACGAACTCGCCGAGCTGCAGCGTGAAGTCGACCCCCTGGAGCGCGCCGACCTGCACGTCCCCCATGTGGTAGATCTTCGTGACCTTCTCGAGCTGGACGAGAGGCATGTCGCTCATCGTGCGGCCGCCTCAGAAGATCCGCATGCGCGGCTTCGGTTTGTCGTTCGAGTTGACGTTCGTGATGAGCACGTCGTTCTCGGCCAGAGACGGCGGCGTTCCGGGGGTCAGCTCCAGCAGCTCGGTGAAGAGGCCGTCCGTGAGCCCCGCCCGGACCCGGGTCGACTCCGGCTTCTCGCCGCGCAGCACCCAAACGGTGCGAACGGTCGGGTCATCGTCGACGCGTTCCGGCGGGGCCGTCGGCGGACCGGAGCCGGGCTCCGACGCGGGCTCGCCGCCCCCTGCGCCGCGCCGCGCGCCTCGTTTGCCCCCGGCCGCACCCAGCATGTCGGCCGGCGCTCGGAAACGCAGCGCGGCGTTGGGTACACGGAGCACGTTCTCCCGCTCGGCCACGGTGAAGGTCACGTTGGCCGTCATGCCCGGGCGCAGCTCGAGGTCCGGGTTCTCGACGTCGATGACGGCGTCGTACGTGACGACGTTTTGCACGTTCTGGGGGGCGTTGCGGATCTGGCGGACCGCGCCCTTGAAGCGTTTTCCAGGGTAGGCGTCCACCAGGAACGAGGCCGCCATGCCGGCCCGGAGTTTGCCCACGTCCGCCTCGGCCACGCTCGTATTCACCTGCATCTTCCGCAGGTCCTCGGCCAGCGTGAAGAGCACGGGCGCCTGGAAGCTCGCGGCCACGGTCTGGCCCACGTCCACCGCGCGCGAAACCACGATGCCGTCGATGGGCGAGACGATGGTGGCGTAGTTGAGGTTCAGCTCCGCCTGGCGCAAGGACGCGCGGCCCTGGGCGACCTGCCCTTCGGTGGCCCGCGCGGTGGCCCGCGCGACCGCGGCGTTGGCCCGGGCGGCGTCGAGGTCGGCCTCGGAGACGAGCTTCTGGGCGGCGAGGGACTCGGTGCGGGCGAGCTGGCGCTCGGCCTCGGCCGCCTGCGCCTGGGCGCGCTCCAGGTTGCCCCGGGCGGCGATGTCGTTGGCCCGGGCCTGCTCGATCTGCGACTCGAACATGCGCGGATCGACCTTGGCGATGACCTGACCCTTGGTGACGGGGTCGTTGAAGTCGACGAAGAGGGCCTGCACGCGGCCGGAGACCTGGCTGCCGACCTGCACGGTGACGAGCGCCGACAAGGTGCCGGTGGCGGTCACCTTCGCGACGATCTGGCCACGGTCGACCTTCGTCGTCTCGTACTTCGCCAGGGCCGACTCCGGCTCGTCCTCGCGGAGAAACAGGAACCAGACCAGGCCGCCGAGTGCTGCGACGCCCGCGACCCAAATTACCGGCTTACGAAAAGAGGCCATGCGCTCCCGATCTAGAACCGTGCTCCGGCGCGAAGGATGCGCCCGCTCGCAGGGGTGTCAACCCGGCGAAACGAACGCTTCACACTTCACGGTCCATTCCACGCCATTCCCGACGGGGAGCTCGACGCTGCGGGCGTCGGTGCGGGCGTGCACGAAGTCCAGGTAGGGCTGGAGCGCGGCGCGGTGGGTCGACACGTTGTCGACGAGCACCGCGCCCCCGACCCGCACCTTCGACCACACCAGCTCGAAGTAGACGCGCTCGGTGCCCTTGTCGGCGTCGATGAAGACCAGGTCGAAGGGCCCTTCCAGGCCAGGCAGGACCTCTTGGGCGCGGCCGAGATGGCAACGCACTCGAGCGTCGAGCCCCGCGCGCTGGAAGGCGCTCGTGGCGGCCTCGAACTTGCGGGGATCGGGATCGATGGTGTCGAGCGTGCCACCCGTGCGCTCGAGCGCCGACGCGAAGAAGAGGCCGCTGAAGCCGAAGCTGGTCCCGACCTCGACGACGCGCTGGGCGTTCAGGCTCAAGGTGATCTGGTGGAGGATCTCACCCTCGCGACGCGGGATCTCCCAGGCGTCGTCTCGACCCGTGCAAAACGCCTCGACCTCGTCGATGACCCTCTGAACGCGATCGGGGAGCTGGCTCAAGCGGTCGGGTGTGCTCATACGGACTTGGATGCGCGGCGGCGGCGTCCGGTGGCGAGCGCGAGGACCGCCAGCGCAAAGATCGCGAAGGCGCCGCGTGCGGGACCCGGGCGCGCGGAACATCCGCTGCTCGCGCCGCCGCCGGATTCCCCCGCAGGCCCGACGTCCGGGAGCGAGAAACCCGGGTCGTCGGGGTCGTCGGTCCCGGCGTCCTCGGCGTTGGAGGGAGACGTGGGCGGGGCCGTCGGTGGGGTGGTGGGTGGTGCGCCCGCGTCGGCCGGTACGGTCACGTCTGAATCGGACTCGACCAATCCGTCTTGCTCGGGCGGGGTCTCAGCGTCTTCCTCGGGCTCGACGGCCGCGTCGACCTCGGGCTCTACGGCGGCGTCGTCGCCGGGCACGACGGCCGCGTCGTCTTCGGGCTCGACGGCGGCGTCGTCCTCGGGCTCGACGGCGGCGTCGTCGCCGGGCACGACGGCCGCGTCGTCGGGCGGCTCGACCGCCCCATCCAGCTCCGGCAGCACCTCGGCGTCGTCGACGGGCGGAAGCACCTCGGCGTCCCGCACGGGGGGCACCGCCGCGTCGACCGGGGGCGGCGCCGCGTCTACGGGGAGCCCGGCATCCCGCACTGGCGGCCCGGCGTCCGGGGGCACGACCGCACCCGACGGATTTGTCCCGTCCAGGATCCACTCCAAACCATCGGCGCGGCCATCGCCGTCGGAGTCCGGGCGTTCAGGGTCGGAGCCCAGGGTGTCCTCGAAACGATCCGGCAAGAGGTCGGCGTCGGTATCGGTCGGACGAATGACGCAGACGTAGGCGCCCCCAGGGTCGAAGAACGACGGCGAGATCTCGACGAGGTACGCCAGGACGGGCTCACCGCCGGGGCCGACGTCGAGCGTCACGTTTCGAAAGAGATGCCGCGGGTCCGCCGGATAGCTCTCGAGCGTGAGCGCGTCGCCGACCTCCGGCAGGCCCTCGAAGATCTTCAACGAGTCGAGGTTGCCGAAGATGGCGTTCCGCTGAAGCTCCCGGGTGGCGACGAAAAGACGGTCCCCGTCGGCGTCGGCGCCATTGGAGCCGCCGAGGAAGGCGCCGTTCTGAATGGCCGAGCGGAGCGGGCCGGCGACGGGCCCCGTGGTCATGACCAGGCCGGCGTCGCTCGACTGCCCCGCGCCGGGGCGCACCCCGTGAGCGATCTCGACGTCGCCGCGCGGATTGAGGGTCAGTCGCGGCGAAAGGCCGACGGCGCTGCCGGGCACGGCGCTGGCCACGGTGGACCACCGCCCGTTCGCGGCCCGGGTCGAGACCCGCAGCTCGCCGTTCGTCCCATCGCCGTGCGCGACCACGAGGCGACCGTCTGCGGTGAAGCGCATGGAGGGATCGAGGCCGACGTTGCGCCCGCCGACCGTGTCGGCCGCGGCGACGACCCAGTCGTTCGCGCCGCGCCGGAGCGCGTGCTGCAGCTGGCTGTCGTGGTGGAAGACGACATGGACGCTGTCGTCGGGCCCGACCCGAAGATCGCACGTGTCCCCGGCGTTGGCGGCCGCGAGCACGGTCTCGATGGCCCAGCCGCCGGCGCTCCGGACGCCGACCTTCAGCGCGCGGGCGGTGGCGTCGTAGAAGCAGACGCGGGGCTCACCCGAGGCGTCCAGATCGAGGCCCGTGTCGTCGACCTCGACGACCCCGAGGCGGGAGACGTTCAGCGCGACGTTCTCGCGCACCGGCGCGGCGCCGGGGGCCCAACGGGTGGCGTACAGCGTGCCGAGGACCCGGTCCACGTGGACGAGGTGCACGACCCCCAGGCGGTCGACGGCGACCTCGAGCCCATTGCCCTGGTCGCTGCCGACCAGACAGGACGCCGGATCATACCGCGCGTGCGTAAGCGAAGGCGCGAGCAGGCTGAGCGCGGCGGCGACTGCACGACTGGAACGGCGAAGCATGGGTCCCTCCCGGACGAACGAAGGGCAGGGTAGTCGTGGACTCGGGTTCGGGGCTACTCGCAAGGCCGGGGAAAGCACCGACGGCGGCGCACGGGGCTTGACCGCGACCCCCGAGGGCGGATGAATTCGGGCCATGAGGCCCCTCGAGAACGCGCCCGCCCGGGAGCTTGAGCGGACGCCCGTGTCCCGTCGCATCGGCGAGCTCGCGGCGGCGTCGGGGCTGTTCTTGAGTCACTTCGAGCACCGGATTCATCTGCCCGTGCCCGAGCACTGGCTCCCGGAGGGCCGTCCCGACCTCGGCGGTCCGGCGACGTGGCAAGGGGGCGTGCTCGCCGAAAGCAAGTACCACCACTTCCGTCACGACTCGATGGTCGGCAGCTTCCACCCGGCCCACCGCGCGGCCTGGACACCGCACGAGCTGTGCCATCGGCTCGTGGGGTGGGCGTGGCGACCGGACGCGACCCCGTTGTTCCACGCCCTCGCCGCCCGCCTCGGCGAGGTCCTGCCGACGGCGGTCTGGTACTTCTTCGACGAGGCGCACCTCCGTCGATGCCCGGCGCACGCGGGTCGCGGCCCCCTCTTCGGCGCGCACTGCGTGCCCTGCGAGCGGGTCGCTGAGCAGGGCGATTGGCCCGAGGACCCGACCGCCGAGGCGCGCTTCGCGGAGGGTCGCGCCTTTGTCGCGCGGGAGCTGGACGCCGTGCGGCGCTCGATGCGCACGGGCCGACCGGAGCCGCACGGGTGGGCGACCCTCGATCTGGCGAGCGACGGGCTGGCCTACGCCGCAGCCAACGCCGACCGCCTCTCGAGCCGGGAAATGCATGAATTCGCTGAGCTTTTCTGTCGGCCGACGCGGGGCGGATTCGAGTCGCTCGAGGCCCTCGCCGAGCGGGTGGAGTGTGTTCTCGAGGCGGTGTTGGACGGCGCGCCTCTGGAGCCCTGGCAGGCCACGGCGGGGACCTGGGCCGCTCAGGACCTCGCGTGGCGTCTGCTCACCGTCCGAGCCGAGTGCGACGACGAGCCGGGGGACGCGCTCGCGGAGCTCGTGGGGCAGCTGGCCGACCCGACGGCGTTGACCGCCGTTCATGCGGGCTACACGGCCCTGCACGACGCCTTCATTCTGCCCGACCCCACGGACCTCTTCGCCGTGGGGTACACGCTGCCCGGCGTGTCGGCCCGGTCCGTGCGACAGGCGCGCACGGGGCTCGCAGAGGTCTTGCCGGCCACGTTCCTTTTGCTCGACGACGAGCTCGACGAGGTCGTGGGCGACTTCCTGGACGAGGACGACGCCGTTCGAGTCCCCATCGCGCGCCGGTTCGCCGGGTGGCTGCGGCGTGTGCGTCCGGGGCCGATCGCCGATCTGGCGCTGTACGAGGCGATCCTCGCGCACCCGGGGCCAGCGGACGCCGAGGCGCTCGCCCTCGGCCATGGGCACCCCGTCGACGCGCGTCGACGCCTCGCGTCGGGCTTCGAGGTCGTGCGCTTCAACTGCGACGTCGTCAGCCTCGCGGCCGCGCTCGAGACCCCGGACGCGGCCCTCGCTGGGCGGGCCGACGAGCCCCCCGAGGTCTCGGAGAGTGAGCACTGGCTGGCGATCGGTCGCAGCGGAGACGAGATCGTGCTCACGGATGTGCGCGCCTCGACCGCGGAGGCGCTGCTGTTGCTGGCGGAGGCGCCGGCCGACCCGGTGGCTCTCGGGCTGGCGCGCACCGAGGCCGCGGCGCTGGAGGCCGCCGGAGTGCTGGTCCCGGCGGCGTGGACACTCACGACGGGCCGCGCGGCGCGTGTGAAGGGCTGAGAGGGCGCTCAGGCGCTCAGCGTCGCGAAGAGCCGCTCGAGTGCCCGAAACCCGCGCTCGACCTTGGAGAAGAAGCTCGGCTCGTTCGGGAGGAGCACGAAGTTGGGGTGGCGTGACCACAGCGCCTGGAGTCGGGCGTCCAGCGCGGCGGCCTCGTGCACCGACTCGGTCCGAAACGGGTTGCCGTTCCCGAGCACGACACGGCCGCCCGCCGCGGCGGACTCGAAGAAGAGGACCGCGTCGTAGCGCGCGAGCTCGGCCTCGTGGGTCGTGCCCTGCGCTGCGAAGAAGGTGTCGGGCGGTCCCGGCCAGTAGGCGGCGCCGTCCACGGTGCCCCGGTCACACAAGAGCACGCGGTCGGGGTGCTGGTGAGCGACGAGGTCCTCGAGGTTGCGTTGGACGTGGAAAACCGCGGTCTGAGTCGCGTGGGCCGCGGCCTCGCCGGGGACTCGGGGGAAACCGCCCTTGAAGAGGAGCGTCGCCGCCTCGGGCACGACCGCGACCCGGTCATTCATCTCTCGGTGGAAGAGGTCGGCCGCGGTGGTCTTGCCGCCGCCGGGCCCGCCGGTCAGGACGATTTTGCGATGCATGGCGCAGGAATGGCCGAGGTCGGGGGCGCGTCGCAAGTCGCACATGACCAGAGTCGGTCGGAATGCGAGGATGCACGTATGCGAGCGAAGGCCCTGCTGATCCTGGTCCTGCTGCCCGCGTCGGCCCTCGCCCACGGCGCGAATCCCCGCGTGCTCGAGCTGGTCGCGGCGCCCGCGCCGGAGTCGCTCTGGGTCGTCACCGACGTGCAGGGCGTCTTCGGCCTGGGGGGCGTCTCGGGGACCCGTTGGCTCTGCGAGGACGCGGTGCGGCCCAACGCCGGCTTCCTGTCGGTGGTGCCGCTCTCCGAGGACGGGCGCCGTTTTGTCGTGGCGACGGTGCTGGGGCTTGCGTCGACCGACGACGCCGGATGCACCTTCGCCGCGGTCGAGGGGCCGCTCGGCGCGACGTTCACGCTGGGGCTGCGCGCGCACCCGGAGGACCGCGGCGACCTGATCACCGCCTCGGCGCTCCCTCGCGGGCCCAACGACGTGTGGCGCTCCGTCGACGGCGGTCGGGTGTGGACCCCCGCCGGTCTCGCCCTCGAAGGGCCGGCGCGCTCGGTGGTCCGGGGCGCCGCGGATCCTACGCACGTGTGGCTCAGCGGGCCCGACGGCCTCTTCCACAGCGCGGACTCGGGCGCCTCTTTCGCCCCCCTCTCGCTCGAGGTCGACGGAGAGACCCCGGACCCGGGGTCGGTGTACTTCCTCGGCGGGCCCGCTGCGCCCGCGCGCCGCGAGGAGGTCTGGGCCGTGGTGCAACGGCTCCCGTGGAGCCTGCTGGTCCGCTCCGTCGATGCGGGTGCGCGCTGGTCGTTGGTGACCCGAATCAGCGACCCCGTCGGCTCCGTCGCCTTTGATCCCCAGGACGAGCGGCGGGTCCTCGTCGCGACGGTCTTCGGGGTGCCCTGGCGGACCGACGACGGGCTCGCCTGGCGAGAGCTGGCCCCACCGGCGGCCGGCTTCGGGTGTCTCGCCTCACCTCGGCCCGGGGAGCCGCTGCGCGCGTGCGCCGACCCCGCGGCGGGGGCGCCGTGGACGGTCGCCGAGAGCGACGACTTCGGGGACACCTGGCGCCCGATTTACACACGCTTTCAGGACACACGTGCGCGCTGGGGGTGCGCGCCCGAAAGCGCCGCGGAGCGGGCGTGCGCCACGCTGTGTCCGGGCGCCGCGCCGGGGGCGGAATGTGCCCTGTGCGCCGCGCCCGAGAGGTGTGTCGAGGCGGATGCGGGTGGACCTGCGCCGGACCTGGGCCCGCTGCTCGACGCCTCGGCCACGGACGCGGCGACACCCTCCGACGCCGCGGACGTCGTCGATGCAGGGGGAGCGCCGCCGACGGACGTTGGCGGGCCGCTGGACCTCGAGCGTGTCGAAGATGCGACGCGCCTGCGCCCCGAGGGCGGTCCGGTCGTGCCGTCCGTCGTGCCGTCCGTCGGGCCGCCCGCGGCACCGGACCCGGGCGGATGCGAAACCCGCCCGTCCAGCCCGAGCTCGGCGCGATGGGGGCTGCTGTGGGCCGCGGCAGGTGTGTACGTTCTTTCGCTGAGGAGGCGTCGATGACCCGGACGAGTCGACCGGATGCTCGCGGGGCACGTGCGTGCGGGCTCGCGCTGGGGTGCTTCTTCTGGGGCTGCGGCGACGAAGCAACGACCCACGGCGCGGTCGACGCCGTGCCGCCCGTGCTGGACGCCGCGCTCGATGCGGGGGCGCAGGACGCCGTGCCGCCC
>JBMOFP010000061.1:0-32076 GCA_049318805.1 Bradymonadia bacterium
CGGAGCGGGGCTGAAAAAGTCCATGGACGGACTTTTTCAGCGTCCTGCTAGAAAGACCCTCGATGCAGCCCTTCGACCTCGCCATTCCGACGCTCCCGTGCCGCTCTGTGACCGCGACCGTCGCGTTCTACCAGCGCCTCGGCTTCGAGGGCGGGGCCCACGAGTTCAATCACAACTACGCGATACTTCGACGCGGTTCTGTCGAGCTGCACTTCTTCACGCACAAAGACCTCGTCCCCGCCGATTCCTCGGCTGGCTGCTACATCCGTGTCTTGGACGTGGACGAGGTCCACCGTGCGTTCGCGTCCAGCCCGTTGCCGCGTGCCGGAATCCCACGCATGGACGCCCTGGAAGACAAGCCGTGGGGCCTTCGTGAGTTTGCCGTCGTCGACCCAGACGGCAATCTCTTGCGCATCGGGCAGGTCATCCCCTCCGTGCCCTCGCAATGAGAGTTGGGCACCTCCCATGACGGACGCGCGCATCAACATCTCCAGCGGCGGGCCCTGGGAGGCGGTCGTCGGGTACTCCCGCGCCGTTCGCGTCGGTCAGCACGTTTTCGTTGCCGGTACGACCGCTGTTACGCCCGCGGGCATCGTCGGCCCCGGCGACCCGTACCTTCAGGCCATTCAAGCCCTACGCTCGATCCAGGCCGCACTCGAGCAGGCGGGCGCGTCTCTTCATCACGTCGTCCGCACACGCATCTATGTCACCGACATCTCCCAGTGGCAGGCGGTCGGCCGCGCCCACGGCGAGTTCTTCGGCGCCATCCGTCCTGCCGCCACGCTGGTTCAGGTCAGCGCCCTCATCGACCCAGCGCTCCTCGTCGAAATCGAAGCCGAAGCGGTCGTCCCGATCCCCGGCGTGTAGCGGACGCGGCCTCACCGCGCCTCTCACTCACATGCATCCGCAAGCAGTTGCGGCAACGCGTTGAAGCGCCGCACGCCCTCGAGGCAGGTCAAGACACCGTCGCGATTCGGGTCGAGCACCGACACGAAGTGCGCGTCGGCTTCGGTCGAGTCGGCGCGCACTCGGCCCACAAAAGGCGCGCTCGAGTAACCACCGAGCACGACCTCCTGGGTGCGCACGTTCGCAGGCCCCAGGGCCACGCCCTGGTCGCTGCCGCCGAGGGTGATGCGCGCCTCGAAGGTGCGCGCCGCGAAGACGGTCCGGTCCGTCGATACGTTGGGATGGAGCGTCACGCCGGGGTCCCCATCGGCATCGGTGTCCACGAGGCCCGTCGGTAGGGGTCCTTCGCCGTCGATGGGCGAGACCGCGGGCTCTTCGCCCGCCTTCGGCTCCGGGGGGACCGGCGCCCCGGGCTCGAGGCCCCAGGACTGGCTGTACACGAGCTGCACGAGACCCTCGGGATCGTTCGGCGCGCGTTCTCCCACAAGGTTCGCAGCGGGCAGCCCGGCCAACAGCGCGAGGGACGGCACCAGGCTCGAGCATGTGCCGTCCGGCTCAGGGAGCCGCGTCCGCGCGAGCTCGCAGACGATTGCGCTGCCGGTGACCGTGTCTCCGTCGATACAAAACGCGGCGATGCCCCGGAGCACGATGCGCTCCTCCGTGGGCGGATCGACGCTCCCGGACACCGCGTTCGAGGTCCGCACCGAGTAGACGAAGAGCCCGCTCGGGAACCGACCGTCATCGAAGCCGTTGCAGCGCGGCTCGGCGATGCCCCGCGCCGAAAGTGTGGCCGCCGCGGCCTCTTCGGCGGACGCCTCGGCCCCGGGCGCGAGCGCTTCGACCGCGGGACATCCCGCACCAACTCCGAGCGCCAGCCAGGCCGACGCCGCGGCCAGCCTCACTTGCTCTGCTGGGCGTCGAGGTACTTGGCCAGCGCCTCGACCGTCTTCTCCAGGTTCGGCTGAATCATCTTCACCACGAACTGCTCGATACTCGGGGTGGCGGACCGCGCGATGAGCCCGGGCAGCATGCCTTTGAGGTCGAGCTCGAGCTTGCCGCGCAGCCGGATCGACGTCCGATTCGGGCCGTCCTCGTGGTAGGTCGTCGAGCCGCTGCACTTCACGCGGTCGGGCATGAAGCTCATTTCGAGTGACCACTTGCACGTCTGGTCCGCGTCGGTCCAATGGGCCCGGTCGAGCCACGAGAGCTTCGACGGATCCACAAAGGGCCGGGCGACCGCGGGAATCTCGGTGGCGGCGGCCTTCCAGAAGTTGAGCAGGTCGACCACACCCGGTGACGGCTCGTTCCGCTCCCGCACGTCGATGCGCTCAACGTTCGGCAGGTAGGGGGCCAGGTTCTGCATCTGGTCCCGCATCGCGGCATAGACCACGGCGCGGGGGTGATTGACCTTCGAGTCGACGACGATGTCCATGGCGGCACCTTAGCGCCACAAGGGTCATTCTTCTACGTCGTTGGTGTCCGAGAGACCGTGGGCGCGCAGCTTCTCCCACAGATTCTTGCGAGAGATGCCGAGCAGGTCGGCGGCGGCTTGTCGCTTGCCCGCGGTGACCCGAAGCGCACGCAGCAGGTACTCGCGTTCGAAGGCCCGCGCGGCGTTGGACAGGTGCTGAAGGGGACCGTCCGTGTCCGGGGCGGTCGCGGCGTGCGCGCGGGCGTCGCCGACGAGCTCGGCGGGCAGGTGCTCGAGATCGATCTCGCGACCGCGCGCGAGCACCACGGCATGGTGCACGGCGTGCTGCAGCTCACGCACGTTGCCCGGGTAGTCGTGGGCCGAGAGCACGGCCCACGCGCGCGGCGCGATGCTCGGCAACGCCTGACCCACGGGGGTGTAGACCCGCAGGAAGTGCTCCACGAGCAGCGGTAGGTCGGTCCGCCGCTCGCGCAACGGCGGGATGGCGATCCCGAGCACGTTCAGTCGGTAGTACAGGTCTTCGCGGAATCGACCCTCGGCGATGTGCTGCCTGAGATTCCGGTGGGTGGCCGAGATCACGCGCACGTCGACCTTGACGGGGGTGTTCGTGCCGAGGGGCTCGAAGACCCCGCTCTGCAGGACCCGCAGGAGCTTGGCCTGCGCCATCATCGGGATCTCGGCGACCTCGTCGAGGAAGAGCGTGCCGCCGTGGGCGGCCTTGAATCGGCCGTCGCGCTTCTTCACCGCGCCCGTGAACGCGCCCTTGTCGTGACCGAAGAGCTCCGCCTCGAGGAGTGTCTCGGGGAACGCCGCGCAGTTCACGGCCACGAACGCGCTCGCCCTGCGGCCGCTGAGGTCGTGCAGCCGCCGCGCGACGAGCTCCTTGCCCGTGCCGCTCTCGCCCGCGATGAGGACCGGGGCTTCGCTCTCGGCGATGGTCGCGATGCGGTCGAGGAGTCGCTGCATCACGGGGGAGCGCCCCACGAGCTCGTCGTCGGAGCGTCGGGCCGCAAGCGCCGCGCGGGCCTCGCCGAGTTGCCGACGCAGCTCGTGGCGCTCCGCGACGCGCGCCACACGCACCACGAGCTCCTCGGGATCGAAGGGCTTCGTCAGATAGTCGAGGGCGCCGTCCTTCAGGGCATTCACCGCGTCGTCGACCGCGCCATAGGCCGTGATCAGGATCACGTCCGTGTCGGGGTGCTCCTGGCGCGCCAGCTTGAACAGGGTCACACCGTCCACACGGGGCAGGCGGATGTCCGTCACGACGACGTCGTAACGGTGCTCCAGAATCAGCTTCTGGGCGGTGCCGCCCTCTTCGGCGACCGTGACTTTGTGGCCCGCGGCGCGCAACGCGTCCCCGACCACGAGGCGAATCGTCGGTTCGTCATCGACCAGCAGCAGATCGAGCATCGGTGACCTCAGGCAATCGAAGTTTGACCAGTGTGCCGCCGCCCGGGGCCGGCTCGAACTCGAGATCGCCCCCGTGGTTGCGCACGATCCCGAGGGACACACTCAGGCCGAGCCCAGTGCCCAGACCCTCGGCCTTGGTCGTGAAGAAGGGGTCGCAAATCCGACCCAGGATCTCCTCGGGGATGCCCGTCCCACGGTCGCGCACCGTCAGCACGACGAACCCGCCCGGGGCCGCCGCGCAGCCCAGCGTGAGGCGGGTGTCGGGTTCGGAAGCCTCTACGGCGTTCAGCAAGAGATTCACCAGCACCTGCATGAGCTGGGAGCGGTCGGCGTAGACGTGGAATCGGTCCTGTTCGACCTCGAGGTCGCACTCGATGCGCTTCTTGTGGAGCGCGGGGTGCACGAGACGCACGCTGGCTTCCATCACCTCGCGCACCTCGACGCGGACCGATTGCACCGGGCTTTGGCGCGCGTAGTCGAGCAGACCCCGAACGGTCTGGCCGATGCGGTCGAGGCCGTCACGGACCGTGTCGAAGTACTGCTCCCTTCGTTCCGGAGCGACCTGCCCGTCCCGCAGGGCCTTGACGCATCCCAACACCCCCGAGAGCGGATTGTTGATCTCGTGCGCCACACCCGCGGCCAGGAGCCCGAGCGAGGACAGCTTCTCGACCTGGATGCGTTGGCTCTTCTCTTCGAGGAGGCGTCGATTCGCCTCGTCGAGTCGGTCGCGCGCGAGGCGCAGGTCGGTCGAGCGTTTCCGCTCGCGGTCGGCGAGCGCGCCGATGAGCGGCCCGTGCATGACCATGCCGCCCGCCTGGACCATGAACACCCATGGATCCGGCAGGACACCGTCGTACAGGTACAAACCAAGGAAGATCGCCAGCGCGGCGAGGCTGGCCCGCAGGCCCGCCACACGCCCGAAGTAGAACGCGAACATCGCGATCCACACGTAGAGCGCACGATAGAACGGGCTCGTCGCGCCGCCGGTGAGCACGAGCAAGAGGACGCAGAAGGCGAGGTCGAGCCCCGCGACGCTTTGGTAGAAGCGCGTCTTGTCGTAGAGGCGAACGAGCGGCCACCCCAGCATGTACGCCACGGCGCTGTAGGCGACGAAGCCGCCGCTCGCCAAGAGGACGTGCACCCGCATCTCGCCGGCCGGGAGCGAGACGAGCGCGTACGAGACCGTCGCGACGAGGGCCACGACCCGGAGGACCGCGTAGATGCGGTCCCGATCGTCGAAGCCCCGGGCGTCGATGGACTGAGTCATGAGGACCCCAACTGAGCAGACTTCATGCCAGCGGGGCGCGGCTCGTACACGGCCGGTCGGTCGTGATTCGGAAACGCGCCGCGCCAGAGTGTTACGATAAGGTAGCAGTCGTCCCGGGCATTCTGTCCTCGCGATGCGTGGCACGCGCTTTGTAGCTCGCAAGAAGGCGGGCAATGACCGCACAGGAGAGACCGACCCATGTTCAAGCCCTCGAAGATCCTCGTGGCCGTAGACTTCGGCGCTTGCTCGAAGCGGGCCCTGGAGGCCGCCGCCTCGATTGCCCGCACGACGGGTGGCGCCTTGCATGTTCTGCACGTCTACGAGCCGCCGTACTACGCACCCGAGGCGCTCATCCATCTGCCCGGCCAGGCGCCGATGCCCATCGTCGACTACGTGCGCGACTCGGCCGAGACCCTGCTCGAGCAGTTCGTGAGCGGGGTGCGGGCCGACGCCACCTTGACCGGCGGCGTGCAGACCCACCTTACGCCGGGGCTCGCGTTTCAAGCGATCCCGCAGCAAGCCCGCGCGCTCGGCGCCGAGCTCGTGGTCCTCGGCACCCACGGACGCCACGGCCTGTCGCACGTTCTGCTCGGGAGCGTCGCCGAGCGTGTCGTTCGAGACGCGCCGTGCCCGCTCCTGGTCGTGCGCGACACCGAAGGGGCGCCGCCGTTCCCGGCCGCCTTCGACCGGGTCCTGGTGCCCGTGGACTTCGGGCCCGACGCCGCGGCGGCCACGACGACGGCCTTCGACCTGGTGGGTCGCCGCGTCGACGCGCTGCACCTCGCGCATGTGGTGCCCGCGCCGGCGTACACCGGCGACGTGCTCGTCCCGCACGGGGGCGGGGTGAAACTCTCGCAGTTCCTCCACGACGACGCGCTCAAGCTGCTGGGGGAGTTCGCGACCGCGCAGGGGGTCACGGGGGCGTCCATGCACGTGCTCCAGGGCGGCGCCAGCGAGAACCTGATTCGCCTCTCCGCCGAGGAAGACGTTCAGCTTATCGTGATGGGCACGCGGGGACGCCACGGCCTGGCGCACTTCTTCGTCGGCAGCGTCGCCGAGCGTATCCTGCGGCACACGCCCTGCCCGGTGCTGATCGTGCGCGCGACCTACTGAGACAGGCGCCTAACGCCGTCGTCGATGGACGGGGAGCGCCGGCGGGGCGTCGCGGAGCTCGCGCTGCATCGCGGCGTCCGTCTGCGGCTCGGCGTCGAACTCCCCGGACGGATCGTCGAGGCCCGTGACCTCGTCCAGGCCGGTGATCTCGTCGATGGAGCCGTCCACCGTGCCCCCCTGGCCGGGCGGCACCCCGAGCACGTCGTGCAAGAAGAACGGGGACGTGGGCTCACCGCGGAAGTCGCCCGCACCCGCGGGCAGCCCGAGGACCTCACGGGCCGCCGAGGACAACCGAAAGACCTCGCGGAGGGAGCCGAGGGCGTCCGCCAGCTCCGCGGCCGTGCCGCGGTCTCGCGCCTCGGGGGACATCGCGCGCAGCACTACGGGGTCGATGTACCGCGCGACGCCTTCGTCTTTGCGCACCCACGACGGCGGCATCGCCACGCGGGTCTCGCCCGGGTTGCCCGTCGCCGGTGCCCGCGCCGTGAGCAGGTAGAAGAGCAGCGCGCCCATGGAGTAGACGTCGTCGGCGGGTGTGGCCTGTCCGCCCAACGCACGCTCCGGCGAGGCATAGGCGGGCGCGGGCGGCGGCGCCGACGCGAGGTAGCTCGTGAGGCCGCGGCCCATGCCGAGGTCGAGCACGAGCGGCTCCCCGCTGGGCCCCGAGACCAGCACCGTGGACGGGCGCAGATCGGCGAGCGTCAGGCCGGTCCCGTGCGCTCGGGCGGCGATCCGGGCGACCCGCTCGATCAGTCGACACGCCCGTTCGTTCGTCACCGTGCCCTGGGCCTTGACCTCCTCGAGGAGGGAGTGGCCCCGCCACGGCGCGAGCACAAGGAACGACTCGCCGGCGCCGAAGAGCCCGCCGTCTTGCAGAGTGATCAGGTCCGGACCGCGTGCGCCCCGCGTGCGCTCGACCTCGCCCCGCAGCCAATCGGGAAACGTCGCGGCGCGGCCCTTCGAGAGGGGCGCGATGATCAGCGTGACGGCGCCGTCTCGACCCTGGGCGCGATACGCCGTGCCGAGCCGCCACTCTCCGGTCGTGGCCTGGATGCGAAAGCGACCATCGACCACGGTCCCCGGGACGAGGGTGCGGGTGGCGGTCGGCGGTGTCGTCGGGGTCGTCATCCGGCTCTCAGAGGATTTCGGCGAGCACCTCGCGGAGGAGATCCGGGCGGTCGGTCATGATCCCTCCGACGCCCAGACCGACGAGGTACCGTATTTCCTCGGGCTCGTCCACCGTCCATACGTTGACCCACAGCCCCGCGGATCGCGCCGCCTGCAAGAGGTCGGCATCCACGAGTCGCATGCCCTGCCACTCGAAGGGCATGTCGATGACGGACCAGCGGGGGTCGACGGGCAAAGGCGCGCCGGTCTTCACCGCCATGACCCACGCCGTGAGGGCCTCGGCGGGGAAGAAGTGGCACGCCTCGGGGCAGGCGGCGTAGACCGCCGCGGCGATCGTGTCGGACTCACTGCCGATGCACACACGATGCAGCGCATCACGGCTCCGCAGTAGGTCGATGAACGCGGCCACGGTGCGCGCGTCGCCCGCCTTGAGCTCGATGTTGAACCGTAGGGTGGGGAACCGGTCGAGCACGTCGGCGAGGCGGGGCACCCGCACGCCCCGGCCCCGGAAGTCCGGGTGCGCGTTTCCCGCGTCGAGTGTCTGCAGGGCGCTCCAGGTCAGCGCTTCGACCGGTCCCGTGCCGTCCGTGCAGCGATCGAGCACGTCGTCGTGGAAGACGACGATCTCGCCGTCGGCGGTCGGGCGCACGTCGATCTCGAGCAGGTCCGTCCGCCAGCGCCCCACGGCCGCGTCGAAAGCGGCCACGGTGTTCTCGGGCGCCAGCGTCGCCCCGCCGCGGTGGGCGATGTGCAGGGTGGGGCGCAGCCCCTCGAGGAAGGCGTGGGTCGTGTGAGAAGCCATGGGGACCCCTCTACGCGACCCACGCGACACACCCGCAACGATTCCGTGTCGCGGGTGTGCACCACTGGCGCGGGCTCAGCGCTGGGTGTTCTCGAGGATGACGAACTCCACGCGTCGGTTCTCGGCGCGACCGTCGTTCGTCGTGTTCGTCGCGACCGGCTGCTCCTCGCCGAAGCCCGCGGGGACCAGGCGGTTGGTGTCGATGCCCTTGGCGACCAGGTAGTTCCGGACCGACTCGGCGCGGGACTGCGACAGCTTCTTGTTGTAGGCGTCGTTCCCCTTGGAGTCGGTGTGGCCTTCGATGCGGATTCGCACGAGCTGCGAGTTGCCCTTCAGCACGTTGGCGACCTGGTTGAGGATGTCGAAGCTCACGGGCTTGATCGTCGCCTTGTTGAAGTCGAAGTAGACCTTGTCGAGGATCTCGATCTTGTCCTTCGTCAGGCGGACCTTGCCGCCCTCGTCGGGGCAGCCGTCGTCGTCGTCCACGCCGTTGACCACCTCGGGCTCGAGGGGGCACTTGTCGTTCGGATCGAGGAAGCCGTCCTTGTCGTTGTCCGGGTCGGGACAGCCGTTGTCGTCCTCGAAGCCGTCCTTGTCCTCGGGGTCCATCGGGCACCGGTCGACCACGTCGAGGATGCCGTCCTTGTCGTTGTCGGGGTCAGGGCAGCCGTTCTCGTCCTCGAAGGCGTCCTTGTCTTCGGGGTCCAGCGGGCACTGGTCCGTCACGTCGAGGATGCCGTCCTTGTCGTTGTCGGGGTCGGGGCAGCCGTTCTCGTCCTCGAAGGCGTCCTTGTCCTCCGGGTCGTTACGGCACTGGTCGTTGACGTCGAGGATGCCGTCCTTGTCGTTGTCGGGGTCGGGGCAGCCGTCGCTGTCCTCCCACTCGTCTTTGTCCTCGGGCTCCAGCGGGCACGCGTCCACGGGGTCCATCAGGCCGTCCCCGTCGGTGTCGACCGGGCCGTTGTCGGTGAAGGTCCAGCCCAGCAGCGCGCGGAATCGCGGGGTGCCGTAGCCGTCCGTGAAGCCGGTGCCGACCATGGCGGTCAGCGAGTGGTCCTGGGCCATGTGCCAGCGCGGGCCCGCCATCATCTCGAAGGGCACGACCTCTTCGGTCACGTCCGTATCGCCGTCGGCCGCGACGCGCCCGAAGAGCTCCGCCATCCACTCGAGCGACGAACCCGACGGCGTGAGGCTCACACCCGCGCCGTAGGTGAACTCGTTGCCGATCTGCAGGTTCTGGCGCGTGGCCTGCTCGCGCACCAGGTAGCCCAGGTTCGCGCCCGCCCGGATGACGTCCCCGTTGTAGGTGACCATCGCCTTCGGCTCGACCGTGACTCCGGGATCACCCATCAGGTTGCGCTCGTCGCCCGTCGGCAGCGAGACGGGCAGGGCGACGGCCACGGCGAGGTCGTCGATCCGCGCCACCTCGAGTTTCGGGATGAGGCGCAGGTCGCCGATGGCCGTAGCCGACAGGTCGGCCACGTCGCCGCCGATCTGGTCGGCGCCGCTGCCCTTGTTCATCCACAGGCCCACCGGCAGGGCCATGCCGAGCTCGATCTTCTCCCAGAACGAGATCTGCGCGAGCAGGTCGGCCTGGAGGTGGTCGTCGATGACCCTCAAGGTCTTGTTGCCGCGCTCGGCGACGAGGGGCTTGTACGCGTAGTTCAGGTAGAGGCCCGCGGAGGTGTGCAGGTGCGGCAGCACCCGGGCGCCTTGCACGTGCACGAAGTTCTCGTCACCGCCCGGGGCGGGCTGGTAGCGCTGTAGAAGCCACCCCTGGGCGGCGGACTCCGCCGGCATCGTGCCCACGGTCGCGCCCGCGGCCGCGCCGACGAGGGCCGCCTGGCGCCCGCGCCGCCGCAGCATCGCACCGGCCGCCGCGAGGAGCGCAAAGGCGCTCCACGGACCGCTCGCCGGGCTCGGCACAGTGCTGCACCCACCGGCGCCCCGCAGCGCGAAGGCCGCTGCGGCGTCGTCCACGGGGCAGCCGTCCTCGCCGTCCCCGGCCTCGTCCGGGCAAGAATCCAGGCCGTCCTCGGTGCCGTCGGCGTCGCGGTCCGGATCCCGGAAGTCCGCGGTGCCGTCCTCGTCGCTGTCCACCGGGGGTGTGTCGAGCTCGCCGTCGCCGGCCTCGTCCGCGTCGGACAGCTCGTCGTCGTCGGTGTCCAGATCACGGTAGTCCGGGGTGCCGTCTTCGTCGGTGTCCACGGCCGGCGTGTCCAGGTCGTCGTCCCCGGCTTCGTCCGCGTCGCCGATGGTGTCGTTGTCGCTGTCGAGGTCGAGCGCGTCGATGGTGCCGTCGTTGTCCGTGTCGTTCGGGCTCGCCGGCGAATCGCCGACCTCGTCGTCGTCGGTGATGCCGTCGCCGTCGGTGTCGCGGTTGTTCGGATCGGTGCCCAGGTCGACCTCGACGTCGTCCTCGAGGCCGTCGCCGTCCGCGTCGTTCTCGACGGGCGGCGTGCCGGGCACCGCGGGGTCACGGAAGTCCGCGGTCCCGTCGTCGTCGCCATCGACCGGAGGGGTCTCCAGGTCGGCGTCGCCGGCCTCGTCCACGTCCGGCGTGCCGTCGTCGTCCGTATCCAGGTCGCGGTAGTCCGGGGTGCCGTCGTCGTCGGTGTCGACGGCCGGAGTGTCCAGGTCGCTGTCCCCAGCCTCGTCCGCGTCGCTGATGTTGTCGCCGTCGCTGTCCGGGTCCAGGGCGTCGATGGCGCGGTCGCCATCGGAGTTGCGCGGCGCGAGCGGGTCATCCCCGACCTCGTCGCCGTCGCTGAGGCCGTCGTCGTCGCTGTCCGGATCCGTGGGGTCGGTGCCGGCCGTAACCTCGTCGCTGTCGTCGAGGTCGTCGTTGTCCGAGTCGCGGTCGCGGAAGTCCGGGACCGAATCGTCGTCGGAGTCTACGGGCGGCGTGTCCAGGTCGGCGTCGCCGGCCTCGTTCTCGTCCGAGGCGCCGTCGTCGTCGGTGTCGAGGTCCAGGTAGTCGGGCGTGCCGTCGCGGTCCGTATCGACCGGGTTCGTCGCGGGGTTCGCGTCGCCCGCCTCGTCGGCGTCGCTGATCGTGTCGTCGTCGGTGTCGAGGTCGTTCGCGTCCGGGTCCCCGTCGCCGTCCGTGTCGCGCGCCGGCTCGTCGAGCGGCCCATCGCCGAACTCCTCGGCGTCGGGGATCGAGTCTCCGTCCGTGTCGGCGTCGTCGGGGTCGAGGCCGTTGTCGATCTCCACGTCGTCGGGCAGACCATCGCCGTCGCGGTCGCCGCGCATCAGGTCGTCGGCGCCCACGTTCGGGTCCGTCTCGCCCGCGTCGACCGCGCCGTTCGCGTTCGTGTCCTCGGTGCCGTCGGGCACCGTGCCGTCGTCGGTGTCGGCATCCTGCGGGTTCGTGCGGGTCGAAGGATCGGCGTCGGGCACGAAGTTCCCCGCGTCCACGTCCGTGTCCGCGGAGGGCTGCGCGACCCCGGACTCGGTGCCGTCGAGCAGACGGTCGTCGTCGCTGTCCGGGTCGAGCACGTTCGGCACGCCGTCCCCGTCGAAGTCGCTGCCGGCGCGGGGCTCGTCCCCGTCCAGCAGGCCGTCGTCGTCGGTGTCGGCGTCGTCGGGATCGCTCCCGATGCGTTCCTCTTCGGCGTCGGGCAGCCCGTCGTCGTCGCGGTCCGCGCCGCCGTGGTCATCGGACGGATCGTTCGGATTGCGCTCGTCCGCGTCCAGCTCGCCGTTGCCGTTCGAGTCCTCGAAGCCGTCGGGAATGCCGCCGTCGTCGGTGTCCGGGTCGAGCGGGTTCGTGGTCGTCGCCGGATCGGCGTCGGGCACGTAGTTGCCGGCCGCCGGGTCGGTGTCCTCGGGGCGTACCGAAACCCCGGACTCCGTGCCGTCGCGCAGGCCGTCGTTGTCGCTGTCCGGGTCGAGGGCGTTCACCAGGCCGTCGCCGTCGAAGTCCTCGGCCGGCTGCCCTTCGGCGCCGTCGAGCTCACCGTCGTCGTCGGAGTCCGCATCCGTGGGGTCCGTGCCGATGCCGGGCTCCACGTCGTCGGGCAGGCCATCGCCGTCGCCGTCCGCGCCCGCACGGTCGTCCGCCGGGTCGTTCGGATCACGCTCACCGCCGGCCACGACACCGTCGCGGTTCGTGTCCTCGACACCGTCCGGCACGCCGCCATCGTCCGTATCGACGTCCAGGGGATCCGTCACGGTGGTCGGGTCGACGTCCGGCACGAAGTTCCCGGCGTCCACGTCGGTGTCCGCGTCGGGCTCGGTCACGCCGAGCTCGGTGCCGTCGTT
Source organism: Bradymonadia bacterium (assembly GCA_049318805.1). Taxonomy (GTDB): domain Bacteria; phylum Myxococcota_A; class Bradymonadia; order UBA7976; family UBA1532; genus CANLBD01. The sequence goes on from JBMOFP010000061.1 coordinate 12,325, forward strand.
GAGGCCGTCGTTGTCGCTGTCGGGGTCGAGCGCGTTGACCCGGCCATCGCGATCCGAGTCTACGGCGGGGCGGGGCTCAGCGCCGTCCACGACGCCGTCGTCGTCGGAGTCCGCGTCGTTCGGGTCGGTGCCGATGGCCGGCTCGTCCGCGTCCGCCAGGCCGTCGCCGTCGGTGTCCGTCCCGCCGACCAGGTCGTCGCTCGGATCGTTCGGGTTGCGCTCGCCGTCGTCGATCGCGCCGTTCCGGTTCGCATCCTCGACGCCGTCGGGAATGCCGCCGTCGTCGGTATCGGGGTCGAGCGGGTCCGTCGTCGTCGACGGATCGGCGTCCGGCGTGAAGTTGTCGGCGCCGAGGTCGGTGTCGGGTGCGGGCTCGACCACACCGCGCTCGGTGCCGTCCCCCAGTCCGTCGCCGTCGCTGTCCGGGTCGTTCGCGTTGGGGTTGCCGTCCCCGTCGGTGTCGGGGGCGGGCTGCGTCTCGTCGCCGTCCCGCAGGCCGTCGTCGTCGGTATCGGCGTCGTTCGGATCGGTCCCGATGCGCTCTTCGTCTTCGTCCGTGAGGCCGTCGTCGTCGTCGTCCTCGTCGTCCACGCGCAGGTCGTCGCGGGCGTCGTTCGGGTCGCGCTCTCCGGGGTCGACCGCGCCATTGCCGTTCGTGTCCTCGTCGCCATCGGTGACCGTGCCGTCGTCGGTGTCCGGATCGAGGGGATCCGTCGTCGTCGCAGGGTCCGCGTCCGGCGTGAAGTTGCCGGCGCCCAGGTCCGTGTCCGGCGAGGGTGTGACGACACCGCGCTCGGTGCCATCCCCCAGGCCGTCGTCATCGCTGTCGGCGTCGTCGGGGTCGGTGCCCAGCGCCTCTTCGTCGTCGTTGCTCAGGCCGTCGTCGTCGCGGTCCTCGTCGACCACGGGCACGTCGTCGGCGGCGTCATTCGGATCCCGCTCACCGGGGTCGACCGCGCCATCGAGGTTCGTGTCCTCGACACCGTCCGCAACGGTCCCGTCATCGGTGTCCGCGTCGTACGGGTTGGTGCGGGTCGCGGGATCGGCGTCGGGCACGAAGTTGCCGGCGTCCAGGTCCGTGTCCGGGCCGGGCTCGGTCACACCGGCCTCGGTGCCGTCGCGCAGGCCGTCGTTGTCGCTGTCGGGATCGAGCGCGTCGATGAGGCCGTCCTGGTCGCCGTCGTCGAAGATGCCGCCCTCGTCGCCGTCAGGGAGGCCGTCGTCGTCGCTGTCGGCGTCGTCGGGGTCCGTGCCGCCTTCCGTCTCTTCGTCGTCCGTCAGGCCGTCGTCGTCGCGGTCGTCGTCGATGACCGGCACGTCGTCGGCCGGATCGTTCGGATCGCGCTCACCCGGGTCGACTGCGCCGTTGAGGTTCGTGTCCTCGGTGCCGTCGAGCACCGTGCCGTTGTCGGTGTCCGGATCCTGAGGATTGGTGAGGGTGTCCGGGTCGGCATCGGGCACGAAGTTCCCCGCGCCCACGTCCGTGTCGAGCTCGGGCTCGACCACACCCGACTCGGTGCCGTCGAGGAGACCGTCGTTGTCACTGTCGGGATCGAGCGCGTCGATGAGGCCGTCCTCGTCCGCGTCGTCGGCCACACCGCCGTCGTCGCCGTCGAGCAGACCGTCGTCGTCGGAGTCCGCGTCGTCGGGGTCCGTGCCGATGAGGGCCTCTTCGTCGTTGGTCAGGCCGTCGTCGTCGCGGTCCTCGTCGACGAAGGGCACATCGTCCGCGCCGTCGTTCGGATTGCGCTCCTCGGGGTCGATTGCGCCGTTCCGGTTCGTGTCCTCGAGGCCATCCGAGACCGTACCGTCGTCGGTGTCGGGGTCGACCGGGCTCGTCGTCGTGGCCGGATCGGCGTCCGGCACGAAGTTGCCCGCTCCGACGTCGGTGTCGGCGTTCGGATCCACCACGCCGCTCTCGGTGCCATCCAGCAGGCCGTCCCCGTCGCTGTCCGGGTCGTCGCCGTTCGGGCGGCCGTCGCCGTCCGTGTCGGCGCCGGGCTGGATCTCGTCGCCGTCGATGACACCGTCGTCGTCCGTATCGGCGTCCGTCGGGTCCGTGCCGATGCTGGGCTCGTCGGCGTCCGGCAGGCCGTCCTCGTCGTCGTCTACGCCCACGCGGTCGTCGGCGCCCACGTTCGGATCGCGCTCGCCGGGGTCCACCGCGCCGTTGGAGTTCGTGTCCTCGCGGCCGTCGGGCACGCCGCCGTCGTCGGTGTCGGCGTCGCGGGGGTTCGTCGTCGTGAGCGGGTCCGTATCCGGAGTGAAGTTGCCCGCGCCCACGTCCGTGTCCGGGGTCGGCGCCACGACACCGGCCTCGAGGCCGTCCGTCAGGCCGTCATTGTCGGAGTCGGGATCGTTCGGATTGCTGCCGAGCCGCGCCTCGTCGGCGTTGCTCAGGCCGTCGTCGTCCGGGTCCTGGTCGACCGGCACGTCGTCGAGCGGGTCGTTCGGATTGCGCTCGCCGGGATCCACGGCGCCGTTGCCGTTCGTGTCCTCGTCGCCATCCGAGACCGAGCCGTCGTCCGTGTCCGGGTCGAGGGGGTTCGTCGTCGTGCCGGGCGCGGCGTCGGGCACAAAGAAGCCCGCGTCCACGTCGGTGTCGGGATCGGGCGTGACGACGCCGCTCTCGGTGCCGTCGAAGAGGCCGTCGTCGTCGCTGTCGGGGTCGTTCGCGTTGGGCTGGCCGTCGTTGTCCGTGTCGTCGCCCGGCCGGACCTCATCGCCGTCGATCACGCCGTCGTCGTCGGTGTCCGCGTCGTCGGGATTGGTGCCGATCGTGTCCTCGTCGTCATCGGGCAGGCCGTCCCCGTCGCGGTCGGGATCAGCGACGTCGTCGGCGCGCACGTTGGGGTCGCGCTCACCGGGGTCGACGCGTCCGTTGCGGTCGAGGTCCTCGGTGCCGTCGCGCACGGTGCCATCGTCGGTGTCCGCGTCGAGTGGGTCCGTGGTCGTGCCGGGGTCGAGGTCGGGCGAGAAGCGGCCCGCGCCCAGGTCCGTGCCGGGACCAGCGACCGCAACGCCGCTCTCCGTGCCGTCGCCGAGGCCGTCGGCGTCGCTGTCCGGGTCCAGAATGTTGCGCACGTCGTCCCCGTCGGCATCGCCGGTGGGGTCGCGCTCGAGGCCGTCGTCGAGGCCGTCGTCGTCGGTGTCCACGTCCTCGGGATCCGAGCCGATGCGGCAGGCCTCGTCGATGTCCGTGAGACCATCGCCGTCGCGGTCGTCGCCCGCGGTCACCACGGACAGCTCGAACCGTCCACGGTCCGAGGCGCGCGCGAAGGTGTAGGTGTCGGAGACCTCGTTGCCGCCGCGCTTGCCGTCGTCGGCGAAGTTGCCCCACGAGCGCGCCGTCGCGTTCGGAACCGGCGCGGCGCCCTGGGCGTTGGGCAGCACGCCGTTCGGGCCGGAGCTCACCAGGCCGAGCTGGCCGTTGGGCATCGCGACGTCGGCATCGGGCAGATTCGAGTCGTCCCAGTACATGGAGACGGGACGCGCGACCTGTCCGGGCACGTTCTCGTACATGCGCAGGCCGGGGTACGCGGTCTCGATGTCCTGCCCCAGGAAGTGCAGCTCACCCACGCCGACGAAGGCCTCGCACAGGTAGTCGCCCCGAGGCACCACGTCGCCGTTCGCGTCGCGGCCATTCCACACGACCAGGTTCTCGCCGGGCACCGTGTCCCCGACGAGCAAGACATCGTCGGCGTCCGTGATGTCCGGCACGCCGTTCTGGTCCGTGTCGCAGACGATGCGGTACGTGCCGAAGGCGTTCGTCTCGAACACGAACGCACCGCCGACCCCCTGAAGGACCTGCGGACAGCTGAGCCCGGCGGGCCCGCCGAGGCCGCCCACAAAACCGAAGCCGTCCAGGGTGGGATCGATGGTGCCGCCCACGCGCACGCGCGGCGGGCTCAAATACAGAGGATACTCAGGGGTATAGCCGCTGTTTTCCGGTCCGCTTCGGCCGTCGCGTCGGCCGTCGATGCCGGTGCTGTTCATGCCGATGCGGTGGAAGTTCCCGTTCACCTTCTGGAAGTCGACCTCGACGACCGCGTCCGTACCGGGCGCGCCGCCGGGCACGAGGGCGAAGAAGCTGTTCTCGAGCGCGAACTGTTCGGCGCGGCTCCCCTGGACGAGGTTCCACTGGCGCGCGTAGAGGCGACCGCCGGCGTTGAGCACCGGCACGCCGCCGGCATCCACGACGGAGATGTCCCAGTCCGCCGCGGCGAGGGCGTCGCCCTGGCTCGCGGTGAGCTGAAGCTGGTAAGCGCCGGGCCCGAAGGCCGCGAGACTCCCCGTGCGTTGGCCCGAGCTCAGGACCGCCACGGGTGTCACGCCGTCCGGCGCGAAGATCGCGACCTGACCGATGCCCCGCCAAGCGATCCGTTCAACCGCTGCGTCGAGGACGTCGAGCCGCAGCTCGGTATCCGTCTGGACTCGACCGTTGACGCCGAGCTGGGCGGTGCCCTCGGCGTTTGCGGTCGACGTCAGCGCACAAACCCCGACACCAACCGACATCGTGACGAGGACTCGACGACCCATGTCTGAACGACTCATACCGGCTCTCCCGTTTCAAGTGATGGCGAGCGCCTGCGCGCTGCCTCCCTGCCGCGGATCCAAGGGTTAACCACGAGACGTCTTCATGATAACGATGAGGTCCGAAGGCCTGAAATTTTCTACCGCGATTCCCGAAACCCGAGCGGTCCCGGGGCGCGGTGTGCGCGCGCGTCCCTTGCGCGTGCGCGGCGCCCGCGCGCAACATCCGCCGCGTCCAGCCACCTGAGGAGCCCGTTCGATGTCCGTTCACGATCCGTTTCGCGCAACCACCGTTCTCCAAACCCCGCTCGGCGAGTTGACGGCCTACAGACTCGGCCGCCTCGAGGAGCTCGGCCTCGGTCGCATCGACCGGCTGCCCTACTCGATCCGTGTCCTGCTCGAGGCGGTGCTCCGCAACGTGGACGGCTACATCGTGACCGAGGACCACGTGCGCGCGGTCGCCGGCTACGATGCGAAGCAGCCCGGCGACGGAGAGGTGCCCTTCCTCCCGGGGCGCGTCGTGCTCCAGGACTTCACGGGCGTGCCGGCGGTCGTCGACCTCGCGGCGCTCCGCAGCGCCATGCAGCGCCTCGGCGGTGACGTCTCGCGGGTGAACCCGCTCGTGCAGTGCGACCTCGTCATCGACCACTCCGTGCAGGTCGACCACTTCGGCTCGGCGTCGGCGCTCGACGAGAACGCGGCCCTGGAGTTCGAGCGCAACGGCGAGCGCTACGAGTTCCTCAAGTGGGGCCAGAAGGCGTTCCGCAACTTCCGCGTCGTGCCGCCCGCCACGGGCATCGTGCACCAGGTCAACCTCGAGGCCCTCGCGACCGTGGTCCTGCGCAAGACCCAGGACGGCCGCACCGTGGTCTACCCCGACTCGCTCGTGGGCACCGACAGCCACACGACCATGATCAACGGCCTGGGCGTGCTGGGCTGGGGCGTCGGCGGCATCGAGGCCGAGGCCGTGATGCTGGGTCAGCCCATCTACATGCTCCTGCCGCAGGTCGTGGGCTTCAAGCTCACGGGCAAGCTCCCCGAGGGCGCGACGGCGACCGACCTGGTGCTCACCGTGACCCAGATCCTGCGCAAGCGCGGGGTCGTCGAGAAGTTCGTCGAGTTCTTCGGCCCCGGCCTCGCGGAGATGAGCGTCGAGAACCGCGCGACCATCGCGAACATGGCCCCCGAGTACGGGGCGACCTGCGGTTTCTTCCCTGTGGACGAGCAGACGCTCGACTTCCTGACGCGGACGGGCCGTGAGCCCGAGCTCGTGGCCGCGGTCGAGGCCTACGCCAAGCTGCAGGGGCTGTGGCGGGACGACGCCGCGCCCATCGAGTACACCGAGGTCATCGAGCTCGACATGAGCACCGTGCAGCCGTGCATCGCCGGCCCCGCGCGCCCCCAGGACCGCGTGGTGCTCGCCGACATGAAGGGCAACTGGCGGCTCGAGCTCGGCAAGACCTACGGCAAGCCGAACGGCCCCGAGGCCGTGGACTTCGAGCTCGGTGGCGAGAAACACACGCTGCGCGACGGCGACGTGGTGCTGGCGGCCATCACCTCGTGCACGAACACGAGCAACCCGAACGTGCTCATCGCCGCGGGCCTGGTCGCTCGCAAGGCGCGCGCTTTGGGCCTCACCCGCAAGCCCTGGGTCAAGACCAGCCTCGCGCCCGGCTCGCGTGTGGTCACAGACTACCTCGATGCCGCCGAGCTGACCGCCGACCTCGACGCCGTCGGCTTCAATACGGTCGGCTACGGCTGCACGACCTGCATCGGCAACTCCGGACCGCTCATTCCCGAGGTCGAAGAGGCCATCAAGCGCGGCAACCTCGCCGTCGCGGGTGTGCTCTCCGGCAACCGGAACTTCGAGGGCCGGGTGAACCCGCTCGTGAAGCCCAGCTACCTCGGCTCGCCGCCGCTGTGTGTGGTCTACGCCCTCGCGGGCACGGTCGACCTCGACCTGTACCGCGACCCCATCGGTCAGGGCTCCAACGGTCAGCCGGTGTACATGAAGGACGTGTGGCCGACCGAGGCCGAGGTCCAGGCCCTGCGTGAGCAGGTCGTCACCCGAGAGCAGTTCCAGAAGCGGTACGCCTCCCTGGAGGGCCCGGCCGCGTGGCAGGCGATTCAGGTCGCCGAGGGCCAGCTCTTCGCGTGGAACGCCGACTCGACCTATGTCCAGGAGCCCCCGTTTTTCGTCGACATGGCGCGCGATCCGTCGCCCATCCAGCCCATCCGCGGCGCGCGGGCGCTCGTGAAGCTCGGCAACAGCGTCACGACCGACCACATCAGCCCCGCCGGCAACATCGCCAAGTCGAGCCCGGCGGGCCGCTACCTACAGTCGCGCGGCGTCGCCCAGGCCGACTTCAACCAGTACGGCGCGCGCCGCGGCAACGACCGCGTCATGACCCGCGGCACCTTCGCCAACATCCGTATCAAGAACGAGCTCGCCCCGGGCACCGAGGGCGGCGTGACCACCTACCTCGGACCCGACCTCACGGCGACACAGGCCGCCGGTCTCGAGGCCGTCGCAAAGCCGGGGGACGTCACGTCGATCTACGACGCGGCGATGACCTACAAGGCGGCGGGTGTGCCGCTCGTCGGCCTCGCGGGCACCGACTACGGCATGGGCTCATCCCGGGACTGGGCCGCCAAGGGCACGTATTTGCTCGGGATTCGCGCGGTCATCGCCGAGAGCTTCGAGCGCATCCACCGCTCGAACCTCGTCGGCATGGGCGTGCTGCCGCTGGTCTTCAAGGCCGGCGAGACGCGCCACACTCTCGGACTCACGGGCCACGAGACCTTCGACATCGACGTGGACGACCACGTCCAGCCGCGCCAGACCTTGTCCGTCACGGCGACCCGCGACGATGGCACTCAGGTGACTTTCGAGGTCGTCTGCCGCATCGACACCCCGGTCGAGGTCGAGTATTTCCGCAACGGCGGCGTGCTTCACACCGTGCTGCGAAAAATGGCGCGGGGGTAAAACTTTCTTCGCGTCGCTCGATGCGTTTTGCTACTTTCGGACGCTGGATCCATCGGCGCTGGAGGGAAGCAGATGGTATCGATACGACAGGCATGTCGTCGGGGTGGGCTGTCACTTGCGCTGGTGCTCCTGGGGGGGAGCCAAGCGCTGGCGCAGACCCCACCGGGCCTCATGCACCAGGAAGGGTTGCTGCTCGACAACGGCGGCAACGCGATCGCCGGTCCGGTCAACGTCCGGTTTCAGCTCTTCGCGGCTGCTCAGGGCGGTGCGGCGGTCTGGACTGAAACCTACAACGGCACCGACCTCGTCGAGGGCTACTACAGTGTCCTCCTCGGGTCCGTCACGCCGTTGACCCCGGCTGTGCTCTCGCAGGGCACCTACCTGCAGATCACCGTCAACGGGACCGACCTGCTGCCGCGCACGCGGCTGGTCTCGGTGCCGTTCGCCCTCGTGGCCCAGTCCGTCGTCGGCGGCCGGGTGAACGCGAGTGACGTGCAGGTGAACGGCCGCAACGTCATCGACGCCAACGGGCGATGGATCGGCGATCCGACCGGGCTCGTCGGTGCCCAGGGGCCGGCAGGTCCGCAAGGGCCGGCCGGACTGAACGGTGCCGTCGGTCCGCAGGGGCCTGCCGGTCCTCAGGGCGCTCAAGGCGCCCTGGGCGCTCAGGGCCCGGCCGGGCCGCAGGGTCCGCAGGGCGTGCAGGGCAACGTCGGCGCGAACGGCTCTCCCGACACGCCGGCCCAGGTCCTGGCCAAGGTCGTCCAGGTCGACGGCGCGGCCTCGACACTGGACGCCGACCTGCTCGACGGGCTCAACTCCACGAGCTTTCTCCGGCGCGACCAGCCCTTCGCGAACGTCGAGACCATGTCGAGCAGCCTCGGCGTGCGCGGCAACCACCTCGAGCTCGGCGCGACCGGTTTCGCGACGGGTGTGCAGTTTTTGAACAACGGCACGAAGCACGGCGCGGTGCGGTTCGACGGGAACCGAACGATCTTCGTCGAGGACGCCTCGGCCTCGAACGCGCCCGACACCTGGTACGGCGCCGGCAACCCGACGGACCTCGAGGTGCGCAACGGCGCGTTCCGGGTCCAGGGCTCGGCCACGGTGCGTGACAGCTTCGGCGTGACGAACGGCGACGCCACGATCGGCGGCGGCAATCTCTTCGTGAACACGGGCAACGCTCAGGTCACGAACGGCAGTCTCTTCGTCAACAACGGCGTCATTCGCCCCTCTGCGGGCAGTGGCAACAAGGGCATCGTCTGGGCGACGAACGCGCTCGGCGGCAACGACGCCGCGGCCGTTCGGTATGTGCAGTACGGCGGCCCGGGCGAGACCGCACTCGAGCTCTCGACGAACGACGACCAGAACGACCCCATCCGCCTTAATGCCTCGGGTGGTGTCGAGGTCACCGGTCTGGGCGACCTCTCCGTCGCGCGCAACCTCACGATGGTCGGCGCCGCGGGCGAGATCCGGCCTTCCAAGGACGGCGGCGGCGTTCACTGGCCGACCAGCAACGTGCCCACGGGCGACGGTGAAGAGGCCTGGGTCCGGTTCATCACGAACCAGGGCGGCGTGGGCGCCGACACGGCGCTGCAGATCGGCATCCAGAACGACGGCAACGACGAGATCGAGCTCTACACCGCCGGCGGGGTGCGCACCAACGGCCCCGGCGCCGGTCAGCTCGAGTTCCGCTTCCCGGACAACCGCTGGGCCGGCGACGGCGGCGACACCGCGTACATGCGGTACTACAGCGAGGCCGGTGAGAACACGCGCCTCGAGATCGCGAACCTGAACAACGGGGACGACGACATCCTCCTCAACGCCGCGGGCGGCGTGACGGTCGGCGGAAGCGGCGACCTCATCATCAATCGCAATCTGGTCGTTCGCGGCGCGTGTGTGGGCTGCGCTGGCCAGGGCGCCGGCGGCTACAACCCGGTCTTCGCTTCGGCGGGTGGCGGAGACAATGGCATCGTCTGGGCGAACGACGCCTTCGGCGGCACCGGCGACGACGCTTGGATTCGTTACCTGAGCGAGGGCGGCGAGAACTCGAAGCTCCAGATCGGCACGGCGAACGACCCCGACGACGACATCGAGTTCTACTCCGCCGGGTACGTGCGGGTCTCGGGTCCGGGCGGGGCGGGCACTGCCCTCGGTTTCCAGTTCCGCGAGAACAACTGGGGCGGGGCCGGGGACGAGGCGTTCATCCGCTACTTCAACAAGGGCGGAGACGCCGCGCGGTTCCAGATTGGCGTGATGAACGATGCCGACGACGACATCGAGTTCTACACGCCGAGCACGGTTCGGATAGCCGGCCCCGGTGCGGGAATGCTCGGCTTGCAGTTCAGCGAGAACCGCTGGGGCGGCAGCGGCGACGAGGCCTACCTGCGTTACTACACGAAGGGGGGAGAATCCTCGCGCCTCGAGCTGGGCAACCAGAACGACGGCGACGACGACATCCTGCTGACGGCCCCCGGCGGCATCCTCGCGAACAACTTCTTCCGAACGCTGCAGGGTGCGCAGATCGACCACGGCCTGGTCGTGGGCCACAACCTGCAGGTCAACCAGAACGCGACGATCAGCGGCGCTGCGACCATCGGTTCCACGCTCCAGGTCAATGCGGCGGCGACGGTCAACGGACAATTGACGGCGGCCGGCAACCTGCAGGTGAACGGGAGTTCCCAGGTCAACGGGAGCGAGCAGGTCAACGGCAACTTCACTGTGCTGAACGACGGGGACGTGCGCCGCGACCTGCTCGTCCGCCGCAACCTCACGGTCCAGGGCGCGCTGAGCCTGCCGGGCGACGTGACCGCGAACCGCTTCCTCGCCAACAACTCCATCGTCATCGGCGGCGCGATGACCATCGGCTCGAACTACATTCAGTTCCCCAACGACTGTTGCGCCTGGCCGCACACCCACAAGCTCCGGCTGTGGGGCACCGAGTACTCGTTGGGCATGGAGAACGGCACCATCCGGTACAACACCGCGCAGGTGCATCGCTGGTACTACGGCGGCAATGCCCAGGCGCAGACCCGCATCATGGAGATCGACCAGAACCAGATGCGGATGTGGAACGGCGCGTTCCAAATGTTCAACGCCGGCGGGGCCCACTACGTCTCTCTGCAGGGCGCGGTCGGTGACCGCAATCGCTTCCGCGACGGCGAGAACCGCGGCTGGGTGTGGGTCGGCGCCGCGTGGAACATCCCGGGCATCTACTCCGAGAGCGAGAGCCTCGTGCTCGGCGCGGCCAGCGGCCAGATCTACGTGGGTCCGCCGAACGCCACCACGCAGCATCTGAATGTGGGTGGCAACCTGCGCGTCACGGGCACCGACTTCTCGATGGCCTACGCCGGCGGCGGCGGTGGTCGCGGCGACGGCGGACGCGCGCTGGTGCACGACGGCGGCGATGTGTTGAGCATCAACTACGCCGGAGACTTCTCCGGCGGCACACTCATCCACGGCAACGCACGCGTCACCGGGCAGCTCACGGTGAACGGCGGCATCGCCGGCGGTCTGCCGGGCAATTCGGCCGGCCGGGACGCGTGTCCGGGTGGCTGGTGGTCGAACTGGCCTGGTGACATCTGCATGTTCGGCAACTGGGGTGCAAACGAGCAGCCGTGGTCGGACCACTGGTGCAAGGCGACTCAGGGCGGGCATCTGTGCACGGACACGGAGCTCGCCGGCGCCCGCGCGTGGCTCGGTGCCTTCGGCAACAACGACTGGTACGGCGACGTGACCGGAGACAACGTCGCGACGTTCCGCAACGGCGTGGGCTACAACTACTGGGTCGACCATGATGGTGAAGCCAATCGAGCCAACGGCCGCAACCGATATTGCTGCATCTACCGATGAGCACCGAAAGGACACGAAGCATGCGACGCAGCTCTCTCTCGGCGCTCGTATGGATGACCCTTGCGGTCGTCGGCTGTGGTCAGGACGAGTCGGCGCAGGTCGAGGTGGGCTCGGGCCAGCAAGCCCTTGTCACCTCACCGAACCCAGGGACCGACACCACCAACAATCCCATCTCCATCGCGCGACGCGGGTCGACGACCGGCGGCGGAGATGCACTCAAGGGCACGGGCGCTGACAGCCGCCTCGTCGGTCTGTCGACACTCATCGCCGAGCGCGGCGGCGAACTTCGACCCGATGGCATTTGGCCCGGCTCAGGCATGGGTGACCCCCTGCCGATCCGCCACATCAAGAACGAAGACATGCTCGCCGTGGCACGCGGTGCGGAGAGCAAACACCCGGAGATCAACCAGCTCACGGCGATGGTGAGCGTCGCGCGCCGGCGGCTTCCCGAGGCGATCGGTATCCTCACTGAGGTGCTGAAGTCCCGTAGCTCTGCCTGGTCATCGGGCGAGGTCACCGAGCAGTCGCTCTCGGACACTCCGGGTACCAACCCGCTGATCGTGGAGCGTTTCCGGCGGAACATCGCGGTCTCGGGCCTCATCGAGATCGGGGGGCCCGAGGCGTTGGCCGTGCTGTGGCAAGCCATGGGGGACGAACCCGACCCTATGATCCGACAGGCGCTGGTCGGTGCTATCGCGCTCAACGGCACGAGCGAGGCCATGAAGGTCATCGACCTCGCCATGGCCGATGAGAACCCCGGCGTGCGGGGCATGGGCGTGCTCTCGCTCCCGCTGGTACGCAACAACGGAGACTACGTTTGGCGTGTCCTCGAGACCGCCGTCAATTCGCCCGAGATGCGTGTCTACCAGGAAGCCACGTATATCCTCGGCGAAATCGCCGACGAGCGTGCGGTGAAGATGCTCAGTGATGCGCTGGACTCGGCGGGCTCAGACCCGAAGCGCAAAGACAACTTCCGACACTACCTGCGCGTTGCGTATAAGAAGCGCGCCGCCGCTGGAGCAACGGCCTCGATCCCCTGATGGAGCCCTCAATGCAATGGACGCGCATCGGCGTCGCTTTGGCGGCGTCGGCCGTCCTCCTCCCCGTCGGTCTCAACGCCTGGGGCACTTTTGCCGAAGGGCGTGCTTCCTCGGCGCGAGCGCAACGCCTCGAGGCCGTAGGTCGCGCGGCGCTGGAGCGCGGTGATCCCGAGGTCGCCGAGCGGGCCTTCGCCCAGGCGGCAGCGGCCGTGGGTCAGCAGGCGTCGCTCCGCAGCGCCCTGCTCGACGCCCGCATCGCGCTCATCTTGCGCGAACCGGCGAATGTCGACCTCCGCGGCGCGCTGCGCCTGCAGGTCGAGCTCGAGGACGCGCTCTCCGGCGCGCGCGCAACCGACGCCCGGACCCGCCTTGCGTTGGGCCGAGTGCTGCTCTTCCGTGGCCAGCTCGACGCGGCCACCCGGGAGTTCGAGACCGTCGCGAAGGTCGCCGCGGCGCCCGCGCTCGCGCACCTCTTCCTGGGCGATGCGTACCTCAAGCAGGCCAAGTACGATCTGGCGGCGCCGGCGTTGTCGCGAACGCTGGAGCTCGAGCCGACGAACGCGTTGGCGATGCTCGCCCTGGGGCAGGTGCGGCTGGCGCAGAAACGCTATGACGAGGCCGCGGACTTGCTGGGGAAGGCGGCACTCTCGATCAACCGCAACTCGGCGCTCCAGTTCAGCCTGGGGCGCGCGCAGTTCCACCGCGAGAAGTACACCGAGGCGCGGGACGCGCTCGAGGCGGCGCTCGGTCTCGACGCCGGCCTCGTCAGCGCCCATGCCTACCTGGGGCGTGCCTATGCCCGCCTGAACCAGGCCGACGCCGCCGTGGGCGCGCTCAAGATGGCCTGGGAGAAGGCGGGCGACGTCGAGGCCTACGCCGACCTGGGGCGTATTCTGCTCCAGGTCGGTCGATTGGAAGAGGGTGCGCAGGTGGCGCGCACGCTCACTTCGTTGCGCCCCAAGGACCCAGAGCCCTACATGGCGCTGTCGGTGGTCGCCGAGTCGGCGGGCGACTTCGCCTCGGCCGAGGCGCTGGTTGCTCAGGCCGAGAAACGCATCGAGGGCCTCGAGGACAAGGCCAAGTGGCCCGAGGCCGTCGCGAGCCGACGGGCGTCCATCGCCCAGTCGCGCGGCGGCGCCGGCAAAAGCAAGACGCGCTGAAGCGGGCGCGCGGGCCGGCGCCGAAGCGCCGACCGGCCGCGGCCTACTGAATCCGCAGCGTGAGGCTGAAGTTGCCGGTGGCGCCGTCGGCGCCGGTCACGCTGACGAAGTAGGTGCCCGCAGGCAACTGAACCGGGGCGAAGTCCGCACCGTCGTCGCAGGCGACCATCTCGGGTGTGTCGCAGTTCCGACCCACTGTGAGGAAGACTTCGACGCCGCCGGTGTCGAAGTCGACGCGGGCCGGGGCGGCGAGGGTGAAGAAGTAGGCCTCGTCGGAGCTCCCGAGCCCGTTGGCCGGGTCGCACGTCAGGTCGAAGTCCGACACACCTTCCACGAGCGCGCCATTGACGGCGATACCGTTGCGGAGCGTGGGCAGGCCCGCGCATCGAATCGCCGTGCAGCGCTGCGCTTCGCACACACGCCCGACCGCGCAGTCCGCGTTCCCGGCACAGACCAGGTTCTCGACACACACGTTCTGGGTGCAGGTGAAGCCACGGACACAGTCCGCCGCGTCGACACAGCCGAAGAACGGCTCGCAGCTCCGGCTCTGCGCGTTGCACCGTGTCCCGGGTCCGCAGTCGTCGTCGTTGGCGCAAGCGATGAGGTCCTGACAGAAGTTCTGCCGGCAGACCCGGTCGCCGAGGCAGTCGAGATCCCCGTTGCACATCATCGGCTCGACGCAAGTCAGCGACTGGGCATTGCAGGTTTGCGCGCCGTCGCAGCCGTTGTCGTTGCGGCAGCCGGCGCGGCACAGGGCGTTCACGCAGATGGAGCCCGCGCCGCAGGCGCCGTCGTTCGCGCAGGCGGCGGGATTGGGCACACACGCATTGCTCACGCAGAGCTCGTTCGCGGCGCAGTCTTCGTTGAAGACACACTCGACGGCAGGGGCCTGGCAGCGCCGGTTCTGGCAAACCTGCCCCGCGGCGCAGTCGACGTTCGCCGCGCACGCGTTCACGCAGACCCCGAAGTTGCACACTCGACCGGGCAGGCAGTCAAGGTCCGCCGCGCACATCGCGGGCTCGCGGCACTGTCCGTTCGCGCAGGTCTGTTCACCGGCGCAGCCATTGTCGTTCATGCAGCCGACCGCGCCGGCCACGCAACGCGCGGCCCGGCAAACCTGGCCGAGCTGACACTCGAGGTCTCCCGCGCAGCCATTGCCGCACATGCCGGCGTTGCAGATCCGGGCGCCGGCGCACTGGTCGTCGTTCACGCAGAGGCCCGTCTCGCCGCACACGCCGTTGATGCAGGGCTGCTCGGCGTCGCAGTCGGCTTGGACGCGGCACACCTCGCCGTCGACGCAACGGCCGTCGGCGGCGCAGCTCTGGCCGGCGGCGCAGTCCGCGTCGCGCGCACAACTGTCGATGCATTGCGCGTTCACACACACGCGGCCGTCGAAACAGTCGAGGTTCGCGGCGCAGAACGCCGGCTCCTGGCACTGGCTGAAGAAGCAGAACTGGTTGCCCGAGCAGTCGTCGTCGTCCGCACAGCCGGCCACGACGGGCTCACACTGTCGATTGACGCAGGCCTCGCCCACGCCGCACTGGAAGTCGTTGTCGCAGCCGCCGTCGCCACACTGTCCGGCGATACACTGGCGGCCGGGCAGGCAGTCGGCGTCCACCCCGCACAGGCTGCGCTCGCACACACGATTGATGCAGCGCTCGCCGAAGTCGCAATCCCGATCCGCGACACACACGTCCACGATACACACGCCGTTCCGGCAGTCCTCGTCCGGCGCGCAGTCGAAGTTGCTCGCGCACATCTCGACCACCTCGACCTGGCACACACCCTGGTCGCAGAACTGACCGGCGGCGCAGTCGGCGTCCCGGACACAACCGGGCGCGACGCAGCGACCTGCGTCGCACTCCAGCCCCGCGCCGCAGTCGCCGTTCACCTGGCACGCCGGATCCCCGCACACGCCGCCCTGGCACGTCCGGTCGCCGAGGCAGTCCACGTCGGCCATGCAGAACGGACCCTCGAGGCATCGGCCGCCCGCGCAGATCTGCGCACCCGCGCAGTCGCCGTCGTTGGCACACACCGGCGCCGGATTGCAGCGACCCGCCTGGCAGACCTCGTCGGCGCCGCACTGGTCGTTGTCACGGCAGGGATCCTGGCAGGTGTCGACGACGCAGATGCGGTCGCCGAGGCAGTCCAGGTCGCCCCCGCAAACCGGGCCCTCGACGCAGCCGCCGGTGTCGGCGTCGCAGAGCTGCGCGCCCTCGCAGTCGGCGTCGAGCTCGCAGCCCACGCGCGCCACACAGAGTCCGGCGACGCACTGGTCGCCCGCGCAATCGTCCGGGCCGAGGCAAGGGTTCACGCACAGGCCCATGTCGCACAGACGGTCGCCCAGGCAGTCCTCGCTGCTCCCGCAGACCGGCGGCTCATTGCAGCGACCATCGCCCCCGCAGAACTGGGCGCCGTCGCAGTCGTCGTCGTTCTGGCACTCGGCCTGAATGACCGGAAGCTCGCACCGCCCGGCGTTGCACACCTGGCCAGCGCCGCAGTCGTCGTCGCCCATACAGGCCCCGCCGCACACACCACGGTCGCACACTCGCCCCTGGTCGCAGTCGCCGTCGGCCTCGCAGAGGGCCCCTTCGACGCAGCGGTCCTGAACGCAGGCGCGGGTGCCTTCGCAGTCCATGTCCGAATCGCAGGCAGGCCCCTCAGCGGGCATACAAGCCTCGGCGCGGCACACCTGGCCCGGCGGGCACTCCAGGTCCTCGGTGCACCCCGGGTTGCCGGGGTCGACGACACACGCGCCGTCGGTGCAGACCTGGCCCGCGGGGCAGTCGTTCGCGCTGCACGGCGCGACACACGCGCCCTCGCGGCAGACGCGCTCGCCCAGGCAATCGAGGTCGGCGCCACAGACCTGCGGCTCGGCGCAGACCCCCTGGCCGGCGTCGCAGACCTGCGCCCCCGGGCAGTCCGGATCGGCGAAGCACGGGCGCGCCGTGAGCGGAACGCACGTCGCCGCCTTGCAGGTCCAGTCGGCGCCGCACTCTCCGGCGCCCATGCACGCGACCTCGCCGCATCGGAACGTCGGTGCGCACTGCAGGTAGCCCCGACACGCATCGGCTGCGGCGGGATCGCACCCGTCCGTGCAGGCGCCAGCCTCGCAGACGCGCCGCTCGGTGTTGAAGCACGCGGTGTCGTCGGCGCACGGCACGGCCTCCGCGCAGGCGCCGGAGTCACACACCAGTGCCCCGGCGCACGGCGTCGCGTCGTCGCAGGTCGGGCGTTCGACGCAGGTTTCGTTCGCGCAGAACTGCCCGGCCGGGCACTGGGCGTCCCCCTGGCAGCCCTCGGGTGTGCTGCCCACGCAGCGGCCCTCGCTGCACACGCTGCCCGGACAATCGGCGTTGCCCGTGCACGCGTCCACGCACTGGAAGTTGCCGCAGTAGCGCTCACCCAGGCAGTCGTCGTCGGTCGAGCAGGACGCTGGCTCGGCACATTGGGCCGCGACGAGGTCACACGTCTGGGCGCCCTCGCACTCGTCGTCGGTGCGGCAGTTCCCCAGGACCCGCGTTCGGCACTGCGCGGCGACGCAGACCTCGTCGTCGGCGCACTCCGCGCTCGTCGAGCAGAGCTTCCCCGCCCCCGCATCCGCGCTGGTCGAGCCACTGTCCGAGCTGCCGCAGCCGAGCCACAGCAGCGCAGACAAAAAGCACCCGATTCCCCCGAGGCTTCTCCGCATCACTCCCTCCAGTGCGCGCAGTCCTGAGCGACTTACGTTCTCGGAAGTATCCGCCCGAGTCGTCGATGGGAGCAAGTTGCACGGCCGCACGCGCACACCCGGTCGACGGTGCCGCCGCGCGTGACCGAATCGGAGTTGCGCGGCGACCTGAATCCGCGCACCGTGTCGCCCGTGTCGGGATTCCTTCAAAGGGTGGGCGCCCTGCCGACGCTCGGCTTGGGAATCTCGACGGAGTACGGCGCGGCCAACGCGCCGCACGCGCTCGACCTCGCCACGCTCCGCGCGCGCAGGCCCCAATGGAGCGAGTTCCTCGAGGTCGGGGTCGAGACGGCCAAGGGGCTCGACCGTCACGCTGAAGCGTGGCTCGCCCAGGGCCTGCCAACGACGTTTCACTTCCTGGATGTGAACCTGGACGAGCCCGAGGACTTCGACGCCGAGTGGCTCGACGCGGTCAGGGCCCTCGCCGCCCGGCTTTCGCCCGCGTGGCTCTGCGGCGACGCCGGTTTGTGGCATGTCGGGCGACGCCAGCGGGGCGCCATGATGCTGCTGCCGCCCGTTTTCGTGGACGACGGCGCCTCCCGCCAAGCCGAGGGCCTGGCACGCCTGCGCAGCGAGACGGGCTACGAGGTGCTGCCGGAGAATCCGCCGGGCGCGGTCTTCGTGGGTGACCTGCACCTGCTCGACTACTTCGCGCGGGTCTGCGAGCGCGCCGACACGGGCATGCTGCTCGACTGCGCGCACCTGGCGATCTACCAGCGCCTCGTGGGCCACGACCCGCTCGACGGGCTCGACGCCTTCCCCCTCGAGCGTGTCGTCGAGCTCCACGTGGCCGGGGGGCGCGAGTACGAACATGAGGGCCATCGGTTCGTCGAGGACGATCACGTCCCCAACGTGCTGCCGGACACCTGGCTGATCTTCGAGTGGCTCGTCGCGAGGACTCCAAACCTCAAGGCGGTCGTGCTCGAATGCGAACGCAACCCGCTCGAGGACTGCGTCCCCGCGTTCGAGCGCCTGGAAATGCACTGGGCCGCGCGGCCCAGGTTCGGAGTCCCCGCATGAACATCCTTGAAGCGCAGCGCTTTCTCTTCCAGCTCTCGGTCAACAACAATCGAGAGTGGTTCAAGGCCAATGAGGCGCGCTACGAGGCCGCGATCCGCGAGCCGGCGCGTGTCTTCATTCGAGCGATGGCCGCGCCCCTCGAGAAGATCTCGACGCACCTCGTGACCGACGACCGCAAGGTCGGAGGGTCGTTGATGCGCATTCAGCGGGACGTGAGATTTTCCAACAACAAGTCACCTTACAAAACGAACGTCGGCATTCAATTCAGACACAGCGTGGGCAAGGACGTGCACGCCCCCGGCGTCTATGTCCATGTCGGCATCGACGACGTTTTTGTGGGTGCGGGCCTCTGGATGCCCGAGGCCGACCCTCTGCGTCGCATTCGGGAGGCGGTCAGCGAGCGTTGGGAGCAGTGGGACCAGATCCTCAAAGGCAAGGCGCTGAAAAAGTTCGAGCAACATCGGGACACCATGGCGCGGGTGCCCAAGGGTTTCGACAAAGAGGATCCCGCCACCGAGGAGCTCAAGCGTCGCTCCTTCATCGCGATGCACCCCCTCGGCGCCGAGGGCACACTGGACCCGAAGAAGGTCGCGCGCCTCGTCGCCGACGCCCGCGACTACATGGCGTTCCTGTGCGAGGCCGTCGGATTGCCCTTTTGACCCGCGGCCGACGAGACCTCCAGGTCGGCTCCAGCATCAAGTGACGATGGTCCGCCCGCTCTTCGCACTCGCCCTGCTCTGCCCGGCGCTCGCGCACGCTCAGGCGGAGGCCCCGGGGTCGGCGCCCCCACCGCCAGCATCCGCGGCCTCGCCCGTCTCCGCGCCCCCGCTGCTCTCCGGGCTCGTGATGAACGACCAGGGGCAGCCCGTGGCCGGTGCGCGCCTCTTCACGGACGACGCGCGCTTCGAAGCCTACTCGCTGGCGGATGGCACGTTCTCTTTCGAGCAGATCCTGCCCGGGGAGCTGGTGCTTCTGGTGGAGGACGCCGACCACGCGCTGGTCACCCAGCGAGTCACGCTGCTGCCCGACACGCCGCTCTTCCTCCGGTTCGAGCTGCGGGCTTTGAAGAAGGCGGAGAAGCAGGCCGCCAAGAAGGCGAAGGCCAGCGTCGTCGTCACGGGTCGCCGGGAGCGCAGCCTGACACGCTACGTGCTCGAGAAGGAGGCCCTGCGCACGGTGCCGGGGAGCTTCGGGGACCCGCTCCGCGCCATCCAGAACCTGCCGGGCATCAACCGCCCACCCTACGTGCTCGGGGTGCTGCTGGTGCGCGGCACGGGGCCCGGGGACTCGGCGGTCTTCGTGGATGGCCACGAGGTGCCGCTCCTCTATCACTTTCTCGGCGGCCCCTCGGTGCTGCCGCCCGACATCATCGACCGCATCGACTACCTGCCCGGGAACTTCTCCGCGCGCTACGGCCGCGCCATCGGCGGC
>JBMOFP010000062.1:0-31873 GCA_049318805.1 Bradymonadia bacterium
GAAGCCTGCGGTCAGTCCGTGCGCCTTGGAAGACGGCGCTCGTGCAGCGGATACGGCACGCGCCCCCACCGCCCGAGCCACCTGGCCTTCGACCACGCCCGTATCTGGGACACCGACGAGGTGGTCGAGATGGAGCAGCTGCCTTCGTCGTTGCTGGTCTACGGCGCGGGGGTCATCGGCTGCGAGTACGCGAGCATCTTCGCGGCCCTGGGCGTCGAGGTCACGCTCGTGGAGCCCCGCGACCGGGTCCTGCCCTTCGTCGAGGACCGCGTCGTCGAGACGCTGCTCGCGGCCTTCACCTCACGCGGCATTCAGGTGCGCACGCGGACGAAGCTCGGCGCGTGTGTGGCCGACGCCGACGGGGTCGACATCGGCCTCACGCTGGACGACGGCTCGACCGAGACGCTGCGCGCCGAGCAACTGCTCTTCGCGGCCGGGCGCACCGGGAACACCGAGGGCCTCGGCCTGGACGCGGTCGGCCTCACGCCCGACGCTCGCGGCTTGCTGAAGGTCGACGCGCGTTACCACACGGGCGTCGGACAGATTTATGCCGTGGGGGACGTCATCGGCTTCCCCGCGCTGGCGAGCACGTCGATGGACCAAGGCCGCGTGGCCGTGTGTCACGCCTTCGGCTTCGCCTACAAACAGCGCCTGGCGGACCTGCTTCCGTACGGCATCTATACGGTGCCCGAGGTCTCGATGGTGGGCGAGACGACCCAGGCGCTGCGGGCCGCGGGCCGACCCTTCGAGATCGGGCTCGCGACCTACGGCGAGAACGCCCGCGCGCGCCTCCAGGGCGAGGACGACGGGCTCTTGCAGCTCGTCTTCTGCCCCGACACCCGCGCGCTCCTTGGGGTCCACGTCGTCGGGGCCGGCGCGAGCGAGCTGGTCCACACGGGCATGGTGGCGATGCAGCTCGGCGGCACCCTCGACACGTTCGTCGACGCCGTCTTCAACTACCCGACCCTCGGCGAACTCTACAAGTACGCCGCCTACGACGGGCTGGGGCGACTCAAGCGGCCTACGGCAGGCAGCGGATGTTGAAGGCCACCGGGAGCTCGCAGCCGCGGTAGTCGGGGTCGAGCTGGCCCGTGTTCACGTCGAAGAACAGGTTGCACCGCATGCCCATGGCGGGCATCGCCTGGCAGCTGCCCTCGTCGAACTCGACGGCGCGCCCGAAGCCCTCGAGGCGGCACGCCGCGTCGGCGCAGCCCTGGGCATCCACGCAGCCGTTCCACGCGTCGCACGAGCCGTGGTGGCCGAAGCCGTCCAGGGGCAGGATCGCCACGGCCCCGCCGCAATAAGAGTTGATGCACTCCACCCCCGGCTCACACCGGTTGCCGCATGCGCCGCAGTTGTTCGTGTCCACGGCGATGTCGAGGCACATGCCGCCGCAGTTCTCCCAGCCGGGCTCCTCGCACGGATCGCCCAGACCCGTGCAGCCGTCGTCCCCCGGGAAGTCCGTGTTGCCGTCGGCGTCGTTGTCGAGGCCGTCGGCGCAGAAGGGCCGCAGCACGGGATCGTCGCCCTCTTCGTCGTCCACCGGGCTCACACAGCCCAGGTCGGCCGCGTCCACCTCGCCGTCGAAGTCGTTGTCGAGCTCGTCGGCGCAACCCGGTCGGAGCGGCGTGACCCGGATGTCGATCGTCGCGTTGAACTGCGGCACACCGAAGTTCGCGACCTCGGGCGTCAGGTCGACCACGAGGAAGTAGATGCCCCGGTCGAGCATGGGCACATCCAGCAGCCCGTTGAAGCCTCCCGTGACACAGGCCACGTCGGGGCCCGCGTCGCACACCTCGCGCAGGTAGATCGCGAAGGGCCCGCCCTGGCGGCCGAAGAAGTCCGCCCCGACGGTCGTTTGCACCCGCACCGGGCGCGTGATGCGGAGCTGGTAGACCACCTCGCTCGTGGTGCCGAAGCCGCACGTCGGCTCGATGAGGCTCGGCAGGGTGGAGTCCATACGCACCTCGAACCGGCCGCCGGCCTCGCCGAGGTCGGTGAGCGGCACGTCGAGCTGACACAGCGGCGCCTCGCGGTCGATCCCCGCGGCCAGGCACTCGGGGTCGGCGGGGTAGTCCGTGCGCATGTCCTCGTCGTTGTCGAGCCCATCGGCGCACTCCGGCGGGCGCGCGGGGTCGGCTTCGTCGTCGTCGTCGCCGTTCTCGCAGCCCGGATCGGCGAGGTCCAAGCGGCCGTCCAGGTCGTCGTCCACGCTGTTGCGGCAGGCGGACGCGGCCTCGGCTTCGACGGAGAGCCGGAACGGGCCGCCGCCGTCGCGCGCGCCCTGGTCCACGATGACGTAGATGCGTCCCGGCTCGACCGGTGCGATGCGTGCGGCGGTGCCGGGCTGGGCGCCGGAGCCTCGATTGCAGACCAGGTCGTCGGGCACGTCGCAGTCCCGACGCAGATACAGGACCGTCGGTGCAGTCGTGTCGGGCGAGACGGTCGAGAAGGTGAGCGAGTCCAGCGGGGCCTCGACGTCGTAGAAGAAGACCACCTCACCCCCGGCACCGCCGCCGCAGCTCGCGGCGAGGTGGGCGGGCGCGCCGACCGTCGTGCTCAGTACGCTGCCGTCCACGAGCGCCGCGCCGAGGTCGACGAGTGTGTGTCCCCCGCAGATGGACGGGACCTCGGCATCCGGCTCCGGCGGCGGCGGCCCCAGGTCGGCGACCGACGCGGCGTCGACGCCGGGCGGCGGGCCCGCATCGTCGGTGGGTGTGGGCGCCGCGTCTTCCGTAGGCTCGGGGCCCCCGTCGCTCCCGCCCGGGGGGGACGTCGGTGGGTCGCCGGGCTCGGCGCCTACGTCCGCGAGCGTTCGGTCCGTGCGGGGCCGGGGCGTCGCGTCTTGCTCCTCGGAGTCTCCGCCGGCGTCGGCGGTGTCGCTGCCACATGCGGTCACGAGGGTGGCTAAAGCCAGGGCCCCCAACATGGATCGACGGACGAAGACACGTGCGCCGCGCTGCGACATCGGGGGAGCTCCTGTGTAGGTTGCGGTTGCCTACGGTACCACGCACGCGGAGTTCACCGCATCGACACACGCCACGGGCTTGACCGCCCCGGTCGGCCGGCGCAGCGTGTGCCCCGTGGCGATGAATCCAGACCAGCGCAGGGTCGTGTGGCTCGCAGTCTTCGCGCTCGTCACGCTCGCCCTCTGGCGTACGCCCGTGCTCTTCCCGTTGCGGTGCTTCGTCGTGCTCGTGCACGAAGCCGGACACGCCCTCGCCGCGCTCGCCACGGGGGCCGAGGTCGTGCGGCTCGTGGTCAACCCCGATGAGTCCGGCCACGTCGTGTATCGGGGCGGCAGCGTGATCATCACCGCGAGCGCCGGGTACGTCGGCTCGTCCCTTCTGGGCGCCGGGCTCCTCGCGTTGACGCCGCGACCGACCTGGCATCGCGGCGCCGTCGCGGCGCTGGGTGTGCTCCTGGTCGCGCTCACCGCGCTCTACGTGCCCTTCTCGAACCCTTTCGGGGCGATCCTGGGCCTCCTGTGGGGGTTCGGGCTCCTGCACGTGGGCATCAAGGGCTACGCGTGGCTGCCCCAGGGCGTCGCGGGCCTGGCGGTGATGCTCTGCATCTACGCCATCTACGACTTCGCCGACTTCCTGCTCGGGGATGCCTCCCAGACGGACGCCGGCATCCTCGCGAGCGCGCTCGGCCTGCCGTTCCTGGCGATGCCCATCGGCCTCTTCTGGGTCGCGCTGAGCCTCTGGATGATGGGGCGCGGGGCGCGCATCGCGTTTCGCGGGGTCTTCGCGCCGGCGCCCGCGAAGCCGCGGCGTTGAGTTCGGCGACCGAACGCCCGGCCCCATCGACACTCGACTGGCTCAACCCGCTGCGGGCGCTCGCCTTTCTGGGCATCGTTCACACCCACCTCACGGAGCTGGTGGCGCCCGGGGCCTGGTTCACGAACCCTTCGAGCCGCTGGGCCCAAGACGTCTCGCACCTCGACCACCTCTGGCCGGATGCCAGCGGCACGTTGCTGCCCTCACCCGTCGTGTTTCTGGGGTGGCTGGGCGACGAGATGCCCGGGGTCTTCATCGTCCTGAGCGGCCTCGCGCTCGCGTGGTCGAGCGCAGGCGCGGCGGTGGACCCCGGCGCCTTCTACCGACGCCGCCTGGCACGCCTCTATCCGCCGTTCGTGGCCCTCCACCTGGTGGTCTTTCTCGGCGCCTCGGTCCTCGGCCTGGCGCACGCCCCGATCAACGCATCGGCGACCCTGCTGTCCATGCTGGGGATACGCCCCTCGGAAGGGCTGTTCTTCTACATCAACCCGTCGTGGTGGTTCGTCTGGTTGATGGTGCAGCTCTACCTGGTGTTCCCGTGGCTGAACGCGGGGCTCCGACGGTTCGGCCCGCGCGCCTTCTTCGCTGCGACGTGCGGCTTCACGCTGCTGTGTCGGGGCTATGCCCTGTACGCCCCGGAGACACTCCCGATGGAGGTCTACCACGCGCTCACCGGGGCGTTCTTCGGCACCCGCCTGGTCGAGTTCACGCTCGGCATGGTCGCCGCGGATTGGCTGCGTCGTCGGGGGTCGGGCGGCCCGACCGCACGGCAGGCCTTCGGGCTCGCGGTCCCGCTGTACGGGGCCGGGCTGGCGTGCGCGCTCACGTGGACCGGCGCGATCGTCTCGAATCTGCTGATGAGCGCCGGCTTGACGCTGTTCCTCTTCGCCCTCTGGCGGCGCTTCATTGAACCGAGAGCGCGGGTGGCGCGGGTGGTCGACTGGATGGGCTCGGTGAGCTACGGCGCCTTCCTCTGGCACCAACTCCCGATGCTCTTGCTCGCCACACGGCTGAACGATCGGCCCGTGGCCCAGTTCGAGGCGCTCTTTGTCGTGGCCGTGCTGGCCTTTCCCGGAGGGTGGGCCGTCGAGCGGGGCACGGAGTGGGCACGTCTGCGCATCGACGCCTGGGTCCGCGGAGGCTACGGCGGCGCGGTCTCGACGCTCACGAGCCTGGTCTCTCTCGGTGTTCTCGGGGCGCAGGGCCTTCGCCCCCTCGACGCCCCGCTGGTCTGGTGGGCGCTGACCGTGGCCTTCGGCCTGCTCTTGTGGGTCGAGGTCCGCGGCCGGCCGGGGGAACACTGGGCCGCGCGCGGCCTGCGTTGGACCGCGTTGGTCGCGTTGCTGTGCCGCGTCTTCTTGTTCACCCCCGGCTACGGGAAGCTCCTCGCCCTCGCGCTCGCCTTGGTGATCGCCGCGCTCGCGCTGGTCTTCACGCGCGCCTTCAAGGGCCGCAAGGGTCGGGCCTTCGCGCTCTCGTTCGCCCTCGTCGCGACGGTCGCCGGGGCCTCGGAGTGGGCGCTCGGGCGGTACGCCCCGCTCGAGTCCGGCGATTGGGGCGAGGCCCCCGCGCTCACGCCGCACCCCACGCGGCACTACGCGCTGAAGCCCGCCGCGGACGTGCATCTGCGCTACAACGCCTACGACTACCACGTCCGCACGAACAGCCTGGGGCTCGCCTCCCCGGAGATCCCCGACGCGCGACCGACCCACGACACGTTGCGTGTTCTCGTCCTCGGCGATGCCTTCTCCATGCCGGAGGGGGTCGACACCGAGCAGGGGTACGCCGCGCGCCTCGAAGCCGCCCTGTCGAGCGCGCTCGCGCCTCGAGTCGTGCAGGTCGTGAACGCGGGCGTGACCGGCTACGGACCGGTCGAGGTCCGCCGCACCGCCGCGGAGCTCTTGCCTCGGTACACCCCGGACGTGGTGGTCATGCAGACCTTCATCGACGACCTGGGCCAGGTCTTCGCCGAGGCCGAGTCGCGTTACGCCCGCGTCGGGGTGGGCACGGCCGAGCCGCTGGTGCCGTACCTGCCCGCGCGGCGCTCCCAGCTGGGCGTGCGACTCGATCGGGCGCGGAGCGCGGTCCTCGAGCACCTCACCGGGCGCCCGTCGGCTCGGCGTCTCGGGCTGTCGCTCCTCGAGTACCAGACGGCCGGTCAGAACGCGTTCTACTCCGAGGAGCGCCTGGAGAGCCTGCGCGACGCGTGGCGCACGGTCCGAGACACGACGCGGGCCCACGGCGGCGAGCTCGTGGTGATGTTCGTGCCGGGGGCGGTGGCCGTCAGTCCGCCCGAGGCGCTCGACTACTTTCCCTTCGGCTACGACCTGACGGACACCGCCGAATTCGACCTCGACCGCCCACGTCGAGCCCAGGCGGAGACCGCCGTTTCGCTCGGCCTGCCCTTCATCGACCTCACCCCCGCGCTGCGGGCGCACACCGCGCAGCCGGTCTACTTCCCGGACGCGTGGCACTGGACCGTGGAGGGCCACGTCGTCGCGGCGGCCGCGCTCGGCACCTGGCTCGAGACCCGCTTTCGACGCTGAGGGTCAGGTCACCCGCGGATTCGCGCCGGGCAGCCCCCGCAGAGCGCGGTGGAGTCGCGGATCGTGGGGCGGCGGCGGCCACCCGGGCGAGAGGGCGACGAGCGCCCCCTGGGCGGCACGCAGCAGCTTCTCGGGCAGCGGGACGACGACCCGACCGAGCCGTGGATCGCCGCCCTGTGTCCGGAGCAAACGACGCCCGATGCCGCGGTACACCTGGGCGCCGACCAGCACGGGCAGTCGACTCGGGGCGGGCGAGAACCAACGGCCCCCGGCCGCGCTGCGGTAGTAGACCTCGGCCAGGTCGAGCACCTCGCGCACGACGCGGACGACCCCGTGTTTCGGCGCCGTGCCGGCCAACATGGCCTCGAACTGGATGCCCTGCCGGGCGAGTCGGAACGCCGGCAGGTAGACCCGCCCGAGTCGAGCGTCCTCGGCGACGTCGCGGCAGATGTTCGTGAGCTGCATGGCCACGCCCAGGTCCACGGCATAGGGCTGCGCCCGTGGGTCCCGGATCCCGAGGACACCGAGCATCATCAGCCCCACGGTGCCGGCCACACGGTAGCCGTAGCGCACGAGGGCGTCGTCGTCGGGCACCTGGACCCGGCCCAGGTCGCTGGCGCAGCCCTCGACGAGCTCGTGCCCCAACGCCCGGTCGAAGCCCTCGGCCTCGGCGAGGGCCCGCCAGGCGCGAACGACGGGATCGTCGCCTCGCCCGTCGATCTCGGCGTGGAGTCGGTCCACGGCGGCCTGCGCCGTCCGGGCGTCCGGGGCTTCGTCCACGGCGTCGTCGACCTTGCGGCAGAACGCGTACACCACCGCGGCAACGTCCACGCGCTCCGCGGGCAGGAAACGCGACGCGAAGGTGAAGGTCTGCGCCTTACGGCCGAGCAGGACACGGCACTCGGCGACGAGTCGCGGATCGAGCGCGGGGTGACCGGTCACGAGGTGTGGCGGAGATCGCGCGCGAAACGATCGACAAAGGCCTCGACCACGGCACTGAGCGCGGGGTGCGCGCGGACCACGGGCGCCCCTCGGACCCGGTCGGCCTCCTCGTCGAAGCGGGTGCGCAACCAGTCGAGGGCGCCGTCGCTCCGCAGCCTCGTCGACCATGCGCTCACGGTCTCGGCGTCGTGCCCCCCTCGTGGGGCGGCAACGAGCGCGCGGACGTCGCTCAGGGCCCTGGGGTTCCGGGCCACGTGCGCGACCACCAGGGCGGTGACCTTGCCCCGTTGGAGGTCACTGCCCGGGGGGCGACCCTTGTGCGCGGAGAGGTCGAGGACGTCATCGGCCATCTGGAAGAGGAGCCCGAGGGTCTCGAAGACCTCGGAGACGGCGCGGCTCTGCACCGCATCGTAGCCCGAGAGTAGGGCCGCACCCTCGGCGGGCAGGGCGACGAGCGCCCCCGTCTTGCCGCGGGCGGCCCGCGCATAGCTCTCGAAATCGAAGAGTGCGTCGGCGGCGAGCCGCATCTCCAGGCACTGACCCGCGGTACAGGCGCGTCCGGCGCGGGTCACGGCGCCACAGAGCCGCCAGCGCGTTCCGTCGTCGTCCGCGCACAGCGAGAGCGCGTCGTACGCGGCGAGGATGAAGGCGTCCCCCAGTGTGACGGCGTGGGCGTCGCCGAACTCGACCCAGGTCGTCGCACGGTCACGGCGGCGCTCGTCTCGGTCCTGCAGGTCGTCGTGCACCAGCGAGGCGCTGTGCAGGAGCTCACAAACGGCCCCAAAAGGGGCGAGCCGAGCGCCGTCGGCGCCGAGGGCCGCGCCAACCTGCAGGGCCAGGTGCGCCCGTAGGCGCTTCCCGCCGCTCCCCACGACCCGGCCGCCCATCTCGACGAGCAAGTCGTCACCGAGGCCTGCGACGACCTCGCCCAGGACGCGCTCGACGGCTTCCTCCGGTGTGACCGACATCCGGGCTCCAATTCCTACGGAAATCGACCTTTCGCCGCCCTGCGGGAGCCTGTCAAGACGTACGCGATGCGCCCTGCCGGCGGCGCTACGTCGGGGCGTACGGCTCGTCGAGCACACCCGCGAAGGCCGCGACGGTCTCGTGGGCGGCGTCCTCCGCGGACCGGCGGACGTGGGCCGCACGCTCCGCGGCAGAGAACTGGCTGCGGAAGACCTCGGGATCGCCGTTCACGAGCGCGCCCATGAGACCGCGGGCCCACGGGCCGGCGAGGGGCGAGTCGAAGGCGCGCTGGACGGCGCCGTAGATCCGCCCGAAGCCGCGGCTCGACAGTTGACCCCGATGCGAGAGCAGCTGAATGCGGCGTACGGCGTCCCGCAGGCGTCGACCGTCGGGGTCCACGTGCGTGCTCTGGCCGAAGAAGACCTCACGCATGAACGGCACACCCGCCCGCAGCGCGCGGGCGAAGGCCAGGGACAACGCGGCCGTCTGCGCCAGCGTCGGCTTGGGGAGGTCGACGTCCTCGGCGCCGTAGGCGTCCAGGAGCAGATAGTCGAGGGCGATGTGGCGGGACTCGTCTCGGTGAATCCGCCGGAAAACGGCGCGGGCGACGGGGTCGTCCACGAAGTCGTCCACGGGCTTCAAGTACGCGATGTCGAAAACGATTTCGCCCACGGTCACCGCCGCCGACGCGGCGTCGGGGGGCGCGAGACGAATCCACTCGGCCATGCGCTGGGTCAAAGCCACGAGGTGGGGGTTCGCGGCGTAGATGCGGTGGTGGTGCACGTCGAACCGGTCCGCCAGGAGCTGCATGGCCTGGGCGTGTCGTGTCTCGTCCTCGACGAAGTGCCCGAGCAACTCCACCACGAGCGGGTCGTCGACCTTGTGTCGCAGGGCCTCGAAGAAGGCGCCGGCCATACGCTCGATGAAGATGAAGTCGGTCAGGTACTGGACCACCGCCTCTTCGTCCGTTCGGGACATCGGGCGCACGGGGCCGTCGAGGGAGACCTCGCGAATCGACCACGTGTCGCGCCGCGCCTTCTCCAGCAGACGCTCCACCGCGGCGCGGGGAATCCGAGGCGTCGAGGTCGCGCGCGCGCTCACGGGCTCGCTCCGTCGAGGTCGAGCGTGACGATGGTGTAGCCCGGGTGGCTGCTCCGCACCCGCGCGGGCGCCTCGGGCACCGCCAGCTCCGCGATGAGCGCCAACTCGGGCTCCGAGTAGAACTTGCGGGTCGAGAGCAGGGCGTCGTGGGCGAAGTCGAGGGACTTGAAACACAGCCCGTAGCCCGGGATGAGCGAGAGGAGCAGCAAGCTGCGCCGTCCATCCACGGCCACGAACGCCGAGGCCTGGATGTCCCGTGTGCCCGCCATCATCAGGGCGAGCTGCCCCGCGGTGAAGTGATGCAGGCTCTGCCCGATGAAGACCACGTCGTAGGCGCCTCGCTCCACGGCCGCCCCGAGGTCGAAGGCGTTCACGTCGAGGAAGCGCACGGGCACCCCGCGGCGCGCGGCCTCGGCCTGCCCGGCCTCGAGGTACGCCGGCACGACGTCCGAGGCGGTGACCTCGACCTGCAGACCCCGCGCGGCGGCGAGCTTCGGGAGCTGAAGGGCCAGCTCCCCCGCGCCGCAGGCCAGCTCCAGCACCCGGGCGGGGCGCCCGGTCCGCTCGTTGACGCGCGCGATGAACGGCGCCATGGCTGCGGTGAAGCGTCGGTACGAGAACACGGTCTCGTTCAGGTCGTGCAGGTCCCGCACGATGCGCTGCTTCCGCTCGGGGGAGACCTCGGGCCGGTCGAGTCGCTCGAGGGTCGTGGTACGGAGATGCCGGTCGAAGGCCTCTCGGGCGCGGGTGACGGGCCCTTCGGTGCGTGCCGCGACTTCACGGAGCCGCCTCAAGGTGTCGATGCGTGTGTTCGTCACGCGCTCGAGCGTTTCGAGGCTCCACGGGCGTGGGGGCAGCGGCTCCGAGGTCCGAAGCGTCTCGACGACCTTCTTGTTGAGTCTCCGCAGCTGCAGCATCTTCAGCCCTTCGGCGGCGCGGTCATGCGGCCGTCTCGTGACGAGGCCCGCTCGAGGTGGAGGCGCGCGGGCTCGTCGGAGGGGTCGTGCCGGAGGACGTCCTCGAAGTGCCCGACCGCCGCGACGAAGTCCTCCTGCTCGAGCGCCGCGACGCCCCGTTCGAACGCCGCCCGGGAGTCGACCTTGAGCGCCACCGCCTGCGGGGTCCCCGCGGCGATGACCTCGAAGATCCGCAGGCGCTCTCGTTTCCCGGCGACGGCCACGGAGCCGAGGTACCGGTGGGGGTAGACGTCCGGCTCGCTGCAGGTCGCGAGGATCGCCTCCGACACCAACAGCGGCGCCCCCAGGTACTTGCAGAGGCCCTCGATGCGCGAGGCCGTGTTGACGACGTCGGAGATGACCGTGCCGTCGAGCCGCTCCTCTTCGCCCACGATGCCGAGCATCACGCTGCCGAAGTGCAGGCCGATCCCCGCGTAGACGGGCTCCTCGCCCAGGGCCTCGCGCTCCGCGTTGAGCAGCACGAGCCGGCGTTGCATCTCGACCGCGGCGGCGAGGGCGTCGTCCGCCGAGCGGGGGAAGAGCGCCATGATGGCGTCCCCGATGTACTTGTCGATGAAGCCGCCGTGCTGTCGGACGGCGGGCCCCATGCGGGACATGTACACGTTCACGAACGCGAAGTTCTCTTCGGGGGACATCGCCTCCGAGAGCGACGTGTAGGCGCGGATGTCGGTGAACATGACCGCCATGTTCCGCCGCACCGCGTCCCCGAGCCGGATCTCGTCCACCGAGCCCTTGTCCAGGAGCTGCAGGAACTCGCGGGGCACAAAACGAGCGAACGCGGAGGCTTGTCGCTCCAGGTTCCGATAGAGCAACGCGTTCTCGATGGAGATCGCGAGCTGGGCGGCCAGCACCTCGAGCATGCCGATCCGGTCGGCCGTGAAGGCCCCGCGGGTGAGCCCGTTCTCGAGGTAAACGAGGCCCTTGACCCCCCCCTGGCTCACGACGGGCAAAGCGAGGATGGAGTGGGTCCGGGCCGCGCGGATGTAGGGATCGTTCGCGAAGATCCCGGCGTCCGCGGTGTCGTCGATGAGGGCGACGGAGCGCTGGCGCAGCGCGTAGTTGAGCGCCCCGTTGCACACGTCTCGGGCCTCGTCCAGAGGGGACGCGGCCACCTCGTCGCTGCGACGCGCGCCCATCGGTCGCAAGGCGCCGTGCTCGACGACAAAGAACAACGCCCGCTGGGCGCCGCCGCTCTGCAGCAGGATGTCCAGCAGGCGGTCCGCGAGGTTCTCCAGGATGATCTCACCCGAGATCGCCTGGGACGCGCGGATGATCGACTGCGCGTCCAGCTCCGCGTTCGACGGCGAGGCGCTCGTGCTGTGGGTGCCGCGTTCGATGGTGCGGGTCTGCGTGTTCGAGGTCGCGGGCGCCGGCGAGTTCCGCTCCTGCCCGAGGTGCGGGTAGGCGCCGTCCAGCGCGCGGACCTTGCGCAGCGCGCCCCAGCGCTCGTAGAGCGCGCGCGCGTCCCGCAGGTAGAAGAGCCAGAGTCGCTGTTGTCCCAGGCGCAGGTGCACACCCGCCGCCAGCTCCGCGAGCATGGCCGCGTTCTTGACGTACCCGCTGCGCTCGGCGTCGACGACGGCGCGCTCGTACTTCTCGAGGGCCTCGCCGAGCCGACCGTCCAGGGCGTGCAACGCGGCCTCGACACCGTCGACCTTGTGCCGATGGGCGAAGGGGTTCGCGACCGCCCACGCACGAAGGCGCGCGAGCTGCGCTTCGACCAGCGCGCGGCGCTCGGCCGTGGCCTCGTGCGGGCCGCGCTCCATCACCCGCACGAGCAGCAGCGCCGAGAGCCACGCGTGCTGCGTGGAATAGCCCGTCCCGAGAGAGCGAGGCTCGAGCTGGGTCGATGCGTCGATGAGCGACACACCCACGTCGAGCTCGTTCATGACGAGCGCGAGCTCCATCTTGGCGAGCAGCGCCATGTGGTAGGGAATCCGCAGGGTGAACGCGTCGAGGCGCGCCAGGAACGCGCCCTCGTTCTCGCCCAGCTCCGCCGGCCCGCAGACGACGTCCTCGCGCAAGGACTGGGCGAGACGCAGGTTCACGTCCTGAGCCTCGGCGCACTCGGCGACCCCGAGGCCGCGAATGAACGCCCCCCAACGGGTCGACTCCTGCACGAGCTCTTCGAGCTCCATGCCCGTCTGAAGCCACAGGTACGCCATCGCCATGGCCGAGAACGTCGCGAAGACCGGATCACCCGCGTCGAGACCGACCCGTGTGCCCTCGACGAGGCCCGAGATGCCGTCCAGGGGCGGTCGGGTCCAGTGGTCGACGTAGCCCTCGAGGCAGAGGCGAAGCTTCGGGACCATCTGGACCCGATTGAAACGCGCCTGGACGCGCCGTGCCGTGCGGGCGGTCGCCTGGCTCGTCTCGAAGTCCCCGAGGATGGCGCCCGCGAGGACCCCGTACAGCGCCCAGCCGAACGGCGAGACCGCCGATTGGCCGTGTCGCGCGCTGATCGAACACATCTTCAGGATGATGGACGCGTACAGGTTCTCGTTGACGTAGTACGCCGGGGCCGCCGTGTCGTTCAGGATCTCGAGCGCCGCGATCTTCAGCGCGTCCGTGGGCTCCGGCAGCTCGGCGAGCACCTCGAAAGAGCGACCGGCGATGGCCGCACCCAGCTCCGCGAAACCGGCGCCCACGGCCTCGGGGGTCGGGGCGAGGTCCAGCGTCTCGCCGCACAGCGCCAGGCCTTTCACCGCCAGATCGAGCGCGGGGAGGATGCTGCCCCGGCTCACATGGAGCTGGACACGCACGACCAGGCACTGCGCGCGCTCGTGGTCCGTGCGTGCGTGGGCGAAGACCTCCTCGAAGAGCGCGTCGGCGACCTCGGCGCGGCCCAGCAGGTACTCGCACTGAGCCATCATCGAGACGAGCGCGACCCCGTCGACCGCGGGGGTGTCGTAGACCGCGTCGGCCAGCAGGGCGCGGGCCATCTGCAGGTAGCGGAGCGCGGGGCCGTAGGCGGCGGCGTGTTTCGCACGCTCGCCCGCGGCGCAGAGGACCGCGGCGGCGTCGACGCGGGCTTCGGGCCGCGCGAGCGCGTCGACGCCTCTCCAGATGTGGTCGGCGACCTCGAAGAAGCGCTCTTCGAGCTGCGTGGGCTCGAGGGCGCGGCGTAAGTGCGCGGCGATGTCCGCATGGATCCGCGGCCGCTCGGATTCCGACCACATCGCGTAGGCGGACTGCTGCACCCGGTCATGCTGGAACTGGTACCGCGCCTCGATGGAGCGCTCGTCCGTGACACCCATGAGGCCGTAGTTCTCGTCGAGCGGAACGATCAGCCCGTCGAGCGTGAGCATCGCGACGTCGTCGGCGAGGTCGGCTCTGGAGTCCTCGGTCACGGACATGACCTGGAACAGGGTCTCGAAGTCGAACTCCGCACCGAGGCACGCCGAGTACTGCAACGCGAACTGCGCGCGTGCCGGCAGCAGCCGGATGCGGTCCAGGAGGAGCTCGGCGACGTTCTCCGTGGTCGAGGCGCGGCGAATGGCCTCCAGCTCCCAGACGAAGCCGGTGCGGTGGACGAGACGCACGAGGCCTTTGCGATGAATCGTGCGCAAGAACTCGTGCAGGAAGAACGGGTTACCCCCGGTCTTGTCGAGCACGAGCTGCGCCAGCGGTGCCACGGCCTCGTCGTCTCGGTGGACCGTATCGGCGAGGAGCTGCGTGATGTGACTGAGCGTGAGGGGCGCGACCTCGAGCTGCAGCACCGGGCGCAACCCCAGGACCTGGCGCGCCTTGCGAACGCGCTCCAGCTCGATGGACAGCGGGTGGGTCGCGTCGACCTCGTTGTCCCGATAGGCGCCGACGACCAGGAGCTGGCTGCGGCCGCGCTGCGTCACGAGCGCGTGGAGCAGGTCCAGGGAGCCCTGGTCGGCCCACTGCAGGTCGTCGAGGAAGAGCACCAGCGGTGACTCGCGAGTGCTCAACGCGCCGACGAACGACAACATCGTCCGCATGAAACGCAGGCGCGCGGACTCGGGCTCGAGCTCCGGGGCCGGCGGTTGCGGGCCGATCAGGTCCGTGAGCTCGGGGATGACGTCGGTCACCACGCCCCCGAGGCCGCCGAGCGCGCTGGAGACCCGGGCCTGCCAGCTCGCTCGGACCCCGTCGCTCTCGTTCGCCAGGGACACGACGAGCGCCTGGAGCGCCTGGACCACGGACGCGTAGGGAATGCCGCGCTTGAACTGGTCGAACTTGCCGCGCACGAAGCGACCGCCGCGCTCCACGACACGACCCTGAATCTCGTCCACGAGCGAGGTCTTGCCGATGCCCGAGTACCCGAAAACCACGGCGAGGCCGCTTTGCCCCTCGGCCGCGACCTCGAAGGCGTCCACGAGACGCGCCACGTCCAGGTCGCGTCCGTAGAGGCGCTTGGGGGCTTCGAGCCGGTCGGGCAGGTCGCTTTGGCCGAGCACGAATGGCGTGACGGTCGGGTTCTCCCGGAGGGCCGCGAGGCAACGCTCCAGGTCGGCGGCGACCCCCGTGGCGGTTTGATACCGGCTCTCGGCGGCCTTCTCGAGCAGGCGTTGAACCAGGTCGTCCACCACGGTGGGCACGTGCGGCGCGAGGCTCTTCACGGCCGGGGGGCGACGCGCGATGTGCGCGTGCACCAGGGCCATCGGATCCACGTCCCGAAAGGGGAGATGCCCCGTCAGGACCTCGAAGAGCACGACGCCGAGGGCGTACAGGTCGCTGCGCGCGTCCACGGCGCGCCCCACACGGCCCGTCTGCTCCGGCGCCATGTAGGGGAGGGTGCCCTCCAGGCGCTCCGGCGCCACGGCCGACGCGGTCGTCTCGCGATTGACGGTGGCGGCGATGCCGAAGTCGAAGAGGCAGACGCGGCCATCCTCGGCGATGAGGACGTTCGAGGGTTTGATGTCCTTGTGGACGACCGCGCTGGCGTGCAGCTCCGCCAACGCCGAGGCGATGCCGTGCGCCAGGCCGAGCGCCTCGAGGAGGTCCGGGCGCCCCCGCGCGAGCCGATGGGCGAGGGTCTCACCGCCGCGGTCGTCCATGACCAGCAGGGGCGGGTCGAGGCGCTCGTCGAGCAAGAGCGGTCGAACGATGCCCTCGACGCCCAGGTCGGCCAATCGGCGTCCGAGCGCGTACTCGCGCCGCAGCCGGGCGCGTTCGCGCGGCAGGGGCCGGTCTCCGCCGAGCTGCTTGATGATGACGCGCTCGCCGTTGTCGGCGCGGGTCGCCCGGTACACGTGGGTCCGATGGTCCTGGTGTATCGACTCGTGGACCAGATAGTCACGGAGATGCGCCATGGTCGTCGACCTCACCCGGATCCTGCGCGCCCTAGGAGACACCACGGGAGCGCGCTCGACAAGGCCCAAGGCGGCCCACTGCGCTCTGCCGTGCAGCGTTCAGCACTGAGTCGGCGAGGATCCAGCGGGTCAACGGCGGTCAAGCGGCGGCGCTTCGCCAGGCGCCGAATCGGCGCGTAAACAGGGCGAGTGCGAGCAGCCCGTGGACGACGAACGCGGCCACCAGCCCGACGTAGGCGCCCGTAGGGCCCATGCGGGGTGTGAGCACGGCGACGACCGGGAGCTGCACGAGCAGGTGCGCGAACGCCGCGACGGCCATGGCCGGGCGGGTCTCGCTGGCGCCGGCGAAGGCGCGGCTCAGCACCATCGCGACGGCGATGAAGGGGAAACACAGGACGACGACGCGGAGCATGCGCGCGCCCTCTTCGACGACGAGCGGCTCGGCGTCGAACGCCGCGATGAACGGGCCCGGCAACGCGTAGACGACGAGACACGCGGCGAGCATCAGCGCCAGGTAGAGCGCGACGCTCGTCCAGACGGTGCGCCAGGCCCTGGCCGGCTTGCCCGCGCCGAGGTTCTGGCCGACGAGCGTCGCCGTGGCCTGACCAATCGCGATGCCCGGCGTGATGAGCGCCATCAACACCACCTGCCCGGAGGACCAGGCTGAGAGCACCGTCGCGCCGAAAGGGGCGAGGAAAGAGACGAGACCGAAACCCGCGGTGGTGCGCACGACCTGCTCCAGGGACCCGAAGATCCCCACGCGTGTCACCTCGAGGGTGAGCGCGCGGTCGAAGGCCCAGCCACCCGGGCCGGGGCGCAAGGGCGAGCGCTTCAGCAAGTACGCGCCGAGCGCGAGCCCCACGGCATGGGCCACGACCCCCGCCCACGCGGCCCCCGGCGCGCCCAGCCCCAGGCTGAAGATGAACACGGGATCGATCGCGGCGTGCAGCACGGCCGGGACGGCGGACAAAACGAGCGCCGCGCGCGCCAGCCCCGCGCCCTGCAGGGCGAAGGCGCACATGAGCAGCGGCGCGTGGAAGACCATGCCGCCCATGGTGATGGCCAGGTAGGCCGACGCGGGGCCAGTGACCTCGGGCGCGACCCCCATGGCCGCGAGGACGCTGTTCGGCACCACGAAGGCCAGGGCCAGCAGGCACAGCCCGAAAGCGAGGCCCACGTAGATGCCCTGCACGACCACACGGGCCGCTTCGTCGGCGCGCCCCGCACCGATGCGGCGCGCCACCCCCGCCAGGGTGCCCAACGCCATGCCCAGCGCGAAGGTCACGAGGATCATCAGCGCGGCGTGGGCGACGCCGAGCGCCGCGAGCGACGCGGTGCCGACCTGGCCGACGAACTTCCGATCCACGATGAAGGGCACCAGGTTGAGCATCGAGCTCAACGCGAACAGCGCCGAGAGACGAAGGATGGGGCGGGTGACGCTGCCTGAGGTCAAGGGCGCCGCTCGGGCGCGTAGGTCTCGACCGTGGCGCCGTCGCGAGACAGCCGAACGAAGGTGTTGGCGCGCACGCCGACGTGGGTCGTGGTGGTCTTTGCGGCGTCCGGCCAGCGCACCGTGACCGACTCGACCTCGCAGGTCGTGCCGAGGCCGACGTGCGCCGTGAGCGTGTCCTGCTGGCCGAAGTGACCGTGGCCGCCGATGACCTCGTAGTGCTGGTCCTTGCCGCCGGCGCGGACGGTGATCTTGGCGCCGATGCCGGCGCGGTTCGCCGGGGTGCCCGCGCCCGGGAGGCCGTCGAGGTCCACCGCGATCCAGTTGTGGTGGTCGCTCGCGGTGTTGCGGAAGAAGAAGACGTCGGGGCCCGAGGTCGTCCACGGGCACGGCGGGGCGTCGTTGGCCGAGCAGCGTGCCTGACTCGAGCCCATGAAGACGTCCAGGTCGCCATCCCGGTCCACGTCGGCCAGCCCGAAACCGGCGGCCCGTGCGTGCTCCAGCCCGACGTCGGGGGCGACCTCCTCGAAGGTGCCGTCGTCCAGTTGCCGGTAGAGGAAGCTGCGGGTCTCGGGGTAGTCGGTGGAGCCCCAGTAGAGGTCCTTTCGCCCGTCGAGGTCGTAGTCGAAGATCGCCGAGAAGATGTCGCCCTCGTTCCACGACGGCGTGCGCCATCGCCGCGCCAGGCCGAGCGCCTCGTTGTCCCCGCGCTCGAGGCGCACGGCGTCCGCCTCACCCCCGCTCGTGAGTAGGGTGCTCGTGTCCGAAGAGTCGCCGATGTGCCAGTGCTTGATCGCCCCCGTCAGCACGTCCGCGCGACCGTCGTCGTTCACGTCGGCGCACGCCACGGCGAAGGTGTTGCCGCCCAGGCGGAAGGGCTGGTCGTCGAGGCCGGCGTTCCAGTTGTCCCGGTCACACTGGATGCGCGCCGGGGCGGCCTGACAGTTGCCGGACAAGGCGCAGTGGCATCGGTAGAACTCGTTGTCGCCGAAATCGAGGTTCTCGTCGGCGGCGAAGCCGCTCGGCACGCTCTGGTCCGCGAACCGCCCGTCTTCGTTCACGAAGAGCATGTTCATCTGGCGGCCGTAGCTCACGGAGAGCAGGTCCCCGTCCCCGTCCCCGTCGAGGTCGCAGGCGGCCACGCCGTAGGTCGGTTTGTGGCACTCGCCCCGATTCAGGGCCTCGAGGTCGAGGCCGCCGTTGCTGAGCGGGCTCTTTGTCTCGAGGCCGGCGGTCTCGGTCACGTCGTCGAAGGTGCCGTCCCCGCGGCCGCGGTACAGGCGGTCCTGCTGCGTGGTCCCCAGGTTGCCGAACTGCAGGTAGCCGTTGCCGATGAAAACGTCCAGGAAGCCGTCGCGGTCGAAGTCGAGGAACGTCGCGCTGGTGGTGGCCTGGGTGGCGTCCGTGGACAGGGCGCTGCGGGGCGCGGGCGCGTAGCCTCGGCCGTCGTTGAGCAGCAGCACCGTGCGCGCACCCGTGTCGTTGGCGGTGTCCCCGCTGACGGCGCTGAGCAGGTCGAGGTCGCCGTCGTTGTCCACGTCCCCCGCGAGGGCGAAGTGGGCCACGCGCCCCTCGATCTCGAACTCGTCGAAGTTGTAACCCCGGGCGCGGGTCTCATCGACGAAGGTCCGCGCGTTCTCGGGCCCCGAGGCCGCGGCACGATTCATCAGCAGCGCGTAGGGCATCGGGTCGGTGGGGTCGGCGGTGCGCTCGCGCCCGCTGTGCACCACCAGGTCGTCCCAGCCGTCGCCGTCGAGGTCCATGGCGGCGATGCGGATGCCCTCCACATCGAGCCCCGCGCGGCCGATGCCGAGACTGTCGGAGTCCTCGATGAAGGCCGCCTCGCCCCCCGGGGACTCGAGGCAGAGCGACGGACGCACCTCGGCGTCCGGGGGGAGGGGCAAGGCGTCGGCGACCTGACCGCCGCTGCCCGTGGCGTCGGGGGCCGCACCGCCCGTTCCGCCGGTCGGTGCGGCGTCGCGCACGCGGGCGTCACTCTCGGTGGGCGCGGTCTCGGCGTCGGTGGACTCGCAGGCCAGGGCGGCGAGCGCCCACACGGAGCAGAGGACGAGTTGTCTTTGCATGATGAGCCTTTGGGGTTTCCGGGCGCGTGTGCCGACCCGAGGTCAGGGTGCGGGTTCGCCGGGCGACTTTACAGCGGAGCCGCGCGAGAGCTCGACGGGGTACTTCGAGGCCAACCGCTCGAGCTTGCGATGCGCCGCCTCGATGGGGTCGATGCCCGTGACCTCGGTGAAGTTGAGCAGGCAGATGAGCACGTCGGCGACCTCCTCTTCCACGCGCGCCGGGGACGGTGGGCCCGCGCCGGGCGGGTGGGGGCCGTCGCCGTCCCGGGTCCACATGTAGAGCTCCAGCAACTCCGACGCTTCGACGCTGAGGCAGGTCGCGAGGTTCTTGGGGCTGTGGAAGGTCCGCCACTCGCGAGCCTCCACGAACGCGCGCAGAGCGACGCGGAGCGCCGTGAGTCGGTCGAGTTCGGAGGGGGTCGGCACTTTTTTTTCTCCGGTGCGTAAGGTCCGGTCCGTCGCCGCGCACCATGGGAGACGAGCGAGTGATTCTGCAAGCGGGTGGGTCGCAATGCCCCCTCGAACGTTCCCCAGCTTCCGGTGAAGGTCTCCCCACGGCGTGTGTGCGCCGTCCTGACCCGGGCGCGAGCGTGTATCGGTTCCCCCGGGCCGGTGGGCGCTCACCGCTCCAGGGGGCATTGGGCCCCATCCGCTGTGCAGGCGTGCATTCTCTCGACGGCCGCTGGTATCCTTCACGCACCGTGTCGTCCCGACTTTCGATCCCGCTCGTCACGGCGGCGCTCCTGTGGGTGACCGCGCTCCTCCCGGCGTGCGATTCGCAACGCGAGGGCGGGTCGGCGTCCGCCCCGGGCGCGGCGGCGTCTGCAACCTCGGCCGCGGTGAGCAGCTCCGCGGCGCCGCCGACTGGTGCGCCGAGCGCCGCGCCGACCGCGTTGCCCACGACGGCCTCCGGGCGCGCGGCCAACCCCGCCGAGGCCTGCGCCGGCTGCCACCCCGACCAGAGCGACCACTTCGCCGAGACCGGCATGGGGCGGGCCTTCTACGAGCCCAACCAGCGTCCGTCCATCGAGAACTTCGACCCGAAAAAGGCCACCGTCGTCCATCCGAAGACCGGCGCCGTCTACAAGGCTTACATCGACGCCGAGGGCCGCTGGTGGCAGTCGGAGTCGTTCCCGGGCCGCCCGGGCGCGCGGGCCGTCGAGGTGAAGTACGTCGTCGGCTCGGGCAATCACACCCGGACCTACATCGGGATCGTCGAGGGGGAGTTCGTCGAGCTGCCGCTCACCTGGTACTCCCGGCGGGCGATCTGGGACATGAGCCCGGGATACGACACCAAGAACCACTTCCGGTTCACCCGTGCGATCAAGCCCGAGTGCATGTTCTGCCACAACGACCTCACGCCCGTCGTCGAGGGCACGATGGCGACCTACACGGCGCCCGTGGCGCTGGGCATCTCGTGCAATCGGTGCCACGGGGACGGCACCGCCCACGTCGCCCTGCGTGAGAGCGGCAAGGGCCCGGCGGCCGGGCAGCCCGACGCCACGATCCTGAACCCCGCGCGGCTCTCGGGGGAGCAGCAGCTCGGTGTGTGCGAGCAGTGTCACCTGGCCGGCGAGACCCGCGTCCTGCTCGACGGCCACACCTGGGACAAATACGACCCGCGCACGCCGCTCGCCGACTACATGTCGATCTACGTCAAGGGCGGCAAACGTGGGCAGGCCTTCAGCATCGCGAGCCACGGCGACCGCCTGGCCCAGAGCCCGTGCGCCCAGCAGAGCGGCGGTCGCCTCACGTGTACGACCTGCCACAACCCGCACAAGCCCTCCACGCCGAAGACCCACCGGGACGCGTGTCTGTCGTGCCACAAGGTCTCGGAGTGCGGCGAGGAGCACGCCGCCGCCAAGCCCGACGCCGAGTGCTGGCCGTGCCACATGCGCAAAGGGGACACGAGCGACATCCCCCATGTGACCTTCACCGACCACTGGATTCGCGAGCGTCCGGGCTCGAAGAACGACGCCGGCTCGGTCCAGCCGACCGACGAGAACACCACGGACCTGGTGGACGCCCTGGCCTCGCGGCGCACCGTGCCCGACACGAGCGCCGCGGCCCGCGAGGGGGTCGCCCACGCGGACGTCTGGCGGTACCACTTCCGTCCCGACCACCTGCCGCGGGCGGCGGCGCTGCTCGAAGCGGCCGTCACGACCACCCGCGATCGGATGGACGTCTGGTTCTCGCTGGCGCGGGTGCGGGAGGCGATGGGCAATCGGGCCGGCGCCGCGCGCGCCTACGAAGAGGCGGTCCGCATCGCGCCGCGGCACGCCCCGCTGCTCGTGGACCAGGCCCAGAACCTGGAGGACATGGGCAACCTGGGCGGCGCCGAGAAGGTCCTGCGGAAGGCCCTCGAGGTCCGTCCGGACTACCGCGTCGCGTGGGGGAACCTGGCGAACCTGCTCTCGCGCCTGGCGCGTTACCGGGAGGCCGAGGCCGCCTACCAGAAGGCCGACGCGCTCGCGCCGGCGGAAGCGGTCACGCCCCAGAACCGCGGCTACACCGCGCTGGCCCGCAAGGAGTTCGCCCAGGCGATGGC
The DNA here is from genome assembly GCA_049318805.1 of Bradymonadia bacterium. GTDB lineage: Bacteria > Myxococcota_A > Bradymonadia > UBA7976 > UBA1532 > CANLBD01. Next base: position 21,679 of record JBMOFP010000062.1, read on the forward strand.
CTACTTCGAAGAGGTCCAGCGGCGCGATCCCGTGACCCCCATGGGGCCGTTCGGGGTCGCGAACGTGCTGCTCGCCCAGGGCAAGGTCGCCGAGGCGCTGCCGTACCTCAACGAGGCGCTTCGGATGGACGCCCAGTACGGCATGGCGCGGTGGTACCGGTCGCGCATCTACGCCGAGCAGGGCAAGTTCGCCGAGGCGCGGGCCGATCTGGAGATCTGGCGCGCGGCGGAGCCGCAGAACCCGAACGCGCACCTCGAGCTCGCGCGGGTGCTCCTCGGGGCGGGGGACAAGCCCGCGGCGCGCAAGGCCCTGGCCGAGGCCGCAACACGGTTCCCCGGGCACCCGCAGGTCGCGGCGTTGATGCAGATCGCGTTGCAGCCCTAACAGGCTGCTGAAAAAGGCAGCCTGCCCGGGCCAGGACGGCCCGGCGGAATCACCGAGGCTTTGAAAAAGCCGAATGATTCCGGGAGCGGAGCCGAATTCACTTCGGCGGAGCGGGGCTGAAAAAGTCCAAGGACGGACTTTTTCAGCGTCCTGCTCAGTTGGAGGGGCGCGGCGCTCACACGCTCCAGCGCACCTCGCACGTCGCATCGACCCCGCCCGTGGGCGGCGTCGCTGCCCGCGCGAGCAGGGCGCGCAGAGCCCACGGCAGCTCGGCCTGGGCGCCGGGCATCAGGCTGCCGAGAAGGCGGCGCATCCACGGCCTGCGCGGTCCGAAGAGCAGCAGGCCGCGGCTGGCGTCGGCCCCGGAGCGCTCCTCGAGCCACGCCAGGGCCTCGTGCTCGTGCCCGAGGCGGTCGACGAGGCCCCGCGCCTCGGCCTGGGCGCCGGTCCACACACGCCCCTCGGCGTGGGGCTCGATCGCCTCGACCGCGCGGCCGCGCCCCTCGGCGACGCGCCGCAGAAACAGGCTGTAGAACTGGCGGATGGCGCCCTTCAGGGCCTCGCGCTCCCCGGGCGAGTAGCCTCGCATCAGGCTGAACATCGAGGCGCGGTCGCCCCGCTCGACCCGGTGCACGTGGATGCCGAGGCGCTCGAGCAGCCCGCCGATCACGGGCTTGGCCGAGATCACGCCGATGCTGCCGGTCAAGGTGCCCGGCGCCGCGACGATGCCGTGGGCGGCGCTGGCGACGTAGTACCCGCCGCTGGCGGCGTAGTCCCCCATCAGCGCGATGACGGGCTTCTTCTCGGCCACACGCCGAACGGCGCGCCACATGCGCTCGCTCGCCGTGGCGCTGCCCCCGGGGCTGTCGATGTGCAGCAGCACGCCGCGAACGCCCCGAGCGTCCGCCGCCCGCTCCAGCGCCTCGCACACCACATGGGCCGCAGCCCCCGCGCCGTCGTCCGGGGTGTGCTCGTCGAGCGCGCCGTCTCGGATGGCGCCGTGGACCTCGACGAGGGCGAGCCTGGGGCGACGACGGAAGAGCACGGGGAAGAAGCGCGGCCGGCCCGCATAGGCCTCGGCGCGGACCCGTCGCGTGCGGGACTTCGGTCCGGTGCCGAGCTCCGCGTCGAGGTCGTCCTCGGCGACCACCGCGGTCACGAGGCCGCGCGCGAGGGCGTCCGCAGCCAGCAACGGCGCGGCGTTCAGCGCCTCGCGCACCGCCTCGACCGTGCGGCCACGGCCGGTCGCGATGTCCTGGACAATCCGCTCTTCGAGGTCGCCGACGAGGGCCTCGAGGGCCTCGCGGCTCTCGGGGCTCGGCGCATCGCGGGTGAAGGGCTCCATCGCCGACTTGAACGCGCCCGCCGACACCACCTCGACCTGCAGCCCGGCGCATTCGACGGCGTCCCCGAAGTAGAGCTGCTCGATGCCGAGGCCGGCGGCGTCGAGCGCCCCGTGGGGTGAGAGCCACGCCGCGTCACACGCGCTCGAGACCCAGAGCGCGCGCAGGTCCGCGTGGTGCAGGTAGGCCACGACGCGTCGATTCGGGCCGCGCAAGCGGGAGACGAGCGCGCGCAGCGCCCCGACCTCGGCCCAGCCGCCGCGCAGGTGTCCCAGACGCACGAGGACTGTGCCGACTCGGGGGTCGGTCTGGAGACGGCGCTCCACGTGCGCGAGATGTCGTCGGTTCACCCCGTCCCGACGACGCGACCACGGCGACCGCGGGATGGGCCGCAGCGGGTGGCGGCCGTCGAGCAGGAGCTCGAGCACCCGGGGTCGCGGGCGCAGGCGGTCGACGCTCGCGACGACCACGGTGAAGGGCGAGAGCACGAAGAAACGGACGAGGCGATAGAGCAGGGCGAGCATCCCGATACCCTGTGCACCGCGCGCCGATGCACAAGCTCAGCGGGTCGTGCTGCTCGGACGCGAGTCAGACCTCCGCGAGCACCAGAGCTTCGTCCTGTCGGTACGCGCGGAGCGCGAGATCGTGAATCTCACGCAGGCGCTCGGCGGAGTCGGGGCGGCCCGTGCCCGTGTGCCAGCCCCACATGCGGTCGTCCCAGAGCACCTGCCCGTAGACCGTGGCCAGCGCGAAGGCGTCCAGCTCGACCCAGCCGGGGCCGCGGCGCCCGTGCACGAAGAGCGTAAGCCCCAGCGGCGCGCCGGAGACACGCGAGAGGCCGGCGAGCCAGCCCTCGCCTTCGTCGCTCACGTCCGCCGGCGTAAGGGCGGCGCTCGAGGCCAAGGCGTGCGTAGGATCCGCCGCGAGCGCGTCGAGTTTCACGGCGCGCAGGGCGATGGCGCGGTCGGGGCTCAGGCCGGGAACCATCGGACCTCGGCGAAGCGATGGAGTTTCATCACGCTCTCCTCGCGATTGAAGACGCCTGAGAGTTTAGCAGGACGCCGAAAAAGTCCGTCCATGGACTTTTTGTGCCCCGCTCGGGCCGTCCTGGCCCGGGCAGGCTGCGGACATTCGACGTGCGGGATAGCCGCAGCGGCATTGACGACGCGGGTCGCGCGAGGGAAAAAGGCGATCGACGGCCGAGCGCGGCCCGTCTGGGGGGCGTTTCACCGCAGTGACGGGCGAGTTCTGGGAGGAACGCCCACCCGGAGAGTAGAGCGCGTGCGTTTCCTGGTGACGTCTGGACCTGGCCTCGAGTCGCTGGCCGAGTCGTTCGCGCGCGCGCTGGCGTCGGCCCCCGACGCCCAGGTCGAGCACGTCCGCGCCGACGTGGCCACCGCGGAGACCGAGGCCGCGCGGTGCGACGTGCACCTGGCCGTGGTGCAGCGACCCGACGCCGGCCCCGTGGTGCAGGCCGCCGCCCTCGCGACGCTGAAGCGCGCCTTCGACCCGAACGACCGAGGCCGCTGCTTCGTGCTCTTCGTGGGCGGCAAAGCCGAGTCGACCGCCGGCACCCCTCCGCTCCTGCGGCCCTTCCCGCGCTTGCTGCTCGAGGGCGAGTCCCCCGAGCTCCTCACGGCGGGCCTGCTGGCGCGCATCGCCCGCAAGGACGTGTACGCGCAGGAGGAGTCGCCCTTCGGTGCGCTCGTGCTCCACGAGCGTTTCCAGTTCTCTCGCACGCTCGGCCACGGGCAGGTCACCGACGCGCTGCTCTGCTGGGACGTGAAGGCCAACGGCTCCGAGGTCGTGCTCAAGCGGCTCCGGCCCGAGCGCAACCCCGGCCCCGCCCACATCTACCGGTTCCGCACCTCGGCCGAGCGCATGGCCTCGTTCAATCATCCCGCCGTGTGCCGCATGCGGTTCTCGAGCCCGCGCAAGCTCGAGACCCCGTGGAAGACCCCCTACACGATCGTCGACTACGTGCCGGGGGGCACTCTCGGCGACTGGGTCGCCGGGCGAAAGTTCGGGGCTTACGACGCGTTGCGGACCGTCGTGCGGGCCTCCGAGGCCGTCGGGCATGCCCACGGCCGGCGCTACCTGCACCGGCAGTTCCACCCGGGCAACGTGCTCATGGAGCCTACGGGCGAGCCGAAGGTCACGGACTTCAGCGTTGCGCTCGACACACGCGACACAATCCACACCCCGGACGGTCGCCTCGCGCCGCACTGGATTTTCCTGGCGCCGGAGGTCGTCGCCGACGGCCGCATCGCGGACATGCGGGGCGACGTCTTCTCGGTGGCGCGCATGGTCACCTGGGCCCTGTGGGGCGAGGCGCTGCCGTGGGAGATGCTCTCGGACACACGCCGCTTCATCGCGAATCTCGAGTGCGGCGACGTGGTGAAGCAGGTCCTCGAGCGCGGGCAGTCCATCCACCCGAAGGACCGTCCGACCTCGGTGCGCTCGTTCACGGACGCGCTCGCGAAGGCGATGCGCGCGCCCGGGGCGAAGCCGGGCTACGCCACCCGCAAGGCCGCCGCGCCCGTGGTCGCGGCGACGGGCCCGTCACCCTCGCCGGTCATCGATCCGGCGAACGCTCGGCTCGGCGCGTACTCTCCGGGCCAGGTCGTCGAAGAGGGCACGAACGCGCGGCCCGACATGGTCTACATCCCGTCCGGGCAGTTCACGCAGGGCAGCCCGCCCTCGGAGCGCGGCCGCCAGGACGGTGAGGGCCCTCGACGCGTGGCCTTGACGGTGCCCTTCTTGATGTCCAGCACCCCCATCACCCAGGGGCAGTACCGGGTCGTCACCGAAGAGGGGCCGTCGTACTTCAAGCAGTCCCAGGGGGGCACGCCGAACCACCCGGTCGAGAACCTGACCTGGGTGCAGGCGATCAACTACTGCAACAAGCTCTCGCGTCTCGAGCGGCGCACACCGGCCTGGCAGCTCATCAAGAACGCCTGGGTCCCGGTCTCGGGCGCGGATGGGTATACGCTCCCGAGCGAGGCGCAGTGGGAGTGGGCGGCCCGCGCGGGCTCCGTCACCCGCTTCTGGTGCGGTCCCGGCGACGACACCCTGGACGAGGTCGCGTGGTGCGCGCGCAACGCGGGCGGGCGGACCCACGCCGTGGGAGAGAAGCGCCGGCCGAACCCGTGGGGCCTGCACGACCTGCACGGCAATGTGTGGGAGTGGTGCGCCGACACCTACGCCGACGCGCTCGTGGGCGACGTGACGGACTCGATCCCCCTGGGGGTCGGGCCGCGGGCCGTGCGCGGCGGCTCCTTCTATTCCGGCGTGGACTGGGTGCGGGCTGCGAGCCGCGCCGCCGTGCCGCAGGACGACCGGTGGCCCGTGCTCGGCTTTCGTGTCGTCCGACCGCTCCTGCCGCCGGACGCGCTCCCCAAGCCGGTCTCCGAGTAAGCCCTCGCCTCGCGTGTTTCGACGCCGATAGACGAGCCGGCGCGCGCGACCCTTCTCGCGCCTGCGCTTCGAGGACCCTGCGGCCCCCGGCGCCGACGCGGTCCGCGCGTCAGGTCCTCATGCCGGGCTGCCGGATTCGAGCAGCGCCTCGAGCTTGTCGAAGGAGCCGGTCCAACCGAGCGTCATGCCCGAGCGCTCGTCCACGAAGGCTGCGAGCTCGGCGGCGGTCGTTTCGCCCACAGGCTCGGTTTTCACGCTCACGCGGGTGTAGCCGGGCTCGTCCTCCGTGAAGACCACTGTGTTGCGCAGCTTCGCGGGCCAGTGCTCGGCGCCGGGCGCCGCCGCGGGCTGTTCGCGCTCATCGACGAACTGCTGCACGTAGACGATGCGCGTCGGCGGCTCGATCGTGAGGTACTCCGCGCGGACGTGCATCGTGCCGTGCGCGCCGGTGATCACGAAGAAGGTGCTCTTGCCGGGCGCGATCTCCGAACGCAGGAAACGCAGCTCGGTGCCCACCGGTGGGAGCCACTGCGCAAGGTGCTCGGGGTGCGTCCACAGCTCGAAGACCCGCGCGATGGGCGCCTGGAAGGTACGGTTGATGATGAAGCTCGACTGACCCGTCGCGGCCTGGTCGAGGTGCTCCGCGAGGCGGTCCCACGTCCCCGTGCCGCCGGCCGCTTTGATGAACTTCGAGATCTGTTGCGCGGCCTCGGGGGTCGGCAGGGTCGAGACCATCTCCATGGTCGTCTTGCCGTTCGTCTCCTTGAAGGTCACGGTCACGCGGAAGAGGGGCGGGGTGGTGTCCGTGGCCCCGTGGTCGTAGACGAGCTTCTGGAGCGGCTCGACCACGTGGTAGGTCGCGACGTTCGGATAGTCGACGCCGTCCGGACCATGCATCGTGCAGCGCCAGGTGCCCCCGACGCGCAGGTCCTTGCTGTGTGTGGTGAGTGTGAAGCCGCGCGGCCCCCACCACTGCTCGATCTGCGCGAGGTCCGTCCAGGCCGCCACACGGCGTGGACCGGCGCGTCGTACACACGCGTGATCCGGATGTCGCTCGAGTTACTCCTCAGGATCATTGCGCTCCCCCTCTGGTGTTCTGACCGTGGTCTCGGGCGCGAGCGCGGCCTGTTGCGCTGCGACGTTCTTCAGGTGTTCGCCGAGGCGGTCGAGCTGCGCCTCCCACATCGCGCGGTAGCGTTCGATCCACTCCGCCGCGGGCTCGAAGCCACGCGGCTCGAGGCGACACGGGCGCAGTTGACCGTCACGGCTGCGTGAGATCAGCCCGGCCCGCTCGAGCACCTTGAGGTGCTTGGTGATCGCCGGCCCGGACAGGTCGAAGGGCGCCGCGAGGTCCTTCACCGGCGCCTCGCCGCTCGACAGGCGGGCGAGGATCGCCCGCCGCGTCGGGTCGGCCAGGGCCGAGAACACCATCGAAAGGTCGGTCGACTGCACGCCGGATGATTTACCGATGAGTTAACTAACCCACAAGTGAAATTTCGAGCGGGGCCGATTGCGCGGTCGGCCTACGGCCGCGCGCACCGACGCGCCCGAGGGCCAGGGCTCCGCACAAGGGCGTCGCTCACGGATGCGACCATGACCCGGGAGCGGGCGACCCGCGCTCAGGCCAGCGCGTGGACCCATTTCAGCGTTTCTCTGACCGCGTTGTACAGGCGCAGGTCGGCGGTCCAGAAAGGGGCGCCCAACTTCTCCGCGACGGCGAGGGAGTGCGTGTCGTACGTCGCTGGCCGCTGAAGCCGAGCGGCGAGCGCAAGCGCCCGTCGATGCACGTCCGCACCCTCGTATAGGACGACGCCGAGGCCCAAAGCGGCGTCCAGCGCCGCGACGCACTGGTTCGAGTCGATGTGCCCCGCCGCCCGATACCGGTGAAGCGCGTTCGTGACCTCGTACCCGAGGAGTGAGGGCGCGGCGAACTCCTCTCGCTCCGAGAGCCACCGACTCCAGAGGGTCGCGGCGGGACCGTCCGCCCCGTCCAGAACCAGCCGGACGACGATGCTGGCGTCGACGCAGATCAAGCCCCGCCCGCCTCGTCCAGCCCAGCCAGGCGCTCAGTCCGCGCCTCGTCAATGACGTCTGCGGCGTCTGGCATGGCCATGCCATGGCTCGACCGCCGAATCTCGTCTCCGACCTCCAGCGCACGGCGAAAGGCCACTCGCCTGGGGTCGTCACCGTCGCCCCGCTTCAGGCGCTCGTACTCTGCGAGCGACACGATGACAGCTTGCGGTTCGCCCGCGCGTTCGACGAGGACCGACTCGCCGTCGCGCGCGACGCGGCGGAGCAGATCGCCCAGGTGAACTCTCGCTTCTGTGGCGGTGACGCGCCGCATCGGCCGACCTCCTATCAATCGATCGATCGATAGGATGCTCGACGCGGGCGCCGAATTCAATGGGGAGCCTGCGGGTTCCTGGGGGTGTCGCGGCCCTTCGCGCGCGGCCTCCGTGGATGATGCAGCACCCAGCGCCGACGCTCCCGATGAGGCGGCCGTAGGTTCGTGGGAGTCGTTCCGTGAGCAGGCTGCTAAAAACGCAGCCTGCCCGGGCCAGGACGGCCCGGCGGAGCGGGGCTGAAAAAGTCCAAGGACGGACTTTTTCAGCGTCCTGTTAGAGCAGCGCCTCGAGCTTGCCGGACGAGCCGCTCCGCCCGAGCGTCGTGCGCGAGCGCTCGTGCCCAGCCACAGGGCGGCTTGCTCACAGCCGCACGCAGACCGGCGCGGTCTCGGCGCTCTCGGGGCGGAAGAAGCGCAACGGATCACCGCGGCCTTCCTCGAAGCCGAGGGTGTACTCCACCGCAGGCTTGCCCGAGGCCCGCACGCTCAGCCGCATGCCCGCGACGGCGTTGACCGCGACCTGTGCGTCTCCGGATTCCTTCCACCTTACCGAGCCCTGGAGAGTCGGACTACACTCGGGCGTTGGCATTACCCTCAGTTGGATGAAGGAAGGAGCCGTCGATGGTCGGTCGGGCGGGTTGGGTCGACAGGCGGCTCACGGTCTTGTTGGCGGCCGTGTGCCTCACGCTCGGGCTGCTGCCGAACCGCCATGCCTGGGCGGACCCGGCAGAGCCAGAAGGTATTCTGTACACGGAGACGACCAGCCGGACCGAGGTGACCTTCCTCCCGTTGGACGGCGTCGATCGGAGCCTTCGGAGAGTGGCGCCGGACCGCGGCCGCGGCTTCGGACGCACACGGGGCGAGCTCACCTACGTCAACCAGCACGCGGGGACGCGGCAGATCCTGGTCGCGTGGACCGAGACCCACGGCGGCCGCAAGACTCTGTACCGACTCAGGCTCGACGGGCAGGACGCGGTTGCCCCCCGGCCACTGGCCGACCTGGGCGCTCATGAACAATTTGAAACGGCCTGGTCGGAAGACGGCAAAGCGTTCGTCCTGGCGAACCAACGGGCCGTCTGGCTCGTCCCGATCGACGGACCGCCCGCGCGACTCGCCTTGGGCGAATCACTCCTCCCGAGCGTCGAATGGACACCGGCCGGGGCGCTCGTCGTCCGCCGCCACACCGGCGGCCGCCAGCCTACGTCACAGCTCATCCCTTGGGATGCGCGCGACCTCGAGCTCGACACCCATGAGGCACATGTCGACAGTCGCCCGCGTGCCGTGCGGAAGGCGAATCGATACCGCCTTCGGTCAGGCGAGGTCGAAGCGCGCAGCGACGGAAGGCGAACGACCTTTCACAGCGTCGCTTCGTTCGATTTGGAGGTCGCCGGCCCTTTCGAGCCGCCGTTGGACCCGCAAGTCGTGGTTCCGGGTACGAATCGCCTGCTCGCCCTGCAGGACGGGGCCCTCGTGGTGCTCGACTTCGCCACCATAGACCGCTCTCCGCGTATCCTCTTCAAGCCCGACAGACCTCGCGACGTGGTCATCCATACGTTCGCTGAGAACCCGCCGCGGGTCATCGTGGGGGACCACCGCAGGATCATCCAGGTGCCCCTGGATGGCGGGCCCGCCGAGGTACTTCGAGAGCAAGAGGACTGGCCCAACGGCGTCGTCACCGCGGTACCCGGGGGTCTACTGCTGGTCAGCAACACCAAGAGCGAAACGCTGAAGTTTCGCGACCCGCGCGGTGACTCGCACACGGTCGATGGACCGAGAAGCGCGTATCTGGTCTTCGAGAGATCGCTCGAACGACGTCACCTTCTCGGACTCGCGAATCCGTGGGGCGAGACCTCCGGCTCGGCGTTCGCCCTCGACTTGTCCCAACAGCCTCTCCCCTCGACATCGCTGAACCCGGGCGGTGGAGATCCCATTGCGGCCGGGGGCGACTGGGTGCTGCTCGAGACCGACGCCTTCGAGCCGCCGCTGGTTGCGGCACTCGGCTCGGTGCCGCGGGACGCTTTGCCCCTGAACGTGCCCCTCCCGATCGCCGCACTGGCCCTCGTCGCGCGACCACCGACCGCCCTCGCCCTGACGCACACCGGCGAACTCTGGGCGACCGCGCTGACGACGACCGCCCCGCTCGTGCCCCGTCGTATCGCCGAAGGGCTCGTCACGGGCGCGCCTCCCGAACGCGGAGACGGGCTGCAGACCGGCCTTCTGGCCGTTCACGCCACAACCCAGCGGGTCCTTGCGTTGGCGCGGGCGGAACGGTCGGCTGGGCGCCCGGTCGAAGTCCATCTCACCCATCCACCTCGAGTCGTCCCGCTGGCCGCCGCGCTGCCCGCGGGACAGGCCACCATCGGGCAGGTGCCCGGCGACGCTCCGATCTTGGTGCGCGTCGAACCGCTCGACGAGCGGGTTCCGGTCCAGGTCTTTCAAGCGGCATGGAGTGACGTGCCGCGCTCGACGCCCGCGGTGCCGGTCGCGCCGCCCGGCTACGATTGGGTCACGGAGCACGACTACGTCACCTTGTGCGCGGCCCCGGATGGGAGCGCGCTCATGATGCGTGGTGTTGCCAATGCCGACGGCTACGCCTGGGTGCGCTTCGGTCGTCCGCCGCTTTCATTGATTGACAGGAGTGTCTTCCCGCTGACGGTGGGCCGTAACGTTGGACTTCCCCCACCCGTCCAGATCAACATCGGGCTC
>JBMOFP010000063.1:0-31759 GCA_049318805.1 Bradymonadia bacterium
GAGGCTGGTCCGCGGCCTGGAGGGCACGCTGGGATCGTACTTTCCGAGTCGAGGCTGGGGCGCGCGTATCGATGGTCCGTATGCGCGAAGTGCTGGCGGGCAGAACTCGGCATATGCTCTCGGGTCGCTATTCTATTGCGCGAACGCCGGGAGGCTCACTTACCTGAAGTCGATGCTTTGTGGTGTCGAGCGCTGGTTGGCTACGAACTCGGGACCGAACCTTCTGGCGAAGCTGCAGCGGGGTGATTTCGTCGAGAACGTGATTTCTCTGTTCGACCAAGCGAACCTCAGCGCTTTTCAACCCGCTGCGCTGGCGAACGGGGCACGCGTCGCCGTGACGGGTTTTCAGGCAGCCTTCGCGAGGACGATCTTCGCGGTCGGACAGTATCGGGGAGTCGCGGAAGACAAGGGAACTGACGACTTCGGGAATCGAATGTACGAAGTAAGGACGGGGGGGGACTTCTATCAAGCGCAGGGCTATTGGCCCATCGGTGGCGGTGACGGTGATGTACTGGGGCCGATCGCCGCCGTCTCTCGAGCGTATTTTCCGCATGCGGCACTTCAGGGAATGAGCTTCGAGTTCTTGCTCCCCAATACATGGCCTGAGGGCTTCGTGCTGATGGTATCCGTCGGCGCAAACAACGACGAGGGGCGGGTGTGGGTACTCCGGTCGCGGGGGGATTCGGTGAGGATTCCGCTCGGTGACATCACCGCCGCCAACCCAGTCCACGTGAGTGTCATGAACCTGCGGTTCCGAAGTGGTGCAAACGCGTTCACGCCGGTCGCATTCCGGGCGAATCTGAGAGTCGTCTAGTGAAGTGGTTCGTGCGCTTGCTTCACATTGCCCTCGCGGGCTTCGCCGTGATCCTCACGAACGGAGCCGCTCCAAGTGCGTTGGCGAGTGCGCCGTCGGCCTCGAAGGCCCTAATCTGGCCGCCGCTGCTCAGGCTGGGTGATGCCAAGCGTTGTACGCGCCGTGACCTGGAGTGGTCGAACACTGCGCTGGGACCGGTGTCCTGGCGCGAGCCTTCCTGGACCAAGCCTCAAAGCATGCAGGATTGGCTCCGGGATCTCCTTCGGTTGGTGGTCTGGGGCCCCACGGCGGCTGAAGATCTCTTTGGTATCGGGACCGTTCCGAGGCGGATCTATTCCGAGGACGGCTTCGTGCTACCACGGCCGGCCCGAACCGTCGAACGTGGCGGCCGTACCTACAGTGTCCTTTCGTCGGGAACTCTGTACTACGGATGGTGGACCGAAGGCGTCACAATGATGGCACGGAGTCTGGAAACTCCGCGACAGTGGGCAGTCCGTAGCGTGCGTCGATCTCTTGATCGCCGCAGTCCGGAGTGGACATTTGATGGCGCGCTTAAACAGATGCGTAGCGGATCGTTTCGACCGGGCGACCGCAGGTTCACAAAATCCGGAAAGCGGAAGTACCGTGCCGAATTCGACCTCGAGTACTCTCCCGACCTCGGCGAGTCGCTCAGCCGAATCGAGGTCGACTACGGCCCGCCACATCTGACCCGCCCCGATGGCATCGCGACCTACTCGCTGGTGCTCGTCCACGAGGGCCAGCGCGTGACAGTGAAGCCCGGAGACTGCGTGGAGGTGCTCGACCTCGACATCCCAATGACCCTCGCGCTCATCGAGGCCTGGACCGAACTCGAGCCGCGTGACATTCCGTTTGAAGAACGAATCGCCTTCATCGAGTTTCGCCTCTGGGCTCATCCACCCAGAGGCCCGTGACGGTTGTGCACCGCGGAGCAAAGGGCGGACAATCGACCGCGATGGAGAAGCCCGACCCCCGCCTCGCTCCGGCTTCGCGCGTCCCCTGGGCTCGCTCGTTGATGGTCCGCCGCGCGCTCGCATGCTGCGCGCTTCTCGCAGTTACGCTCGTCACTTCGCCCGGCGACGTGCACGCGTCGGAGCCAGGCACGACGCGGGAATCGTCGAGCCGCAAGTGTACGATCCGAATTGCGAGGGGGATCGGTGATCTCCCTTCGCAGCAGTTGTCGATCGTACTCAACACGAGTGAGTTTTGCTCCGCGTGTCCGCCTGTGGAGAGCGCATTTCGGCGTCTGGTGTGCGGCGCCGGCGTGGAAAAGAGTGTCTTCATCGCCGACTGGTCGAACGGCGTTCCGCAACTCTTTGCGATTCGGGCGGGACGGGTCGTGGACCGCCAGTTCGGCGCCACCGGTTCAGCGACGAACGAACACTCCATGCTGCACTTCTTCGTACGCAACGGGATCATCGGCGGGTCGTTGGATGAGATCGAGCGGACACGCACGCGGGTCTGTCGATTCAAAGCCTCGGACTCTTTCATCGTCGATCAGTTTTGTGTTTACGACGGGCTCTCGGCGGAGAGGTTCCGATTCACGGGCGCGATTCTCGCCGCGGTGCGGTTTCGCGGGTCGAATCTGCGTGGTGCGGACTTCACGGATGCATGGCTGAGTCACGTCGACTTCACCGGGACGGACCTCCGCGGCGCAGTGTTCGACCGCGCCGAAGGCGCGGCGGTAGTCTGCCCAGACGGACGTAAGGTCTCAGGTCGAATCGACTGCAACACTTCCGGTCCACCTGTCGGCGCGCCGGAGAGCGCTCCGCCTGGCGAGCGCCCGCGACCGGTCGCTGAACTTCCCAGCGCGGCCGTTCCAGCGACCACGAACGCCGTCGAGCCCGCCGAGGAGCAGGCGTCGACGGGCTGCGACGTCACACCGCTGCCCGGCCGAGCCGGGGGCTCGCAGCTCTGGCTGCTTGTCTCAATTCTCGGACTCACCGGCTTCGTTCGCGCCCGCCGGAACCCGAACCGTCACCTCAGCCGCCCCGTAGGCTCCGCGCGATCTTCAGCACGTCGGCCAGCACGCCGGCCGCGGTGACCGAGCCCCCGGCGCCGGCGCCGCGGACAATCAGCGGGTACTCCTGGTACCGGCTGGTCGCGAAGCCGACCATGCCCTCGGCGCCGCGCAGGCCGGCGGCGGGGTCCTGGGCGTCGACCTCGACCGGCCCGACGGTGAGCGACGGCCCGCCCTCGGCGCGCAGGTCGACCCGCGCCAGATACCGCAGCACGCGGCCCTCGCTCCGCAGGCGCTCCGTCCGCTCCGCGAAACGTGCGTCCTGTTCACGCAACGCCGCGAAAAACGCCTCCAGGTCGTCGTGCCGCAACACGTCGTGGGGCACCAGCGGCTCGACCTGCACGTCGTCCAACTCCACGGCCAGGCCGAGCTCCCGGGCCAGGATCAGCGCCTTGCGCGCCGCGTCCGTGCCCGAAAGGTCGTCCCGCGGGTGGGGCTCGGTGTAGCCGCGCGCCCGGGCCGTCGCGACGGCCTCCGACAGCGGCACACCGCGCATCGCCTCGGTGCACAGGTACCCCAAGGTGCCGCTGAAGGCGCCGTCGACCCGGTCGACCCGGTCGCCTGTCCGCACCAGGTCCTGCAGCGTCTCGATGACGGGCAGGCTCGCGCCGACGGTGGTCTCGTAGCGGAAGGCACGGTGGGCGGTGCGCGCGGCGTCCTTGAGCGCCCGATACTCGCCCCAGGGGATGGTCAGCGGCTTCTTGTTCGCGGCGACCACGTGCACGCCGTGCTCGAACGCCGCGTGGTAGACCTGCGCCATGCCGTTGGCGGCGGTGCAGTCGACCAGGATCGGCACAGGCAGGCGCCGCATGCGGGGCAGGAGCGACGTCAACGGGGCGTCGTCCGTCCACGGCACCCTGCGCTCCAGCAGCGCGGGCAGGCTCGACACGTCCAGGCCGGTTTCGTCGAAGACGTAGCCTTCCCGGTCGCAGAGCCCGACGACCCGCACCCGCACGTCGTGCTGCTGCTCCAGCACCCGCGCCTGGGCGTTCACCTGCGCCAGGAGCTGTTGGCCCACCACGCCCTTGCCGAGCACCAGAAGGCTGACCTCCTGGTGGGCGAAACGGAAGGCGTCGTGCACGGCGCGCACGGCGACGGCGGTCTCGGCGTGGTCGATGACACACGAGATCGAGCGCGACGACGCCCCCTCGACGATGGCGCGGATGTTCACGCCGAGCGTGCCGAGGGCGCCGAGCATCCGACCGGCCACGTTCACGGTCGTGCCCATGGCCTCGGCGACCAGCGTGAGCATTGTGACGGGCGCGCGTAGGCCCAGCGTGAGCTCGTCGTTCGCGAGCTCGTTGGCGAACGCGGCCTCCAGGGCGGCGCGGGCGCGCACAGCCTCCTTGTTGGGGACCACGAGCGCGACGCCCTGCCCGTGGCCGGCGGTGTTGCTCATCCACACCGTGACCTCGGCCTCGGACAGCGCCCGATGCGCGCGCTCGAGCAGGCGTGTACGGATGCCGAGGCGCCGGAGCTGCACGTCGAAGAGCGCGAGGTTCTGCAACGACGCCACCGAGGTCGCGCGCCGCACGTCCGGGTCGCCCTGCGTGTCGACGATCGTGCCCGGCGCGTCCGGGTCGAGCGTGCGGCGAATGCGGAGCCGAATGCCGCCCTCGATGAGCGGGATCATGGTGCGCGGGTGGAAGAGGCTCGCGCCGAAGTTCGCGAGCTCAAGCGCCTCCATGTAGGTCAGCCGCGGCAGAGGTTGGGCATCGCGCACGATGTTCGGGTCCGCCGACATCACGCCGGGCACGTCGGTCCAGCCCTGCACCTCGACGGCCCCGAGGCCGCGCGCCAGTAGGCTCGCCGTGTAGTCGCTCCCGTTGCGACCGAGCGTGGTCGTGCGGCCGTCGGCGGTGCGGCCGATGAAGCCCGTGTTCACGGGCACGGACCCGGCCCAGACCACGGCCAGGGCCTGCAACTGGTCGCGGGTCACGGGCCAGTCAACGAGGGCCTGGCCGAAACGGTCGTCCGTGCGCATCCAGTCGCGGGCGTCCACCGGCACGGCCGGAATCCCGCGGGAGACGAGCAAGGGCGTGACCACGGCAACGGACAGGCGTTCGCCGAACGAGAGGATCAGGTCGACCGTCTGCGCCGTGCGTTCGCGCAGCAACGACACGCCCTTGAGCAGGTCGCGCAAGGGCGAGAGCACCTCGCGCACGGTGTGGGCGATGGGGGGACGCGACGCCATCGGCACGTCCTGGAGAGCGAACGTCGCCCCCGTCATGGCGCGGTCGGCGATGCGGTCCACGAGGCTCTCGGCGTCCGCGAGGCGACCCTGAGCGGCGGCGTCGACCGCCTCGAGGAGCTCGTCGGTGGTGTCCCCCATGGCGCTCACGACCAGGGCCACCGAGCCTTCCTTGAGCTCCTGGGCCACGAGGTCGAGCGCGCGCGCGAGCGCCGCCGGATTGCCGAGTGAGGATCCGCCGAACTTCAGCACTCTCCAGGTCACGGTGCGTGTCTCCAGAACTGGGTCAGAGGTCGAGTGACGCGGGCGGGAGGCCGAGGCACTCCCCCAAGAACGCGCGGACCTGTGGAGTTTCGATGAGGAATGCGTCGTGCCCGTGACGGCTGCGCAACGTGCGGCCGAAGGCGACCACACCGCTCGCCGCGAGCTCGGCGGCGAAGGTGTGCATGTGCTCGGGCAGGTAGAGCTGGTCGGTGTCGATGCCCACGGCCACGGTCGAGGCGCGGATGCGCGCGACGGGCGGCCCATCGAAGGCCCGCCACGACTCGCTCGCCTGCGGAAGTCCCGGATCGCGACGCAGATCGTGGTGCGACATGGCGCCGAGCAGCGCGAGGTACGCGTCCGCGTCGAAGCGCTCCACGAGCTTGTCGCCGTGGTGCGTGAGCCACGTCTCGACCCTGTGCGGCGCGCCGGGCCGCCACGCCGTCGGGGGCACACGCGGATGGCGATCCTCGAGGCTCGGCTCCGCGCGGTAGGTCAGCATCGCGAGCTGCCGCGCCAGGGCGAGCCCCAGCGTTGCGTCGCCGCGGTCGCGGAGCGCGCGCACGACCTGGGCGCCCACGTGGTTGAAGCCCACGATCCACGGGCTCGCGGACGTGCACCCGCCGAAGAGGCCGAGGCGGGCGACCCGGTCCGGCACGAGCGCCGCGACGCAGCCGGCGACCATCGCACCCACGGAGCCCCCGCACACGAGCTCGAGGCGCTCCACGCCCAGGTGGTCCAAGGCGACGAGCACTGCACGGGCCTGGTCCCAGGTCGTGAGCGTCGCGGGCTCTCGGGTCGCGTCGAGAGCGAAAGCGCCCTTCGTCGGCTTCGTGTGGTCTCCGGGCACGACCCGGTCGGCGGTCTGCCGCGGGAAGTCGGCGTCTCCTGGACCGCTGCTGCCGTAGCACCCCCCGATCAGGGCGACCGACACGATCCGGTGGCGCGTCGGGTCCAGGGGCTCACCCGCACCGACCACCCCGGACCACCAGCCCTGCGGTCCGCCGGGGGCGGCGTGACCTGTGAGCGCATGAATCACGAGGACCGTCGGCACGCGCGGGTCCAGCCGCAACGCGCCCGACGCGGGCCTCGCAGGGGCCTCGCCGGCCGCGCGGCGCACGACCGTGCCCGGCTCGGACGCCACCCGCGCCCCCAGGCCGTCGAGCAAGTCCCGCTCGTCCGTCGGGCCGTGAATCCACACCCGCGCGACGTGCGGGGCGACGCGGGCCCCGCCCTCGAGCACGAGGTCGGGCAGGCGCAAGTCGTACTGGGCGGGCGCGGTGTCGGTCATGGGCGGGACTCGCCAGGGGTCTGGGTGAGATTCGCGAGGGCGGCGCGCAGGCGGGCGCGGACACTCGGGTTCGGCGGGGCCGCGCCGAAGCGCTCACTCTCGTAGAGGCCGACGACCTCACGCGCCAGCTCGAGCTGGGGCGCCCCGCGGGCCTCGAGGGCGGCGACCCACTCACGGGCCGTGGCCTGCTCCGACCGCGCGAAGCCCAGGCGCGCGTAGGTCGAGATGCAGAGTCGGTAGAGCTCCGCGGCGGCCTCTCCCGGGTGGCGCTCCGTGCCGGCGGCCGTGGCCGCGCGGCGTCGCCGCCACCACCAGACCACGACGAGCAGCCCGGTGACCAGGAGCACCCCGATCATCAGGCCACGGGGCAGGGGATCCGCGCGGTCACGCGTGCGTTGCGCGCCCGAGCCCTCACCGCCGCGCAGCCCGCCGAAGAGGTCCTTCAGCGCGCGCCCTACGGACTCGAAGACCCCGACCTGTCGATTGAGGTCGTACTCGATCACGTACTTGTACCAGCGCATGCGCAGCGCGTCGGTCCAGGCCGCCAGCGATTGCATCAGGCCCACGCTTGCCATCCGGTCGACCCCCGACGGGGTCGCGTCTCGTGTGACCCAGAGTCCGTCGGGCATCCAGACCTCGGTCCACGTGTGCGCGTCTCCCTGGCGCATCGCCAGGTACTGCCCGAAGGCGTTCCACTCGCCGCCGAGGAAGCCGTTCACGTTGCGCGCGGCGATGCCCTGGGTGCGCAAGAGCACGACCAGCGCGGTCGCGAAGTACTCGCAGTGGCCGCGCCGCTGGACGAAGAGGAAGTCCTCCAGGGGCGGCAGGGTCGAGTCCCGCTCGAGGTCCAGGGTGTACGTGTAGTCGGTCGACAGGTGCGCCGTGACCCGATCCACCGCCTGGCCGACCGTGGCGGCGTCCCCCACGAGCCGGGCGGCGAGCTCGGCGACGCGCGGCTCGAGCCCCGCGGGCAGTTGCAGATACCGCGAGGCGTCCTCACCCGCGGCCTGCAGCGCCGCCCGGTACGCGCCCAGCGGCTGGTCCCAGCCCTCGGGCCGACCCTCGGGCCGGGCGCTGTACGCGTAGTACCGGAACGCGATCTCGTCGGTCTGCTCGTAGTGCGCGTCGCCCTCGGCGTCCGTTTGGATCGAGCGCACTTGTCCGGGCATCGGGATCTTGATGAACGGGTCCTGGAAGGCGACGGCGTGCAGCGGACTGAGCCCGAAGAGCACACGCGTCTCCATCGGCTCCAGGTACACCGCCTGCACCACCTCGCGGCCGGCGAGCCCGAGCTCCGGCCGAAGCACGTGCACGCCGCCGTCTCCGCGCCGGGCCTTCTCCTTCTGCGGGCGCGACTTCGTCCAGGTCGTACCGTCGTAGTGGTCGAGGCTCAGGCCCCGCAGGTAGCGCGGCTCCGCGGCCGGGCGCCCCTCGCCGGGGAATTCGATGCGCATCACGACCGTCGGGTCGTCCTTCACCGTGCCGAACCGGCCCAGCTCGACCTTGTCGCTGAAGCCGCTCATCATGATGCCGGGCCGTTGTTTCTTGAAAAACAGGCCGAAGCCGATGCGCGGGAAAAAGACGAAGACCAGGGTCGAGCCCAGGAACACGACCAGGGAGATCGCGCTCGTCGCGAGCAGGAATCGGGGCCCGACGAGCTTGCGCGAGTTCAGGACACGCTCGACCTGCACCGGGCGACCCTGGAGCGAGTCGCCGTACTTCAGCAGGTAGTTGTCCTCCATCTCGCGCTTGAGGTGGAACAGGATGAGCGTCCACGTGCCGAAGACGACGTAGAGCGCGAACTGCACGCCGTAGGTCACGTCGGCGTCGATGGCGGTCGAGGCGACGAGCAGCATGAACGACAGCACGTAGAGCTGCAGGTAGTCGCGGCTGCTCCGCCGATTGAAGAGCTTGTTCAGGGTCAGGCAGAGCAGGAAGTACACGCCCTGCAAGAGCGCCGGCTCGCCCTGCACCGCGCGCAAGCCGAGGAAAACGAAGACCCCCAGGGTGCCCAGGGTCCACAGACGCTCGGAGCCCCCGGGGGCGCTGCGTGTCGGGTCGACCCACCAACTCGCCAGGGCCCCGAGCAGGAAAACGACGGGCGTGAGCGGATGCAGCTCCCCGGACGCGAAGAGCGAGAGCGTGCTGGAGAGCACCATCAGGTAGCTCACGACCTTGTGCACGAGGACGAAGCGCATCGTTCAGGCCGCCTGGGCCGGAGGGCGCGCGGGTTCGGTGTCGGCGCGCGCCTGGAGCCAGGCCATGGCCAGGGCGTCCCGAGGCCGGCGAGTGGCCGGGTCGGGTGCGTCGTGGGCCGCGGCCTCGAGCAGCGCGAGACGCCTCAGCAGGGGCGCGAGCCCGCGACCGTCCGCCTCGACGATCCAGTGCTCGGCCGAGGTGCAGACCTCGACGACGCAGCCGCGCGCCTGAAAATGCGTGACGAGCGACGCGGCGTGGTCGATGCGGGCATCGAGCCGCGCCAGGGTCGCCTCGGGGGTCGCCTGGGGCGACTCCCGGCGGTCGTCGAGCAAGACGCCGATCCGGCGCGTCGCGTCGGCCGCGTACTCGCGCAGGACCACGCGCCCCTCACGGGCGGAGCGCTTCCAATGGATGTCGCGTGCATCGTCCCCGTCCCGCCACGCGCGCAGCCCGTGGAACTCCCGACCCTGCCCACGCGCGGGGCGCTCCCACGTGCCCAGCCGCGCGCGGGTCTCCTCGGGCAGCAGGTCCACGGGCAGGATGCGGGGCAGCACGATGAGGGTCTCCGCGTGACTCGCGAAGCGGGTCTTCACGAAGAACCCGAAGGGGAAACGTGTGCTCAGGTGGTAGCCCTCGTACCGGTACGCGCCACGGCGTGGGAACTCGCTGCGGTAGCTCGTCTGCTGACGCGCGGTCGGCGGGATCTTCAGGAAGTAGCAGCGCTTCGCGATGCTGTGGCCGTCGATCACGTCTTCGATCTGGATGCTGAACGACGCCAGCCGACGCTTCGTGTTGTGCAGTGAGATGCCCGTGAGATACGGGCGACCCGCATGCACGCCGGTGGGCAGCGACCGCTCGACCTCGAGCCCCTGCAGCCCCAGCTCGCTGAGCACCCCGCTCACGATGATGAGCGAGAGCATCATGCCGAGCACCAGGTACATCAGGTTGTTGCCGGTGTTGATGGCCGCGAAGCCCACCCCCACCGTCAAACCCACGAACGCCCGCCCCTCGGGCGTGAAGCGCAGGCGACGCCGTGCCTCACGCCACCGCTTCGGCACGCGACCTCGAATCTTCTCCCACCAGGCGACGCGGGGCAGCACGGGCGCAGCGTCCCGTAATCGGCGCACCGGCGCAATCTCGCTCCGCCGTCCGGACCGCGCCTTGTCGCTTCAGGGTCGAGCGTCTACTGTTCGCGCTGCTCTTCGACGGTGGCGCGCGCATGTCTCTTGGGTGGAATCCGCTCTGCGCGGGCCTCGCGGCGGTGGTCTACACCGCGCTCCTCGGGTGTGCGCGCGCCGAGGGCCTCGCTCCACCGTCGCCGTGGTCGCTCGCCGGCGAGGTGGCGGCCTCGCCCTACTCGGAGGCGCCGGGGCGGGTCAGCGGGGTGTTCCGCGCGATGGGGCTCGGGGTCCATGGCGCCTACCACTGGGGTGACCTCGGGGCGGGTCTCGGACTCGAGACGAACGTCTGGCGGACCGAAGACGGCGCGGGCGGCGCCGACTGGCTCGCGGCGTTGCTGCTCGGCGCGGAGGGCGAGCTCCGTATGGCGGGCGACCGCCTGCGCGCGCGCCTCGGCTCGGGTCTCGCGGTCTTGCTCGAGGGCAGCGCGGCCGATGCGCCCGGCGCGACCGGATTCTTCGTCGACGTGCGACCGGTCGGGTTCCGGTGGACCGTCGCGGGCTCCACGCTCGTGGTCGACCCGATGTCGCTCGTCGTCGTCGTGCCCGACGCCGGCGGCATCCCGATCGTCGACGTGCAGTATCGGTTCGCCGTCGCCTTCGAGGTGGGCCGATGAGGCGCGCCCTGTGCGCAGGCCTGGTGGGGCTCCTCGCCGGGCTCGTGTGGGTCGCCACGGCCCACGCCTACACGCTGAGCACGACGACCAGCGAGTCTTGTCACGAGCGGCTGACCGCCGAGGCGACCGACGCCGTGCTGCGTGTGCTCGACGCCGGGCCCGAGGTCGCGGTCCCGGACGACTCTGTACTGCGGCGCCTGCTGAAGGCCTTCGTGTTGCCGGGCACCGAGCGGTACACCGACGTGGAGCGCTTCGTGCTCTTGTCCCTCGTCATCGGCGTGCGGTCGCCCGACACCGAGGGGCACTCCGTGCTGAACCTGAGCGCGCTCCGCCGCTTGCATGCCGACCGCGATCCGCGGGGCCAGTATGCGCACGCGCTCCGTGGACCCGCCGACGACGGCCTCGAGGGAGATCTCGCGGCGGTCCGCGGCACCCTCGCCCTCATCCAGGACGAGGTCGACGCAGCCGGGGCGGAGACGATCGTCTCGTCGACCGCCGACAGGCCCGTGTTTCTGGAGCACTACGGCGTGGTGCAGGTCCCGGTCCTCCTGGGCGCCTGGCACCTCGGACGCGCCGTCCACGCGCTCCAGGATGCCCACGCGCACATGCTCTGGGACGCCGAGGTGAAACACGTCCTCCACGTCCTGAACTACGTGGAGGCCGTCGAGGGCTCGTTGCGCCCGTCTCGAGACGGGCTGCCGCACTCGGGGGCCCTGGACGACTGCAACCGGCCGGACACGGCGCCCATGGTCGAGCGGGCCCGCGCGCGCACCACGGCGCTGATCGTCGCGGCCACGGCGCTCGCGCTCGACCCGACGAACCCCGTCGCCCGGGACCGCTTGGCGCTGGGGCTCTCGGCGTGTCCCGATGCGGCCACGGACCCGAGGTTGTGCGGGTGGCTCGTCTACAACCCGCCCTGCGCGGCAGCGCTCGACGCCAACGACGCCGACGCCCGCGAGGCCTCGTGTTGCACGGGCGCCAACGCCTACTGCGGCTCGCCCTACCTCGCGATCGCGCGCAAGGATCCGGCCGGGCCGTACCTGGGGTGCGCGCAGGTCGCCGCCGCGCCCCGCCCCGCGCCGGCCGCCTGGATGATCCTCGCGCTGGTCGTGTGGGGGATGCACCGCGCCCTTCGGGCCCACGGCGCTCGGCGGTGGTGGGCGGCGACCCTCGTCGCCACGTTCACGTGCGGCCGCGCGCAGGCCGAGGCCGGCCACGCCCGCCCGCCGGTCTTCGTGCAGGTCGAGGGCAGCGGCTCCGCGCTCGACGACACTACGAACTCCGCGCTCCTCGCGCCCACGCTCGGGGTCGGGCTGCGGGTCGGCATACGGCAGGGGGACTGGCGATTCGGGCTCCATCTGGAGCGGAGCTGGTGGGTCGCCCTGGAGTACGGCGTCGACCTCGAGCCGGGGGTCGTCAATGTGGCGATGGCCGTAGAGTATTTGTACTTCGACGACTTCGTCCGCAGCGCCGTCGCCCTCGGGGTTTCGGTGTTGCAGTACGACACGGTCCTCGACGACGCCGGGACCGCGGGATTCTTCGTGGAGGCGCGCCCGGCGGGGCTGCGGTGGGCGCTCCCCGGTGAATTCCACCTCACCTTCGACGCGCTCTCCCTCGCCGTCATGAACCCGGTGGTTCGGGAGCCCCAGCTCCGCAAGCTCGCGCGCCGCACGCTCCTCGGCATCGAGACGACGTTCTGACGCGCCAGCCTGTTCAGGCAGCGGGCGTGGCGGAAGGCGTCAGGTGGCGCCTCCACTGTGCAGCCGCTATCTTGAAGCATGGACCCGCTCCGCAACCTTGCCGATCCGACCTACGAGCCCACCGACGAAGAGCTCGCGGACCTCATGCGTGCCGCTTTCTCAGGTATCCGGGAAGCCCACGAGTCGAGCCTGCGCGATATGCGGGCCCGCATCGAGCGACTACAGCGCGAGGCGCAAGCTGAGCCAAGCCCGAACGCGAAGCTCGGCCCGTGAATGCCGTCTTGCTCGTCATCGCGGGGCCGAACGGCGCGGGCAAGACGACGGTGACCGCTCGACTCCGCGCCGATCACTGGAGCGAAGGCGTCGAGTACATCAACCCGGACGACATCGCGCAGGAGCGATTCGGCGATTGGAACTCTCCGGACGCCGTGCTGCGCGCGTGGCCGATCGCGTGATCCGCGGCGGGCACTCCGTCCCCATCGAGAAGATCGTCCGTCGCTACGAACGTTCGCTCGCCAACCTCCCGGCTGCGATCGCGCTCGCGCACCGGGCCTACGTATTCGACAACTCCGAAGACGGGCGCGAGGCTCAGCTCTGCGCTCGGACCCAGGATGGCCAGCTGCGAAAAATCTACTGTCAGCTTCCGCCGTGGGTGGCATCGGCGGTGGACGGCCTCCGGCATCATCCTGAATTCGTCGATCTCCGGGAGCGCCGCGGCGACACTTGATCCCGCACCGCGATGGCCAACCCCGCCGCGCGCCGCTCCCGCCCGCCTTGCGTGCCGGCGCCGCGCCGAGTACATCCACTCCGATGGAGGTGCGCTACCACGAGGGCGTCCGGATCGGCTCGCTGACGTTCGATCCGACACGGGCCGTAGAGTCCGCGTTCTTCACCCATCGCCCGGTGCGGCGCCCGACGGTCACGCAGGCGGTGATGAGCGCCCCGCTCGCCGCGCGCTGGCCCGGCGCGCTCGGCGTGCCGTTTCACCAGGGTGTCGTGGCGATGGGCCTCCGCATCGAGGTGCTGCCCTCGGGCTACGGCCCCGGCGGCGCGGCCGTGATCGCCACCCGGGCCGGGCACCGCACGCTCGTCATCGGGCCGGTCGCATCGAGCTTCGAGCCCCAGCCCGCCGACACGCTGGTGCTCTTTGCGCCGGAGCCGGTGCGCGCCACCGAGGTGGACTGGGTGGGCGCGGCGTGTCTCGGGCAGCCGCTCACGCTGGCGACCCCCGACGCGGCAGCGGCCTTCGCCGTGTCGGTGCGGCTCACCGCCGCCGGTGTGCCTCACCGCCGACCGGCCCACGCGTCCCCCGACACCCGTGAAGGCCCTCGAACGGCCCGGGTGCAGGTCGCGATCGGCGGTTCGGGGGTCGACGTGGACGCCCGGCCTCAGCTCGACGAAGAGGCCCTCGTCGGCCTCGTCGGGCGCGTCGACGCGTCGAGCGTTTTGCTCCACGGGCCGCGCTCCGAGGCGCTCGCCCGTAGGCTCGGCGAGGCCGGCATCCCGTGTCGTGTGCTGTCGGCGCCACGCCAGTTGACCTTCCCGGGCCTCTCGCCCGCGTGGCCCAGGTGAATCGACCCCACGCGTCGGCGCGGCGACCGCCCCTCGTTCTCACGGGCCGCCGCTCCGCCTCTCCCTGGCGTGTCGCACTTCGCGCCCTCTTCGCGCTCTCGGTCTCCGCGGTCCTCGCCGGGCTCGTCGCGGGGTTCGCGCTCTACGTGCAGCTCTCGAAGGACCTGCCGGCCCTCCTCTCGGTCGAGGACTGGCGCCCCCCGGGGGTGACCCGGCTGCTGGCCGACGACGGGCGACTCGTGGGCGAGCTGACGCGGGAGCGGCGCTACGTCGTGCCGCTGGAGCACGTGCCACGCACCGTGATCGAGGCCTTCCTCGCCGCCGAGGACCAGCGTTTCTTCGTTCACGCCGGGGTCGACTACCGCGGCGTCCTGCGCGCGGCGCTCGCGAACTGGCGCGCGGGCCGCGTGGTCGAGGGCGCGTCGACCTTGACCCAGCAGCTCTGCAAGACCCTCGTGGGGAACGAGCGCAGCGTGGAGCGCAAGATCCGCGAGGCGATCCTCGCGCGCCGGCTGGAGTCGCGGCTCGACAAGCTCGACATCCTCTGGCTGTACCTGAACACGGTGTACCTGGGCCACGGTGCCTACGGGGTCCAGGCGGCCGCGCGCAGCTACTTCGGCAAGGACGTGGGCCAGCTCGGCCTGGCCGAGGCGGCGACGCTCGCGGGCCTGCCGCCGCGGCCCTCGGTGTTGAACCCCGTGGCCGATCCCACGGCCACGAAGGCCCGACGCGCCTGGGTGCTCGAGCGCATGGTCACGGAGGGCTTCATCACCGCGCAGCAGGGCGCGCAGGCGGCGGCCGAACCCCTCGTGGTCCTGCCCGAGGTGCCGAACGCCTTCGACGAGCAAATCCCCGACTACGTCGAGCACGTTCGGCGCCAGCTCCAGGCCGAGTACGGCGGTGAGATGCTCCACGAGGACGCGCTGACCGTACACCTGGCCGTGGACGCCGACCTGCAAACGGAGGCGACCACGGCGCTGCGACGCGGGCTCGTCGCGCTCGGGGAGCGTCAAGGCTTCGTCGGCCCGCTGGCGCGCCTGGCCCCCTCGGACGTGGCCGGTGTGGTGGAGCGGGCTCGCGTTCGTTACTCGGGACAGGACGACGTGCCGCCGGACACGTGGCGCCTCGGTGTGGTCGAACGCGTGGACGCCGACGCCGCGGAGGTGCGGGTCGGGGACCGAACCTACACGCTGCCCGTGACCCAGGCGCGGTGGGCGGCCCCGTGGGACACGGTGCGCGCGCGGAACGGGCAGCGCCTGAAACGCCTCGACGACGCGCTGCGGATGCACGACGCCGTTTTCGTGCGCACCATGGACACACCCGGCGTCGTGCGGTTGGCGCAAGAGCCCCCGGTGCAGGGGGCGGTCGTGTCGATGGAGACGCGTTCGGGCTACGTGCGCGCCATGGTCGGCGGCTTCGACTTCGATCAGAGCGAATACAACCGGGCCTTCCAGGGGTGCCGCCAGCCCGGCTCGGTCTTCAAGCCCATCGTCTACGCCCGCGCACTCGACACGGGCTACACCCTCGGCACGCCCATCGCCGACACCCCCATCTCGGAGTTCGATCCGGCCAACCAACTCCTGTGGAAGCCGAGGAACTTCGAGGGTCGGTTCAACGGCGACGTGCTCCTCTACAACGCGGTCATCCGCTCGCTGAACGTGCCCGCGATCAAGACCATCGACTACGTCGGGCCCGACGCCGCCGTGGACTTCGCGAAGCGCCTGGGCCTGAGCACGCCGATGTACCCGGACCGCAGCCTCGTGCTTGGGAGCTCGTGTGTGTATCCGTGGGAGCTGACGCAGGTCTACGCGACCTTCGCGCTGCGGGGCGAGCGGCCCCGACCGGTCTTCGTGAAGCGCATCGAGACCCGGGACGGCCAGCTTCTCGAGGACCGGACACACGTCTCGGATGTGAACGTGCCCGCGGGTCCTCGGCTGGACGCGCTGCTTCGGGCGGCGCTCGAGCCCCGCGACCGGGTCTACGAAGCGACCACGGGTTTCCTCGTCCAGACCGCTTTGCGGGGCGTCGTCGAGCGGGGAACCGCCGTCGCGGCGCGCGCACTCGGCATGCCCGCCGCGGGCAAGACCGGAACGACCGACGCCTACGACGCCTGGTTCGTCGGCTTCACGGACACGCTCGTCACCGGCGTGTGGGTCGGCAGTGACCAGAACCGGCGCAAACTCGGCGACGGCGAGACGGGCGGCCACACCGCGCTGCCCATCTGGCTCGAGGTCATGCGCGCGGCCCACGGCGGCCGCAAAGCCGCCGACTTCACTGCGCGCCCGCCCCCGGGGATCGTTTTCGCCGACATCGACGTCGAGTCCGGACGGCTCGCGGGCCCGGGGCGCGCGTCGATCAATCTGCCTTTCAAGCAGGGCACCGTTCCGGTAGAAGCCGCCCCGGCGGCCGGTGCGTTCGATCGGCACGATCTCGACTCCGTGGAAGGACGCTTCTGAATGCTCCCGTTCGGCATCGGTTTCGGCGAGCTGGTGATCATCGCCCTGGTGCTCCTGCTCGTCGTCGGACCGAAGGACCTGCCGAAGATTGCCCAGGAGGTGGGCAAGAACGTGCGCAAGGCGCGCCGGATGCTCGCGCAGATCCAGGACTCGGCCGAGGTGGACGAGATCAAGCGCGCCGTGTACGGCGAGGGGCCGAAACCGGCCTGGCAGCGTCCCGAAGCGCTGATGCGGCCCCCGGTCGTCGTCGACGCGCCCCCGCCCCCCACGACCTCGGAGCCTACGGAGACAACGGCCGGCGCAACCCCGGCGGTCGTCGACGCACCCGTGGACGAGACCCACGAGAACGACGACGGCGCCCCGGTCGCGCGGCTCTCGGGTCCCGCGGCCGCGGTCGCGCGCGCCGAGGCCGAAGCGGTCGCGCTCGCCCCGCCCGCGCCCCCGCCCGCCGCGAAGGTCGAGCCGTGAGCCGCCGGAGCCCACGATGAACGCCCCCGTCGACGAGTCCGAGCTCGAGGGGACCCGCGCCCCGTTCCTGGAGCACCTGGTCGAGCTGCGCAAGCGCCTCTGGTACTCCGTGCTCTCGATCCTGGTCTGCGCGCTCGTCTGCTACAACTTCCACAACGAGCTGTTCTTTTTCCTGACCGCGCCGCTCTACGAGATCATGGCCGCGCGGAACCTGGGCGACCACGTCTCGTTTCGCTCCATGGGCGGCGTCTTCGCCTTCCACATGCAGACGGCCTTCCTGGGCGGCCTCTTTTTCGGGCTGCCCATCGTGCTGTGGCAGATGTGGCAGTTCATCGGCCCCGGGCTCTACAAAAAGGAGCGGGTCGTCGTGCTGCCGTTCGTCGCCGCCTCGCTCTTCTGCTTCGTGGGCGGCGCGGCCTTTTGCTACTACCTGGTGCTGCCGGACGCCTTCGACTTCCTGCTCGACTACTCCATCAACGAAGGCCCGAAGAAGCTCCTCCCGGACATCAACATCGAGGAGTACCTGAACTTCGTCGTGAAGTTCATGCTCGGCTTCGGGGTCGCCTTCGAGCTGCCGACGGTCATGGCCTTCCTCGCCTCCATCGGCGTCGTCACCCACCGGGGCCTCCTCAAGTTCTGGCGCTACGCCACGGTGATCATCTTCATCGTCGCGGCGGTGCTGACCCCGCCCGATGTCTTCTCGCAGCTCCTCATGGCGGTTCCGCTCATCGGGCTGTACTTCATCAGCGTCGGCGTCGCGTTTCTGATCACGAAGCGTCGCGAGGCGCGGCTGCCGCCGCTGCCGCCGCCCGATCCGGAATACGAGCGGTAGGCGCCGTGCGCCGCACCCTCGACCTGGAGGTGAGCGCGGACGAGGCCGACGTCGAGGGCCTCCGGCGGGCCGCCGCGCGCGCGCTCGGCGTCGCGGACGACCGCGTGACGGGCATCGACCTGCGGCGCCGGGCCATCGACGCTCGGCACCGGCGCGTCCGGGTGTTGGCCCGCGTGGAGGCCACCGTCGACGCCCCCTTCGAGCCGGAGCGTCGGCCCGAGCCGCCGGCCCTGCCCACGCTCAGTGGTGAGCCGCCCGTCGTCATCGTCGGCGCCGGGCCGGCCGGGCTCTTCGCGGCATGGGGGCTCGCGCGCCGGGGCATCCGCAGCGTCCTGCTCGAGCGCGGCCCCGACGTACGCGGGCGACGACCGCACCTGGCACGCCTGAACCGCGAGGGCACGGTCGACGCGGACGCCAACTACTGCTTCGGTGAGGGCGGGGCGGGCACGTTCAGCGACGGCAAGCTCTATACCCGCGCGACGAAGCGCGGCGACGTCGACCTGGTCCTGTCTCTCCTCGCCGCCAGCGGGGCGCCGGGCCGCATCCTCTATGACGCGCGGCCGCACATCGGCACGAACCGGCTGCCCCAGGTCGTGACCCGCTTTCGTGAGCAGCTCGAGGCGGCGGGCGTCGTCGTGCGCTTCGGCGCGCGTGTCGCCGGGCTCGAGGTCGACACTGGTGCGGTCCGGGGCGTGACCCTGGCGGACGGCGAGCGGATCGCGGCGCGGGCCGTGGTGCTCGCCACCGGCCACTCGGCCCGCGACGTGTACCGCATGCTCGACGCCCAGGGCGTCGCGATGACCGCCAAGGGCTTCGCGATGGGGGTGCGCATCGAGCACCCTCAGGCGCACATCGACGCGCTGCAATACGGCACCTCGGCGGGGCACCCCCAGCTCGGCGCCGCACCCTACAGCCTGGCGCGCACGGACGCGGAGGGCGTCGGGGTCTACAGCTTCTGCATGTGCCCCGGGGGTTTCATCGTCGCCGCGGCCACGGACGACGGCGGCGTGGTCGTGAACGGCATGAGTCCGCACGCGCGCGGCTCCCGGTTCGCCAACAGCGGCCTGGTCGTGAGCCTGGGCCCCGAGACCTACGGCGACGGGGTGCTCAGCGGCCTCGCCTACCAGGACGCGCTCGAACGTCGCGCCTTCGAGGCCGGCGGCGGCGGCTTCAGGGCGCCTGCGCAGCGGGTCACGGACTTCCTGGCCGGTCGGATCTCGACGGACCTGCCGGTGTGCAGCTATCGCCCCGGCCTCACCCCGGTCGAGCTGCGGACCGTGCTGCCGGAGCGCATCTGGCGGCCGCTCGAAGCGGGCCTGCGGGACTTCGACCGCAAGATGCGGGGCTACGTCACACACGAGGCGGTCCTGGTCGGCGTCGAGTCCCGCAGCAGCGCGCCGGTCCGCATCGAGCGCGACCGCGACACCCTGCAGAGCCCGACGCACGCGGGCCTCTACCCCGCCGCCGAGGGCGCGGGTTACGCGGGCGGGATCGTCAGCGCCGCGCTCGACGGCCTCCGCATCGCCGAGGTCGTGCGGGTGTGATCCCCGGGCGGGGCGTGCTACCACGGCCCATGGACCTCTCGCCCGCGTCGCTCCTCACCTCGCTGCTCGTCGGCGGCGTCGGGTATGTGCTGTTCAGCTACGGGCGCAAGGCGAACCGGCCGCCGCACCTGATCACGGGCCTCACGCTCTTCGTCGTGACCTGGGTCGCGCCCACCCCTCTGAGCAGCGTGGGCGTGTCGTGCGTGCTTCTGGCCGCGCTGTGGTTCGCGGTCAAACGCATGGGCTTGTGAGACCCGACGGCCGTGGTAGGGTCGCGCAATGCTCCTGGTGCTGCTGCTCACGACCGCGCCCGCACCCTACGCGCCCGTGCCCGCGAGCGTGGTCGGCAACCCGTTGCCTCAGCCGGCGCCGAAGGCCCGCGCGCTGGAGCTCGACGCATCTGCCGGCGACGCCTCGTCGGGCGACGACCCGAACCGTAAGGTCGTCGCGCTCTCGATCTCGGTGCCCCGCGCGGTCTTTCGGATCGCCGTGGCGCAGGTCGAGTTCCTATTCAACGAGTACACCTCGCTCGCTCTGCAGGGCGGCTGGGGCAAGCCCACGGTCACACGCCAGAACGCCTCGGACCTGAAGGTGCCGCTGCTCGACGTGGGCCTCCAGTTCCGCGGATGGTTCACCGGCTCCTCGTGGGACGGCGGTTTCTTCGGCGGCCTGGCGGGGGAGTACGCCCACGGCACCGAGTCGGGCCTCGAGCTCACCTTGGACGCCTTCGGCGCGGGCCTCGTCCTGGGCTACAAGTGGGCCTTCGACCCGGGTCCGTTCATCGACCTGAACGGGGGCGCGGGCTGGGGCTACATGCTCGCCAGCGGGGCCGAGGACCTGGAAGGGCGCGGCATCTCCGTGTTCCCCTTCGTCAACCTCAACGTCGGGTGGGCGTTCTGATGCGTTTCGGCCGAGGGCTCCTCGCGCTCTGCGCGCTCGGTGTGGGCGGCTGCGAGGCCCCCCACGAGGACGACTGCACCTGGGTCGAGGGGCCGCTCGGGACCGTCACGGCCGGCCTGCAGGTCGGCCAGGCCGGCGGGTGCTCCACGGCCATCGTGCGAGGCCTCGCGCAGCAGCTCATCGACGAGGTGAACTGCATTCGCCCGGGTACGCTCGTCGACTTCTCGGACCTGCGGCTCGACGCGGAGGCGTCGGTCTGGCCGTATCTGCAGGCCCCCGCCGTGGCCGGTCTCCGCCGCGCCGTGGAAGCGCGGGGCGGCCGGTTCCCCATCAGCTCGGCGCTCCGCACGCTTCCCCAACAGTACCTGCTCTACAAGTGGTGGCAGGACGGCCAGTGCGGCATTCAGATCGCCGCGCAGCCCGGGAGCAGTCCCCACGAGCGTGGGCTCGCCGTCGACACCCCGGGGTGGGAGGCGTGGCGCGGGGCCCTCGAGGCCGAGGGCTTCGACTGGTACGGCAACGGCGACCGCGTGCACTACGACTGGGAGGGCGGAGGTCGGGTCGTCGACCTCGGGGGCTTGTCCGTGCTCGCGTTCCAACGCCTGTGGAACCGCAACCATCCCGGCGACCGCATCGCCGAGGACGGTGCGTACGGGCCGCAGACCGCCGGCAAACTCCGTGTCTCACCGGCCGAGGGCTTCGACGTCGGCGGGTGTGAGCCCGAGCCGCCCGACCCCCCGACCGACCCCCCGACCGACCCGCCCACGGAGCCGGAGGTCGCCGCCGCCGTAGAGCCCCCGGTCACACTCGACGCCTCCGTGCCCGACGCCGAGCCCGAGCCCGAGCCGAGCCCCGACGAGGACGCGCGCCCGGACGACGCCCCCGACGCCGACGTGATCGACGAGCCCGATGTGCCCCCCGACGACGCCCCGGCGCCGCCGACCAAGGCCGTCTCCGGGGCGCGGGTCACCGGTCTCCGGAGCACCGGCGAGGCCTCGTGCGCCGCGCGGCCTGGCCTGCCCACGGGGGGCCTCGCGCTGTGGGGTCTCGCGCTCGCGGGGCTCGTCACCCGCCGCGGACGCAAGCGCGCCGGGTGAGGCCAAGGTGAGTTTCTCCGAGCTGCGCGCATTTCTCGTGGTCGCCGAGATGGGCTCGTTTTTGGCCGCCTCGGTCGCGCTCGGCGAGTCGCGGACGACCCTACGGCGACAAGTCGATGCGCTCGAAGCGCGCGCCGGGGTGCCGCTCCTGCACCGCGACCGTAAGGGGGTCTCGCCGACCGACGCGGGTCTTCGTTTGCTCGCCTCGGGCCGGGTGATGCAGCGTGACTTCGAAGACCTGCTGAGCGCGATCCGCGAGACGGGCTCGCTCCCGACCGGCGGCGTCCGTGTGCTCCTGCCCGTGGGGCTGCCGATTCGCTCTCTGACGGGCCTGCTCGCGCTGCTCAACGGCGCATTCCCGCGGCTCCAGTTCCGCATGGCCTTCTACGACGGTCCCTTCGGGCCGAGCCCGCCGGAGGCCGACGTGGTCGTGTACTTCGGGCCGCTGGCCCCCCCGGGCGCGTGGGAGCGGCGCACGGTGACGTCGACGCAGCAACGACTGCTCGCGTCCGAGGACTACCTCCAGCGCCGCGGCACGCCGTCGACGCTCGACGACCTGCGTACGCACGACCTGCTGCTGTGGACGCCTCCGGACGATCCCGACGGGCGAATCTACCTCCGTTCGAACACGGCCGTGGTGCTGCCCCCCCTCGTCAGCTCGGGGAACATCGACTTGCTCCATGCGTCCGCGCGCATGGGCACCGGGATCGCGTGGGTGCCCGACGCCGACCTCCCCCAAACGCCGGGCGAGGCGCCCCTCGTGCGGGTGCTCGACAACGTCGTGGGCCGCGAGGTCTCGGTCGACATGGCGGTGTCGCGGCGGATGGCCGACCTGCCGAAGGGCCGCGTCTTCCTGGAGCAGCTCGACCTACTGCGGCAGGTCGCGCACCTGGCTTAGTTGGCGCCCGGCGGCCCCGGCGGCGGCCCCGGAGGGTCCTCGCCGCGCAGGCTCATGTCGAAGTTCGGCGGCGCGGGGTAGGCCTTGGTCACCGCCGCGGCGAAGTGGCACTGCGTGTCGTCCTCGGTGCAGCCCGCCTGGCTGATGCAGGCCCCGCTCGCTGTCGTCGAACCCGAGGCACTGGCAGTCCATGTCGTCCGGGGCGCAGAGCTCGATGACCTCCATCATGCCCTCGTCCTCGTGGTTGAGCTTGTGGCAGTGCTGCACGAGCCGACCGCTGAACCGCTTGAAGTGCATGAGCACGTCCCGCGGGCCGTCCTCGGCCTGCACCCAGAACGTGTCGCGCCAGTGGGGGAAGTTCGGCTCCTTGTTGGAGTCGTTCGCGCACACCAAAAACGGGTTGATGTGGATGTGGTACGGGTGCCCGTCGAAGGCCACGATCTGCCACTTCTCGGTGGTGCCCACGACGCCGATCCGGTCGCTGCGGTAGCCGCGGGCTCGCCGCTGCTCGAACTTGCGGCAGTTGATGTTCGGCGACGGGCACTGGCAGATCGGGGCCTCTTCTTCGGCCTCGGCCTCGGCCCCGCCCCCGTGGCCGCCGTGAGCGTCGTGCGAGACCTCACACTCGCCGCCGTCGGCGATGATCTCGACCGCCGAGTTGTCCACCGGCGGCATGAGGAGCCCCACACGCTGGTGGACCGTCTCCACGTTCTCGCAGGTGACCTCGCGGGTCACGCCGTCCACGGTGCCCATGAACGTGGTGGGCGGCGCGTGGGCGGTCACCTCGGCCTCGTTCGGGAAGGTCGTCGACGTCGGGGTGCCGGCGGCCGGGTCCACGTCGAAGATCGCGAGCACCGTGCCCTCGAGGTCCTTCACGCGGCGGCCCACCAGGCAGAGCACCTGGGCGCTGTCCGGCGCCTGAACGAAGGCGTCCACGCGGTAGCCCGGCGAGACCCAGACCGCGTCGTTCTTGAAGTAGCGCGGCATCGTGAGGCCGTCTCGCGCGAACTGGGTGAGCTGAATCACCGTGTCGTGATCGTAGCTGTCACAGTTCGCGTCGTTGCCCGGGTGCAGCTTCATGGCCATCTCGTCGGGCGTGCCGGCGTAGACCATGCGCCACCGCTCGACCTGGCCGGGCGGGGTCTTCATGCGCGGCTTGACCATGCCGTTGACCTGAATCGGCATGCCCTCGGTCACGGACAGGAAGTTGTCGATGGACAGCGTCTGCTCGGTGCAGTCCTCGCCGTCCGCCAGGGGCCGGGTGCGCTCGTTCGACAGCGGGAGCTCCGTGATGACCATCACACGCTCCTTCGTGGCGGCCACCGACGGGACCTGGTCCGTCGGCCCCTCCACGATGATGGCGCCCACGGCCCCGTTGAGCACCTGGATCGCGGTCGCCCCGTGGATGTGCGGGTGGTACCAGTTCGTGCCCTCGTGGTGGGGGCCGTCCTCGTCGAGGTCCCACCGGTACTTCGCGCTCTCACCCTGGGCCACGGTGATGAGCACGTTGTCGCCGTAGTACCGGTCGTCCTCGCCGCAGCCCTCGCCGGTGCACACGTCGTTCGGGTCGGGTGTGGCGAAGTTGGGCTGAATGTGGCTGCCGTGGAAGTGCAGGTTCGTCAGGTTGAAGTCGTGGCACGTGATCTCCTCACGGCCCTCCTTGCCCGAGACCTGGCGCCCGGCGACGGTCGTGAAGTCGTTGTGCAGGTCCACCCGGATGCGGCGGTCGTCGCCCGGCCCGACCCGGATCGTGGGGCCCGGGACCACGCCGTTGTAGGCGCGCAGGCAGTAGCGCTGCCCGTCGATGGTCACCTCGGACGGCCCGAAGTTCAGCGTGCGCACGCCGTTCCCGTCGGGCGCAATCTCCGGCGGGTTCGAGAACGTCTCGCCGGGGAGACCGGCGTCTGCTTCAGCGACGGTCGCGTCGGCGACGGCCGGCTCTTCATCGGCCTTGTCACAGCCGAGAACCAGCGCGGCACAGAGGCTCACGCACGGGATCAACAGGGCGCGCATCGACTTCTCCCTCCAGATGGTCGTTCGCGCACTTCTTCTCACGAGCGCACCTTCTGTCGATGGCCGCAGGTGGCCAGCGGTTGGCCGGAGACCAGACACCCGAAACCGGTGCCGATTCCTGCACCCCCCCGTGCGCCGATCCACGGGACTGCCGAGCGCCGTTCGCTCCGGCGAACTCTCCTCTCACACCCCGAGGAGAACCCCCATGAGATGCCCGAAAACGTGGCCGCTGCTTCTGCTGCTGGGCGCCTGCAACGACCACCCGATGCTGCCCCTCGACGCCGTGGTCTCCGTCGCGCGTGTGCAGTCCGTCGAGGTGCCCGAACGGCCGCAGCTCGACCTGCTCTTTGTGGTCGACGACTCGGGCTCCATGGCCGAGGAGCAGGCGAGCCTCGCGGCGAACTTCGCCGAGGTCGCGCGTTTCCTCCAGACCGACCTGGGGGGGCGGGCCGACGTGCGTGTCGCCGTCACCTCGACGGACCTGGTCCGCGCCGACCGTCGGGGCGCCTTCGTTCAGCCGACCCGGCCGGGGTGTGAGGCCCAGGCGCCGATCCTCGCGCTCGGCCCGGATACCGCGTCGTCGTTCGCTTCCGTCGAGACCGTCGCGGCGCAGCTCGCGTGCCTGACCGACCTGGGCGTCCGCGGCAGCAACCGCGAGAAGGGTCTCGAGGCGATGCGGCTCGCGCTGGACTGCAACGGGCCGAACGCCGCGGCCTTCGGTCGCTGCTGTGTACCCGACGGCGACGGGCGCGCGGTCTACGACCGACAGTGCGACGACACCCCCGACTTCCTCCGCCCCGACGCCCTCCTCGCCGTGGTCTTTCTGACCGACGAGGACGACTGCTCGGACCCGGCGGCGCACCCCGCGGCTGCGCGTCGGAGCCTCTGTCGAACGGGCGTGCCCGAGGCCGGGGACTGCGAGGCGGGCGAGGCCACCGCGGCCTGCCGCACGCGGGTCTGCGACGTGGAGCAGCAGTCGATCTACGCGCTTTGCCGACACGGCGCCGGCGGCCGCGACGCCGAGGGCATTCCCGCCGCCTACGCCGACCCGCGCTACTGCCCGACCGGCGACCGCGCGGCGTGCTTCGGCGTGGAGTGCGGCGGGCTCGACGCCGAAGCCTGCTTCAGCGCCCGATGCGGCCCGGGCAAAGATGCCGGCAACGAGACCCTGCACACCTGCGCCTGGTTCGCGGACGTGCTGACGCCCGTCGACGACTACCGCGACTTCCTCGCGGGCCTGAAGCGCGAGCCCGCGCGCCAGCTCGTCGTGGCGGCGTTCACCGGGGTGCCGCGCCGCACCGAAGCCGGGAACGCCGTGCGCGCCGTGCTGCCCGTCGAGGCCCCGGACCCGGCCTGCCAGGGCGCGGCGGGGATGGAGCGCCCCACGGAGGCCTGCTGCCCGGGCGGCGCGTGCGCCGGCGAGCCGATGCCCGCGTGCACCTCGAACCTCGGGAGCGCGGCGGCCGGCCACCGCTATCTGGCCCTGGCCGAGGCCTTCGGGGAACGCGGCATCGGCTGTAGCGACGACGGGACATGTGTCTCGTTGTGCGAAGGCGACCTGACGAGCGCCGTCACGGCGTTGACCTCCGCCGTCGGCGACGCCCTGCGGTGCCTGTGCCTGGACGCCCCGCCCCGCGGCGACACCGTGTCCGTAGAGCTGCGGTGCCCCCACGGCGGCTGCGCCCCCAAGCGCCTGAGCGCCGGGGAGTTTACCCTCGAGTCCGGGCGCGCCGAGTGCACCTCGGGCGTGGCCGTCTGCCTGGAGCAGCCGCCCCCGCCGCGGGCGCACCTCGAGGTGACGTACGGCCTCGACGTGCCGGATACTGTGACGCAATGAACCCCAACGCACTCATCGACGCCGTGGTCCGACAGACCACGGTCTTCATCGCGCACCTCGCGACGGCCACGGGCGTGCGCGCGCCCCTCGCGCACGTCGCGAACCAGGTCTTCGTGGAGCTGGTGCGTGAGCTGCGCGCCCAGGGGGTCGGACGCAAGGTGATCGCCGACATGTTCGGCATGGCGCTGCGCACCTACCACGCGCGGCTCGAGCGGCTGAACGAAAGCGCGACGGACCGCGGCCGCACGCTCTGGGAGGCCGTCCACGAGTTCGTCGCCGAGAAGGGCCTGATCGGCCGAGCCGAGGTGCTCCAACGCTTTCGCAACGACGACGAGGAGACGGTGAAGAGTGTGCTCACGGACCTGGTCGAGACCGGGCTCGTCTTTCGCTCCGGGCGAGGGGAGCGTGTGGTCTACCGGGCGGCCTCGGCCCGCGAGCTCGAGGACCTCGGCGTGCAGCTCGGCGGGGATCCGGTCGAGAGTGAAGCCGCCCTCGTGTGGGTCGGCGTCAATCGGTACGGTCCCTGCGGCGAAGACACCCTCAGCCAGTCGTTGAAGCTGGAGCCCGAGGTGGTCGCGCGGGCCCTCGAGCGCCTCGAGGCCGACGGTCGTGTCCAGCGCACCGACGACGCCCGTTGGCGGTGCGACACCTGCGTGATCCCCGTCGGCGCGACCGTGGGCTGGGAGGCCGCCGTCTTCGACCACTACCAGGGCATGGTCACGGCGCTGTGTCGAAAGCTGCGGCAGGGGGCGACACGCAGCCGCGCCGACGACGCCTGCGGCGGCAGCACCTACGGCTTCGACGTGTGGCCCGGCCACCCCGACGAGGAGGAAGTGCGGGCGCTGCTGGCCGACGCACGCAAGCGATTGACCACGCTTCGCGAGCGGGTCGATGCCTACAACGCGGCCCAGGGTCTGCAGCCCGACGCCACGCGCTACGTCTTCTACTGCGGACAGACCGTCGTCGAAGCAGACGCCACACCCGAGACGAAGGAGTCCCCATGAACCGGCTCGCACTCTGGATGTGGGGCGGGGTCTTCGCCCTCGCCTGCAACGAGACCCAGGTCTCGCCCACGGGCCCGAGCGTGGGGAGCGAGACCCACTGGCTGAGCGCCTGTCAGGTCGACGCCGACTGCGAGGGCGAGGGGAGCTGCCGGTGCGGCGTGTGCACGACGACCTGCGAGGACGACGCGGGGTGCGCCGGCGGCGCCTGTGTCACACCGGCCGAGATGGGCGGGGAGGACGTTTGCGGCGCCGTGACCGCGGACACTCGCCTGTGCGCGGCGACGTGCGACGCCGACACCGCGTGCCCCGATACGCTGACCTGCGTCGACGCCGTCTGCGCCGCCCCGAGCCCCGTCGTCGGTCGACAGACCCTGGTGGTGCCCGACCGGCCGCGGCTCGACATCCTCGCCGTCGTCGACGACTCCGGCTCCATGTGCGAGGAGCAGAACCTGCTCGGGGACGCGCTGCGGCTCGCGGCGCCGACGCTGGCCGAGCTGGACTTCCGCTTCGCGGTCGTCACGACCGATATGCGCAGCGCAGGGGCTCAGGGTCGCTTCGAACGCAGGGTGCCGTCCGACACGCCGCCGCTCAACTGCACCGACCCGCGCCCGGAGCCGAGCAGCGCGACCTGCGAGACCGCGTATGCCAGCGGGCTCCTCGACGGTGAGGTGCTCGCCCACGATGGCGCGAGCACGCCCGCGGCGCTGGCGGACACGCTGGCGTGCCTGACACGCGTCGGCACTCTGGGAGACGCCTACGAGAAGGGCCTCGAGACGATGCGGCTCGCGCTGGACTGCCAGGGTCCGCAACGCGCGCTCTACGCCGATTGCTGCGAAGACGGCCGCTTCAACCCGAAGTGCGGTCGGAGCCTGCCCTTCCTGCGGCCCGAGGCCGGGCTTCTGGTCCTCATCGCCAGCGACGAGGCGGACTGCTCCGACCCGGCCTCGAATCCCCGCTCCGCGCGCCGCCCCATTTGCCGCTCCGGGCCCGACGACACGGACGGGGACGGTGTGCCCGACGGCTACCTGCGCCCCGGGGCCTGTGAGGGCGCGCCCGCGGACTGTTTCCAGACCGACTGTGGCGACCTCGGCGCGACCGAGTGCTACCGCGCGCGGTGTGAGATCAGCCGCAGCGACAACAGCAATTGCATCTGGTTCGCCGACGAACTCACCTCGGTCAGCGACTACGCGGAGTTCCTCGCGGGTTTGAAGCCGTGGGGGGCGCGCGACCTGAACGTGCTGCCCATCGTGGGTTCGACGCAGACGCTCTCCGACGGGACCCCCGTAGAGTGGACCCCCGGGGTGCCTCCGCCCGCATGCGACATCGAGTCCCCGGAGTACGACCCGGAGAGTACGCTCGACGACTGCTGCCCGGGCGGCGTGTGTAAGGGCGACCCCAACTACGCCTGCGCCGGTCCCAGCGGCGTCGCCTTCGATGGCCGTCGTTACCGCGAGCTGGGGCGGATGCTCTGTGGCGACGACTGCGAGACCGTCGACACCGCCTCCGTCTGCGACAGCGCCTACGACGTCGCGCAGAGCATCGACGCGCTCCTCGCGCGCCGGGCGCGTGACTTCTGCCTCGACTTCCCGGCCGTGGCCGGCCAGTCGGTGACGCTCCTGGGCCCGGACGGTGTCGCCGTGCCCGAGGCGACCTGGGCGGTCGTGGACCTGCCCACCTGCCCGCAACAGAACGGCATTCGATTCCTCGCCGCACCCGCGCCAGGAGACTACGAGGTGCGGGTCGCCCGGTGATAGGGTGCCGGCGCTTTGAACCGCGCTGCAAAGGCACCCCATGAAGAACGTGAAGACTGCCCTGCGAGCCGCCGCCGTGCTCGCTCTGTCCGCCACCCTGCCGACGACCGCCGTCGCCGAGGAGGGCATGTGGACCTTCAATCGATTCCCCACGCCGCACTTCGAGAAGTCCACCGGCGGCAAGCTCGACCCGAAGCTGCTCGACCACCTGCGGACGGCGTCGTTGCGTGTCACGGCGGGCGGCTCGGCGAGCTTCGTGTCGCCGCGCGGCCTCGTGCTCACGAACCACCACGTCGCCAGTGATTGCATCGAGCAGGTGAGCACCCCCAAGAAGGACTACATCACCCAGGGTTTCTCGGCGAAGACCGAGGCCGACGAGGTGAAGTGCCCGGGCCTCGAGCTGCACGGGCTCGTGAAGATCACCGACGTGACCGCGCAGATCCGCAAGGCCGCCGAAGGGCTCGACGCCGCCAAGGCCGGCGAGGCCCGCCGCGCCGAGGCCGCGAAGCTCGAGAAGGCCTGCCAGACCAGCGAGGCGGTGCACTGCCAGGTCGTGAAGCTCTACAACGGCGGCGTCTGGGACTTGTACGAGTACAAGCGCTACACGGACGTCCGCCTCGTGTGGGCCCCCGAGATGGCCATCGCGTTTTTCGGCGGGGACCCCGACAACTTCATGTTCCCGCGCTTCGACCTGGACGCCGCGTTCCTGCGGGCCTACGAGGACGGCAAGCCGGCCGTTTCGCCGGCGCACTTCGCGATGCCCCCGCTCTCGGGCAAGCTCGCCGAGGGCGACGTGGTCTTCGTGACGGGCAACCCGGGGTCCACCAGCCGACTCGACACGATCGCGCAGATCGAGGCGTGGCGCGACTTCGGGCTCGTGCCCCGCTTGATGTACCTGTCGGAGATCCGCGGCGCGCTCATCGAGTACGCCAAGCGCGGCAAGGAGCAGGCGCGGCACTCGAAGGGCATGTTCTTCGGGGTCGAGAACGGGCTGAAGGCCACGAAGGGCGAGGCCGACGCGCTCTTCGACGGCGGCTTGCTCACGCAGAAGCGCATCGACGAGCGGGCCTTCAAGGAGAAGGCTTCGGCCGACAAGGCGAAGGGGCCGAAGGTGCTCCAGGCCTTCTCCGACATCGAGAAGGCGATGCGCCTCGCGCGCACCCTGCGCACCCGCTACGACGTGCTCGAGCGCGCGCGCGGCTTCAACAGCGACCTCTTCGGCTACGCCCGCACGCTTCTGCGCGCGTCGGCCGAGCTGCCGAAGCCCGACGCCGAGCGGCTTTCGGGCTTCCACGACAGCAACCTGCCGGGCCTGAAGAACCAGCTCGGCAGCGACGCGCCGGTCTTCCCGGAGTTCGAGGAGTTCCGGCTCGCGTGGTCCCTCACGAAGTTCCGCGAGCTGCTCGGCGCGGACGATCCGCTCGTGAAGAAGGTGCTGGGCAAGGAGTCCCCGGAACAGCTCGCCCGTAGGGTCGTGAAGGGCTCGAAGCTCGCGAACCCGAAGCAGCGCATCAAGCTGCTGGACGGCGGCGCGAAGGCCCTCGAGGCCGCGCGCGACCCGATGATCGAGCTCGCGGCGCTGGTGGACGCCGAGGCGCGTGCGGTGCGCAAGCGGGTCGAGGACGAGATCGACGCGGTCGTGACCCGCGCCCACGAGACGATCCAAGCCACCCGCTTCGAGCTCTACGGCACCTCGCAGTACCCGGACGCGACCTTCACGCCGCGCGTGAACTGGGGCCGCGTGAAGGGCCTCACGGAGCCCGACGGCCGCGTCGTGACACCGTTCACGACCATCGGCGGCGCCTTCGAGCGGCACACCGGCGCCGACCCCTTCGCGCTCCCGGCCTCATGGCTGCAGAAGAAGGCCGCGCTCGACCAGGGCGCGCACTTCAACTTCGCCACCGACAACGACATCATCGGGGGCAACTCCGGCTCGCCGGCGCTCGACGCCCAGGGGCGCCTCGTGGGTCTCGTCTTCGACGGCAACATCCACTCGCTGGGCGGCGACTACGGCTTCGACACCGCGCTCAACCGCGCGGTCTTCGTGGACGCGCGGGCGATCGTGCATGCCCTCGACAAGGTCTACGGCGCCACGGGCCTCATCACCGAGCTCGGCGCGAAGTAACGCGTCTGACTCGAGTCAGAACGCCAGCACGCAGACCCGGTCCACGCGGTCGCAGGTGTACTCGGCCGGACAGTCCACGTCGGCCTGACACTCGGTGGTGCAATACGCCTCGTTGGGGTCGTCCCCGGGCGTGAGGCACGCCAGCGACGGGCACTGGTCCACGGCCGGGTTCACGGAGCCCACGGGGCAACGGTAGCCGGCCATGGCCAGGCAGATGCCATCGCGCACCGGATCGCCGCTCAGCGCCAGGTTGTGATAGCAGCCGAAGCCCGTCGGGCAGTCGGCGGTGCTGCGGCACGTGCAACTGCAGTAGCCCGGGACACCCTCGCCCACGGCGATGCAGCGGTAGATGTCGAAGGGGTCGCGGCCGGCGGGGATGGCGCACGCGCCCGAGCCGATGCACTGGTCGATGAAGCCGTCGGGGCAGATGTCCAGCCGGCGCACGTTTGTGTTGCACACCCGCGCCGGGCCGGTGTTCGTCTGCACGACCTCACAGGTGTAGCCCGCGGGGCACTTGTCGTCGGCGCCGCACCGGCTCACACAGATGTTCTGCACGTCGACCCACGGGAGGCCGTCCGGGGGCGTGAGGCAAACGCCTTCGACACAGTCGCCGCCGTCGAAGCAGGGCTGCCCGGTCTCGTTGCGGAAACACACCCCCACAAAGAGCGCGCCGGGATCGGTG
The DNA here is from genome assembly GCA_049318805.1 of Bradymonadia bacterium. GTDB lineage: Bacteria > Myxococcota_A > Bradymonadia > UBA7976 > UBA1532 > CANLBD01. The sequence goes on from JBMOFP010000063.1 coordinate 31,469, forward strand.
TCGAGGCAGATGTCGAGGCCCGGGCAGTCGCGGGCGGCGCCGCAGCGCTGGGTGCAGCGACCGCCGCCCTCGATGGGATCGCCCACGCAGAACGTGCTCTCACACTCCGCGCCGAGGAAACAGGGCTCCCAGTAGCCCTTGAGCACTGGGGGTTCGGTGGGCGGTTCCGTCGGCGGCATGGTGGGGGGATCCGTCGGCGGCATGGTCGGCGGGTCCGTGGGCGGCATGGTGGGGGGATCCGTCGGCGGCATGGTCGGCGGGTCCGTCGGCGGCGCGGTCGGCGCGGCGTCG
>JBMOFP010000064.1:0-31671 GCA_049318805.1 Bradymonadia bacterium
CGCTCGCCGAGACACTCCGCCTGTCACGCGAGGCCGTCGCCGCGGGCGCCGACATCCAGATGTACCCCGAGGGCACGGTCGCGCCGCGCCTCGGTCGTGGTCGACCCGGCGCGGTCCAGTTGGCCTGGGCGCTGGGTCTGCCCATCGTGCCGGTGGGCATGAGTGGCTGCCCCGACGCCTACGCGGGCGACTCGCCGTTACTCAGGCTGCGCGGCGGTGACGTCACGATGCGGTTCGGCGCGGCGCTCGAGCTCCCCGCGGACCTACTGCCGAGCGACTTTCGGCCGTTCGAGCCCGAGGACGAGCGGCGTCATCGGGACGTGCTCCAGGGCTACGTCGACGACCGGCTGATGCCCGCCCTCGATGCGCTGCTCGATCCGAAGTACCGGCGGCAGCCGGGCGATCCGTTCGTCGGCAAGGGGACCCGCGCGTTTCTGTGAGCGTCAGCCGTCCGTGGGCGCGCACGCGGCGTCGCAGACACAGCCCGGGTCGCACACGTCGACGAAGTCGTCGCATTCGCAAGACGCGCCTGCGTCCGGCGACACTTCGGGTGTGTCCGTCCGGTCGATTCGGTAGTCGGCCAGCGCGCCGAAGCCATTGAGTCCGCGGAGCTCCTCCTGCTGGTCGGCGTCCAGGGACCCGCAGCCTGCGCCCACGGGCTCCTGGAGTACCCACTTGGCGCGGCCTTCCAGTGTGGCGGGACGCGTCGCCGAGGTGCCCGTGCCCGAGATCACCGCGAGGATGCCGAGCGCACAGTCCGAGGCGACGCGGTACTCGGACTTCACGTAGAGGCTGTACGCGTCGCCCTCACCGCGGACGAGAGACCCCTGGCCCTCGAGGGCGATGCCGTCGAGCCGAACGGTCGCGTCGACCGTCAGGTCGTCGCGCTGTGCCGTGATCTCGACGGCGAGCGTGAAAGACTCCCCCGCCTCCCACAGGTCGGTCGTCGCCAGCGCGATCGTCGCGTTGCCCGAGTAGGCGCCGACGAGGTCCGGCGGGCTCTCGCCCTCGGCACAAGGCAGGTCGCCCTGGCCGCACAGCCCCGGGGACGCCGTGAAGGTCGCGAGTGTGCCTGCGCCGCCGCCGGAGTCGTCGGAGGCCCCGCCGCACGCCGCCAGGGCGAGGGCGAGAAAGAGGGACCCACCGGGGAGTCGAAGAGCGCGTCGAACGGTAAACACGGCGTCTCCTTTCAGTTGACGAGCCGTGACATTCACGGGCTGTCACGGCTCTTCCTCAGTATCGCGTTGAGCTCTGACCGATCAATCTTTACGGTCTCTCGAGTCGACCATGAAAACGGGTAGGAACATGCGAAGTCTCACGTCATCGGTTCAGAGGTCCGGGCTGGTGTTCGCAGTCGCGGCCGGAGCGTTGTGGTCGTGCGAGAGCGGCGTAGGAAGTAATGAGGATGACGCCGGCGCTGGGGGCAACACGCCTCTCGGGGGCGGGCAGGTCACGGGCGGCGACGTCGGGCTGGGTGGCGCGCCGTTGGGCGGTGGGTCCCCGGTCGGCGGTGACCCCCCGGTTGGCGGTGGGCCCCCTGTCGGCGGTGACCCACCCGTCGGCGGTGACCCACCCGTCGGTGGCGACCCGCCGGTCGGTGGTGATCCCCCGGTCGGTGGTGATCCCCCGGTCGGTGGTGACCCCCCGATCGGCGGCGACGTTCCGGTCGGTGGCGACCCCCCGGTCGGCGGCAATCCCCCGGTCGGCGGCGAAGTGCCGGTCGGCGGCGACGTGCCGGTCGGCGGCGACGTGCCGCCTCCGGAGTGCGCGCGGGGCTGCTCCGAGGACTTCGTGGGCGACCTGGTCTGCGATGACGCCTGCAACGTCGTCGACTGCGGCTTCGACGGTGGGGACTGCGGCGGCGGATTCGAATGTGCGCCGGGCTGTCAGGACGAGTGGATCGGCGACGGGCTGTGCGACCGGGCGTGCCAGGTCCGGGCGTGCGGCTTCGACGGCGGGGACTGTGACCAGCCGCCCGGCGGACTCGGTGAGGGCGAGGTCTGCCAACCCTTCACTGATCGGTGCGACCGAGGACTGGTGTGCATCGAGGACGGCGTCGACGACTTCGGCGACGCAAGCGGTACCTGCCGGCGGACCTGCGACGCACTGTCCGAGCCTCAGTTCGATTGTGACGCCGACGAAGTCTGTGTCCCGATCGAGGCGTGCGACCCCAACGCGGCGCGCTGCATCGGCTTCTGCTTGCCCAGTGATGGATGCGAGCCCTGTCGCGCCGCTGAACTCTGCGGCGCGGAGGCGACGTGCGGCCTCGCCGCGCCGGTGACGTTGTGTCTACCGGCCGGCGAAGCGCAGACGGGCGAGGCGTGCGACAACGAGGTGACCTTCTGCGCTGCGCCGAATGTCTGTATCGCGGGCTTTTGCAAGGCACCCTGCGGCGGTGAAGCCTGCGGGCAGGACGACACTTGCCTGGGTGAGGGAGAGGTCTGTATCGACGTCTCGGCCGAGTATGCCCTGCTGAACATCAGGTACTGCCACAAGGCCTGCGACATCTACGACCAGACGGGCTGCGGCGTCGACGAGGTCTGCACGATCTTCGACGACGTCGGTTTGGACGGCGCCTGGATCGGCGGCTGCACGGTGTACGACGGCCTCGTGGGCACGGCCACGCATGGAGAAGACTGCGTCGCGAACGATGAGAACTACTTTGGCAGCTGTCAGCCAGGCCACGTTTGCCGCAACTACCTGGACGACCTCGGCGACCCCATCTGCAATGGATTCTGTGACGCGTCCAACCAGGGCCTGTGCACGGGCGCGTCGGGTTGCGTGATTCCGTTCTTTGCCAGTGACGAGTTGGCAACACTCGGAACCTGTGCCGGAGAATGCGAGGTCTTCGGTGAGGTGGGTCAGTGTGGCGAGGGGCGCGCGTGCGACTTTGCCTTTATCGGCGCGCGCGGCGGAGAGCCAGAGGTCGCCCTCGGCCAGTGCATCGAGGGGGAAGAGACGGCTCAAACCGGAGAGGTCTGCCGCCTGAACGACCTCACCGGCGCGAACGACTGTGCGCCCGGCAACCTGTGCGCTGCCCTCGAGGCGGGCGCGCGCACCACGTGCATTCGACTCTGCGACACGATCGAAGGCAGCGGCCACACCTGCGACGCGGGCTTTCAGTGCTTCACCGGTGTCTTCGGCTCTGTGGACGCGCCGTCCCAAGTCGTCGGCGCCTGTATTCCCAACCCCTGACGCCTCAACGCCGCGCGACCTCGACGCGCCACACGTCGCCTGCGCCCTCCGGTTGTAGGTCCACCCGAACCGGAAGCCACGCCTCGAGCAGCGCGGCCTGGGTGCGGGTGTGCAGGGTCGGCGGCGCGGTCCGAAAGGTGCCGCCGGCGCCGAGGGCCAGGGGCAGCAGGAGCTGGTCCGCGAGGTGTTCGCCGACGGGCACGTCCAGGGCGTTCCACGCCTGCCATGCACGGGCCGCTTGGAGTGCGACGTCCTCGGCCCGCACGCCGCGTTCACCCACCGCGCTGAAGACCTCGGTCACATGCGTGTGCGCCGCGCGGAGCACGACCATGTTGCCGGGCCCCGGGCTGTCGACGACCTGCCGATAACGCACGGCGTGCCCGAACGGCAGCGACCCTCGCAGGACCTCGAGCTCTCGGCGTGCGACCTCGAACGGCAACTTGCTGAAGAGCACCTCACCGTCGAGGCGCTCGGGCGCGCCGCGTTCCCGGAGGTCGAGATGCGCAAGTGACGCACCCGCCAGAGGCTGCACCCGCAGCGTGAAGCGCCCGCCGCCGGCCGGCACGAAGCCCGGGCGCTCGAGCTCGGCCTCGACTGCGGCGCCCAGACGACGCAGGCAAGGCAGGAACGCCCCCGCGAAGTGGTCGAAGGGGGGCGCCATGGGGTTGTGGGTGCCGCCCTCGAAGGCCACGACGCTGGGCTGCGGCGCCCAGAGCAGCGCAGGGAGCACGGTCTGGGCGACCAGGGTCGTGCTGCCCGCGGTGCCGATGGCGAAGGTGAAGGTCCCGCCCGTCAGGGGTCCCGGCACGAAGGTGAGCGAGGTCGCGCCCACCTGCGCGCCCTCGACCCGCGCCCCACACAGGCGTGCCATCGCGTCGACCGCCGTCAGGTGCTGGCGCATCAGGCCGGGCTTCGCGCGCCCCGCGCGGATGCGCTCGAGACGCATCGGTTCACCGGTCAGCGCCGAGAGCGCGAGGCTCGTGCGCAGCACCTGTCCGCCGCCCTCACCCTGGCTGCCGTCGATCACTCGCATGGGACTCACCCCTTGACGCAGACGACCTGGCGGAGCGTGTGCACGACCTCCACGAGGTCGGTCTGCGCCGCCATCACGGCATCGATCGACTTGTAGGCGCGCGGCGTCTCGTCGAGCACCTCGGCGTCCTTGCGGCACTCGATGCCGGCGGTGTCGGCGGCGTGGTCGTCCAGCGTGAAGCGTCGCTTCGCCTCCGTGCGCGACATGGCCCGGCCCGCGCCATGGCTGCAGGAGTGGAACGAGGCCGGATCACCCTTGCCGCGCACGATGAAGCTCTTCGCCCCCATGCTGCCGGGGATGATGCCGAGCTCCCCGAGCTGAGCCCGCACGGCGCCCTTGCGGGTGATCCACAGGTCGCGACCGAAGTGATTCTCCTTGGAGACGTAGTTGTGATGACACTGCACGGCCTCGTCGGTGAGCTCGAACGGGCGCAGACACCCACGCGCGGCCTCGACCACCGCGTGCATCATCAGGCGTCGGTTCTCGAGCGCGTAGTTCTGCGCCCAGCGGACCGCGCGCACGTAGTCGCCGAAGTAGGCCGAGCCCTCGGGCAGGTACGCCAGGTCGCGGTCGGGCAGGTGCACGAAGAACCGCTTCATCTCCTCGCGGGCCTTCTCGATGAAGTACATGCCGATGCGATTCCCCACGCCCCGCGAGCCGGAGTGGAGCATGAACCACACACGGTCGGACTCGTCGAGGCACGCCTCGATGAAGTGATTCCCCGTGCCGAGCGTGCCCAGGTGCGCACGCTCCGGCCCCTTCCCGATGCGCGGGTGCTTCTCGGTGATCTCGGCGTAGCCCGCCGCGAGCGCCCCCCAGGCGGTGTCGACCACGGACGGGCTTCGCTGGCCCCACGCGCCGCGGTCGAGCTTCGGGTCGCCATTGTGGGTGCGGCCATGAGGCACGGCCTTCTCGATGGCCTCACGCAGCGCACCCAGGTGCTCGGGCAGGTCGTGAGACGTCAGCGAGGTCCGCACCGCGCACATGCCGCAGCCCAGATCGACCCCGACCGCCGCCGGGATGATCGCCCCCTCGGTCGGCACCACGGAGCCGATGGTCGCGCCCACGCCGACGTGCACATCGGGCATCACGGCGACGTGCGGCCCCACGAAGGGGAGACGCGCGACGTTCAGGAGCTGTGTGCGCGCCGCCTCCTCGACCGGCACACCCTTCACCCAGGCCTTCACGAACCGTCCGCCCCCAGCGTCCATCACCTCGTAGTTCATCGCGTTCTCCTTCTGCGGGGGGGACACTGCGGCCGCCGTGCCAAGGCGCGCGCCCCGCGATTTCAGCGGAGCTGGGCCGACCCGGTGTGCTAAATCGTATCTAGATGGATAACGAGCTTATACGAAGGCGCGTCGTGGTGCTCGGCCTCGTGGGCAGCAAGCTCGATGCGGGTCGCGGGCCTGACCGATGGGCGCGATGGCGCCCGACCGTCGCGCTGGGCATGCATGAGGACCTGCGGATCGATCGCATCGAGCTCCTCGTTCACCCCGCGGCCTCGGGGATCGCGGAGAGCGTGCGGGCCGACCTCGCGCTGGTCTCGCCGGAGACACAGGTCGTGCTCACGCCGCTCGCGCCGGGTGATCCCTGGGACTTCGAGGCCACCTTCGAGCGCCTGCACGACTTCGTGCGGGGCTACCCCTTCGACCCGGAGCGCGAGGACTACCTCGTGCACCTGACGACGGGCACCCACGTCGAGCAGATCTGCCTCTTCCTGCTCACGGAGTCCCGCCACCTGCCCGGGCGCCTGCTGCAGCTCGCGCCGCCCCGCGCCAGCGTCGGCGGGCCGGGGCAGCATACGGTGGTCGACCTCGACCTCTCGCGCTACGACCGCCTCGCCGCCCGGTTCGCCGTGGAGCGGCACGAGGGCCTCTCGCTGCTCAAGCAAGGCCTCGAGACCCGGAACCCGGCGTTCAACGCGCTGATGACCCAGCTCGAGCGTGTCGCCACCGCGACCCGCGCGCCGATCCTGCTGACGGGGCCGACGGGCGCGGGCAAGTCCCAGCTCGCGCGGCGCATCTACGAGGTCAAGCGGACGCGGCACCAGACCCGCGGGCCGCTCGTCGAGGTGAACTGCGCCACGCTGCGAGGCGACGGCGCGATGTCGGCGCTCTTCGGTCACACCCGCGGCGCGTTCACGGGGGCGGTGCAGGACCGCCCGGGTCTGCTGCGCCAGGCCGACGGGGGCGTGCTCTTCCTCGACGAGGTCGGGGAGCTGGGGCTCGACGAGCAGGCGATGCTCCTGCGTGCGCTCGAGGAGGGCCGCTTCCTGCCCGTGGGGGCGGATCGAGAGGTCGAGAGCACGTTCCAGCTCCTGGCGGGCACCAACCGCGCGCTCGACGCTCAGGTGCGCGCGGGGCAATTCCGCGAGGACCTGCTCGCGCGCATCGACCTCTGGCACTTCCGCCTGCCGGGCTTGCGGGAGCGGCCCGAGGACCTGGAGCCGAACCTCGCCCTCGAGCTCGACCGGGTGGGCCGCGCGCTGGGCCATCGTGTGACGTTCTCGCGCGAGGCGCGTGAGGCCTTTCTGCGTTTTGGGACCAGCGCCGAGGCGCTCTGGACCGGGAACTTCAGAGACCTCGGCGCGGCGGTGCTCCGCATGGCGACCCTTGCCCCGGGCGGGCGGATCGACGCGGCGACGGTCGAGGCCGAGGTCTCGCGCCTGCGCGCACGGTGGCGCGGCACCGTGTCCGACGACCGGGTCGCCGAGACCCTCGGGCACGAAGCCGTCGAGCAGCTCGATCGCTTCGACCGGGTGCAACTCGCGCTCGTGCTCGAGGTCTGCCGAAGCGCCGAGAGCCTGTCGGCGGCGGGGCGCCATCTCTTCCAGGCGTCCCGCGCCCGCAAGACCTCGTCGAACGACGCCGACCGCCTGCGCAAGTATCTGGCGCGCTTCGGGCTGGAGTTCGAGCGGGTGCGCGCCGGCGCTTCGGCCGCCGCACGCGCTGACACAACCTCGCCGATTGGGCATGCTCCCGTGCGATGAGGTCTCGGGGCGACACCGAAGGGGAGGACCCTGCGGGCCTCGGACGCGCGCCCACCGCGCTCGCCGAGCTCGCCGGTCGACCCGCGCCCGAGCGGGGCCTCGCGCGGGCCGTGGGGCTCAACGCCGTGCTCGCCGCGGCCGTCGGGGCCCCGAGAAGCCCGCCTCGCCTGGGCCGATACCTGCTGGAACGCAAGGTCGGGGCCGGCGGCATGGGCGTGGTCTTCCGGGCGCGCCCGGAGGACGGCGGACCGCTCGTGGCCGTCAAGGTGCTCACGAACGCGACCTCGGACCAGCGCAGCCGCTTTGCGCGTGAGGTGGCGGTCCTACGGACGCTTCGACATGAGGCGATCGTGCGGTACCTGGACGACGGCCACGCCGACGACGGCGCGCCGTATCTCGTGATGGAGTGGCTCGAGGGCCTGGACCTCGCGGACCGCCTCGCCGCAGGCCCGTTGGGGGTCGACGAGGCGCTCCGTATGGGCATGCGGGCCGCGCGCGGCCTCGGCGCCGCGCACGCCGCGGGTGTCGTGCACCGGGACGTGAAGCCGGCGAACCTGTTCCTGCTCGATGGGTCCGTCGACGCCGTGCGGGTGCTCGATTTCGGCATCGCCCGGGGGGACGCCGTCGCCGTGCGCCTGACGGCCACCGGTCTCTTCGTCGGCACCCCGAGCTACATGGCGCCGGAGCAGTTTCGGGGCGAGCACGGCGTCTCCGCCGACGTCTGGGGGCTCGGTGTCACGCTCTTCCAGTCGCTCACCGGGCAGCTTCCGTTTCGAGGCGACGACCCGGCGACGGTGCTCTCGGCCGTCGTGAACCAGCCGACGCCGAGCCTGGTGGCGCTGCGTCCCGACGCGCCACGGGCGCTCGACCTGCTCCTGGGTCGCATGCTGGCGAAGGCACCGAAGGACCGGCCCGGCTCCATGAACGCGGTCTGGGCCGAGCTCTCGGACCTCCGCGCGGAGCTGGTGCACTTCACCCCACCCGCCGCAGGCCTCTCCATGCGGGAGCAGACGAGACGTGCGGAGGACGGTGGGGTCCACGAGGACACTCTGGAGGCGAACGCCGAGGGGCGCCTGGTCGGGCGGTCTCGCGCGCTCGGTCAACTCCGCGGCCTCCTCGGGGAGTCGCTCGACGAATCCGTGGCCAACGTCGTGTTGTTGACCGGGCCGGAGGGTGTCGGGCGGACGGCCGTGGTCGGCGAGCTCGGCGCCGAGGTGCATCGAGCCTGGCCGGGTGCGCGCGTCCTCGAGGGGGCGGGTGAGCCCGGGACACGACAGCGTCCGTTCGGACTGCTGCGCGAGCTCATCGGACCCCCGCATTCGGCGCCCGAGGTCCGTGCGCTGCTCGACAAGCTCGACGAGGGCGGGGAGGCCGCCGCGGGCGCCGCTTTGCTCTGGTCGGACGCGTTGCGGCTCGCCTGGCTCACCCAGTTGGAGGCGTGGGCCGGGACGGGCCCCGTCGTCGTGCTCGTCGACGACGCCCACGCAGCGGACCTGGTCTCGATGCGGTATCTCGCACGGGGCGCCGTGCACCTCCGGGACCACGCGTTCTTTGTGATGCTGGCCACCCACGCGGGGGCGCGGGAGGCGGAGCTCCACGCCACCCTGACGGCGTGCGGCGTGCCGGCGATCGCGCCCGTGGCCTTGGCACCGCTCCGGCGCGCAGCGCTCTCTCATCTCGCCGCGCGGTGGGCGCCCGGGGCTCCGGCGGCCATGCGCTCGAGCCTGCTCGACCGCGCCGATGGCCGACCGGGCCGACTCAGGGTCCTCGTGCGCGCGCTGGACGCCGGCCTGGAGCTGCGGGACGGCACCTCGACCAGCCTGCTGGGCGCGCGCATCGAAGCCCTGGACCCCGACAGCCGCCGCCTCCTCCGCGCGGCGAGCGTGCTCGAGGCCCGTTTCTCGGCCGTCCACGTCGCGGCGGTGCTGGGGGGCGGGGCTGTCGTCGACGACGTCGAGGCGCGCCTCGCGGAGCTCGAAGCGAAGGGGTTTCTCCGCCGAGCGTCGAGCGCCGATGCGCGCACGCGTGCCGTGTGGAACTTCAACGACGCGCTGACACGCGCGGCGTTCTACGGGCTCTTGACGCCGGACGACCTCGCCCTGGGGCACCGCGCGGCGGCCGAGGTCCTTGCGGCCGACGGCAGCGCCGATCCGGCACGCGTCGCCGCACACCTGCAGGCCGGAGGGACGCCGGAGCGCGCCGCACCCTACTGGCTTCGGGCTGCGCGCGGCGCGCTGGCCGGCGGCGACACGGGCGCCTTCGCCGAGGCCCTGGCGCAAGGGCTCGAGCACGCAGAGGCCGCGCCGATCAAGACCGAGCTGCGCCTGCTCGGCGCCGAGGGGGCCTTCTGGAGCGGTGAGGTCGAGCGTGCGCTGAGCTTGTCGGCCGAAGCCGTCGAGGGGGCCCCACCGGGCTCGACGGCGTGGCTGCGCGCCCAGAGCAGCCTGCTCACGGCCGCGGGGCAGCTCGGACGCAACGACCAGGTCTGGGCGGTCGGTGAGACCTTGAGCGCGTACGCGCGCCCCGAGGTCGGTGAGGCTCGGGACGCGTGGGTCATGAGCTGCGGACGGATCGCGACCCAGGCCAGCGCCCTGTCGAGCGACCGGGGCGACGGCGCTCGACAGGCGCTGCGGGCCGCCCTGGACGCGGGCGGGCTCGGTGCCCTCGCGCGCGCCTGGGCCTGGCGAGGACTCACCGACGGTCGCGCGGTGAACTACGACGCCTCCATCGAGGCGTTCACGCGCGCCCACGAGGCCCATGTCGAGGCGGGGGACCCCCGCGGGGCCGCGCAGGTCCAGCTCTATCTCGGGTCGCTCTTCTGCTGGACGGGCGCCTGGGCCCGCGCCGACACGGTCATCGATGATGCGCGGCGCGTCGCGTCCTTGCTCGGTGCCGACTATCTGGAGGTCTGGGCCGAGTACACCCGGGGGAAGCTGCTGGCCGAAACACGCAGCCTGGACGAGGCGCGCGGTGTGTTGCGCCGTGTGGTCGAACGGACCGGCGAGTCGCCCCGCATGCGCGCCGGGGCGTGGCTCTACCTCGCGCTCGCGGCGCTGCGCCACGACGCGCCGCTGGAAGCGTGTGACGCAGCGGCGCACGCCGGGGAGGCGGCGACGGCGCCCGCGATTCGAGGGCCGGCGCTCGCCGCGCAAGCGCTCGCGCACCTGGCTCTCGGGGAGACCGAAGCCGCCCTCGCTCACGCAGCGGCGCTGGAGGCGGCCGCCCAGGTCGAGGTCGTGGAGCAAGACGCGCTCGTCGGCTGGGCGACCTTCGAGGTTCTGCGCGTGGCGGGTCGGCCGGCCGACGCGCAGCTCGCCCTCGAGCGCGCGGCGGCGACGTTGCGACGCCGCGCGGCGACGCTGGAGAGTCCCTGGCGGCGCCACGAGTGCCTGCACGGACCCTACGCGCACGGGCGACTCCTGGCGTGCGGTCGTTAGCCGTCGTTAACCGTCGTAACCGTCGTCGGGCGCGGGTGGGGTCCAGGTATCGAAGACCGCGCTCACCAGAGACTTCTCGGCCGAGATCGCCTGCGAGCGCTCGAGGGCCTCGCGCAAGAGCGCGCGGGCCCGAAAGAGTCGACTCTTCACGGTCCCTGGCGGTACACCCTGAATCGACGCGAGCTCGGGGACGCTGATCCCCTCCCAGTAGTAAAGCTCGACGGCGACCTGGAGCTCCACCGGGAGCTGTTGCAGGCAGGCGAGGAGAAGCTGCTGCTCGTCGTGGCGACCGAGGCGTGTGGCCGCCCCGGTGCGCAGATCCACCACGGAGCTGACGCCGAAGTCGGGGTCGCGCAGGCGGTCACGCACGCACGTGCGCAAGAACTCCAGGAAGACGTTGCGCGCGATGCCGAACAGGAACGCACGAAACGACGCGGCGGCGCGGTATCGCTCGCCGGCCTCCGAGACCGCCAGGAAAGTCCGCTGGACCAGGTCGTCGGTGTGGTCGCCCGCCTTCGTCCTGAAGAACCGAACGATGGCGTCGTAGTGACGCTCCACGAGGCGCGCGCCGGCGTCGCGGTCCCCACCCATCCACGCCGAGAAGAGCGTTTCGTCGTCGGCCGCCGCGTTCACGCGCTGAACGCACGCCGAAACGTCTGCGACAGCGCCGCGTGGGCAGTGTCCAGGAGCGGTGTGCCGTGGGCGGGCAGCAGGTTGCGAAACGGGAGCGCCTCGATCCGCGCGAAGTCGCTCGCCTCCGGCTGCGCGGCCTGCCGCCACCCCGGGCCGATGTTCGCGGGCGCGATGAACCCGAAAGCTCTCATGCGTTCGGCGCTCTCGGCGTCGAAGAAGGCGTCGGGCTCGGCCCAGTTCTGCAGACTGTCACACGAGATGAGCGTGCCCCCGCTGGTCGGCACGAGGAGGAGCGCCTCCGGCACCTTGGCGGTCTCGAAAAGGAAGACCTGCGCGTCGGGCACGGGGGGCGGAGCCTCGGGGTGAAGAACGAGGTCCGGGGCGCGCGCGCCGTCGGGCTGGGCTCCAGGGAGGCCGAAGTACCGAGCGCTGGGGGCGCGGTCCAGGTAGAACGCGTCATCGAGACCGTGAAACGCGCCGAGTCGCACCACGGTGGTCACCTCACCAAGCGCGTCGAGGGCGGCCAGACCGGCCTCGTCCAGGCGCACGGTGTTGACCAGGGTCAACGTTTCTCCCCGACGCAGCACGACCATGTTCCGGCTGAATTGCCACGCTGAGCCCATGAACTGCGGGCGCGAGGTCCCGGTGACAAAAAACGTCTCGGGCATCACCTCGGTGAGCGGACCGTGGGGCAGGGCGTCGGGGTAGGCCATGGGGCGGAGGATACGATTCGTGCGGTTTTCTCGCATCCTCCGTGAACCGTTCGCCGCCGCGCGTCACTTCAAGGGTCGAGGGCGACTTCGCCCCTCGAAAGGAGTGGCGCACATGAAGAAGTGGATGACTTGGGGGATGTTGGGCGGCGTGCTCTTGCCAGGCGGCGCCATGGCTCAGGAGATGCCTTGCTACGCGGACCTCGCGGTGCCGACGTACACGTCGGTCCGCGTCGGCACGGAGATCGGCGCCGCGCGCCCGGCCTCCGGCGGGGAAGAGGTAGAGCTGTGCAGCGTCAGCCTTGGCCCCGGCGAGCTGACCGACAGCTTTCAGGGCCTACTGCGGGGCGCTGTCGGGAACTATCACGTGGCCACGACGGTCCTGGCGGTCGACGAGGGCGGTCGAGCGGGACTCGTCTTGACCTCGAACGCGCGGCAGCCGGACGCCGCGCACTTCTACGTCGCCGTAGAGCGGTCGGCGGACGACGGCACGACCCGGCTCATCGCCGCCGTTCGACCAATGTCGGGGGGGCCCAGCACGCCCCTCGACAGCCAGCCCGTCGAGGTCGAGCTGCCTCTGACCGTGCGTTTGACACGTCACGACGGCGTGCTGCTCGCGTCGTCCGTGGTCGGCGACGCCGAGACCGTGCTTCTGTCGATCCCGATCGCGGGCACCGACCTCGCAGCCTACGGCGAGGTCGGCGTGATGCAAGCCGGCGACTCGCCCTTCTTCGAGTCGACCGCGCGCCTGACGACGCCCGCGCTGCAGGCCGAGTTCACGCCGCCCGCCACGGTCGATTGTGTCGACGAGACGACCTTGCCGCAGACCGGGGGGAGCGTGACCTTCACGGGCTTCGGCCTGGACCAGGTCACCGAAGCGAAGCTCGGCGAGACCGGCGTCGACGTCGTCTCCGCCACCGAAGACACACTCACGGTGCAGGTGCCTCCAGCCCCGGTGCCCCTTTTCGGCGCGTTGTCCCTCACCCTCGGCGGCAAGGTCCAGACCACCGACCTGAGCCTGGCGCTCGGCGGGCAGTCCTTCGTGCGGGCCGACCTCGACGCCGACCTGGACGTCGACCTCGACGACCTGCGGGCCCTGCGCCGCGCGATTCGCACGGGTGTCTTGCCCGAGTGTCGCGTCGCCGCCGACGTCAACGCCGACGGACGCGTCGACGCCGCGGACGACACCCACCTCGCTCGTTTCCTGAACAATCGCCCCGGTGCGCGCCCTCCCGCGGCGCCCTTCCCCGACGCCGGCCGCGTCCCCGGGCTGCCCGCCTGCGGCCTCCCCGAGGTCCGGTCGTGCGCCGGATCCTCGACGCGCAGGGCCGCGCCCTCGCAGGTCCCGTCGCACCGGGCGCCACGTTGCGCATCGTCGGTACGAACCTGCCCCCGAATCCTGTCGTCCGTTTCGGCAGCGTGCCCACGCGGGTCCTGCCCGGCGCGACCTCCACACGGCTCGACGTCCAGCTCGGCGCCGTGCCCTCGGCCGGGGGGCGCTGTCTGGTGGTTCAGAACGCATCACCGGCAGTGGCTGGGCGTCCTCAGTTCGGCCTCGCCTACGGCGCCTCCTCCACGGAGCGCCCCGACCTGTGCCCGAGCTTCACGGCCAGTCGGCTCGGCTTCGCGACCGAGGCCGTCGCACGCGAGGATGGCAGCCTCTTTCTGCCGATCGATCCGCAGCGCCTCGACCCGTCGACGCCTCTGCGCGTCAACGTGCACCTGGCGCTCCCGCTCGTCGAGGGAGAGAGCCGTGGCCCACGCTCGACCACGTTCATGTTCCTGCACAACCCGACGACGCTCGGGGGCTCGGCGCCCGTGCCCTACGGCGCCTGGCTCGAAGCGCTCGCTGCCAAGACCGCCGAAGCGCTCGGCGCCGACGACGATTGCGACTGCGAGGCCGAGGTCCTGCCGGCCCCCCAGGACGGCGGTCTCTGGATCAAGCCGTGTTTCACCACCTCGCCCTCCCCGCCGGTGCCACCGGCCCCGGCCGGCACCGTGCCCGGCGGCCTTGCGTTGAAGGCCGCGCGGCCGCCGCTGGGCGCCGCCAACGCCTTCGCGCCTCCTCCGGCGCTCTCGTGTGCCGAGCTCGGCGCGAACCCCAACGCCCGCGAGGTCGCCTGGTGCCATCTTGCCCAGATCACGCAGATTCGAGAGGAGCTGACGGACCCCATCAACGACGTGCCGGAGTATCTGGGGCTGCCCGCCTGGGAGAGCTTCCGGCCCATCTGGACACTGATCCCTGGGGTCGACAAGCCCTGGCACCTCGACCCGCGCGAGCAGACCCCGGCGGACAAACGCACCCTCGTCGAGGTGCCTCTCGCGGAGCACCTGATGGACCGGGACTACTTCGACGGCTGCGGCATCGCCGCGCGCGCCCAGTACTGCTCGGACCCGAAGAACACCTGGATGCCGGTCTTCGCCCCGGGGCTGCGGGTCGTGAAGACCTTCTGGCGCACGCAGGGTCAGCTCCCCGAGAGCGCGAACCTCGTCGACTTCTACAGCTACGTGCCTCCCAATATGGAACGCCAGTACCTCGTGGGCATGCATGTGTCCGTGGGCACGGGCGACGGCTTCGGCGGCGACGGGTACCTGACCTGGGCGACCTACTGGATGCCGAAGCCCCCCGGTGACACACGCACAAAGTCCGGGGCGGATCTCGACCTCTCCTACAACCCCCACTGCTTCGAGGGTGGCCCCGCGGACCGACCGGCGGAGCTCGAAGGGACCACCTGGGGCAACTTCCACATGTGTGTTCAGAAGAACGACGGCCAACCCTGCGGCAATCCGTGGGGCCCCATCGACGAGTGCGAGGCGCCCATCGAGGAGGACCGCGGCTGTGTGGGCTGTCACACCGACGAGTCGACGATCACCTGGTCGCCCGGGGCCAGCGAGCCGGGAGAGCCCCTCATGCGCATGGGCTGGCTGGTCGTGCCCAAGAAGGCCATGGCGAACGATGCGCAGGCGTGCATGGACGTGATCCTCGGCGGGCAGAAGAAGGGCAAGGCGCCCTACGAGAGCACGGCGTACTGCGAGGTTTACTGACCGCGCCCGTCAGTCGGCGGTCGGCTCGGTGTCGTGGAACCTGCGCAGGTCCAGCACCAGGTTGCCCTCGGCATCCTCCGAGAGGATGTCCACCGGGCGCGCGTTCCACACGAGGTCCCGGGCGTAGTAGGAGTGGAGCGCGTGCACGGGCTGCATCGTGGTGTCGTCGGTGCCCGTGACGATGACGTGCAGCTCACACTCGAGCGCCGCAAAGCTCGCCGCATCGAGCCCGTGAAGCGGGCTCGCCTCGTCGATGACGTGTCGCACCGAGAAGGACCGAGCCAGGGACACGATCCGGTCTCGACCGAGCTTGAGGTCGTGGTGGCGGTAGAAGGAGTGTCCCTCGGCGGTGTGCTCCGTTCGGGCCATCACGGCCCGAATCTGGGCGTCGACGATGCGATTGCCGCGCTCGTTGCCGAGCCGAAAGGCCAGGGTCGGGACGCGGTCGACGCGTGAGATCGTCGCCTTGCGCATAAAGACCACCCGGGCGGTCGGCCGCGAGAACTTCGCGAAGACCAGCCCCGTGGCCAGCGCCGTCACGATCAGGCCCACGATCGACTCCGCGACGACCACACAGTTGGCGGCGAAGGTCTCGGGGTAGATTGCGCCGTAGCCGATGGTGCCCATGGTCTGGACACTGAAGAAAAACGCTTCCGCGAAGCCGCCGGTGCGGGCGTTCGCGAGGCCCCCGACGACGAGGTAGATGCAGGCGAAGAGCGCGTTCGCGCCCACGTAGGCCAGGGCGATGACGAGGAAGGTCACCGACCACGGCAGGCGAACGAGCGCGTGATAGAAGTCGCGGAGCGGCGTGGCCTGGACCCCCAGCACACGGATGTCGTAGTCGGCCCCGGCGGGGGCGATGCGGGCCTGTCGAGGTGCCTTCATGGCCGCGACGATCACCCGCGGGTGTTACTTTTTCCACCCATCTCGCTCGGCATCAGGCGTCGAGACGCACGGCCCGTGAGTTGCATTTCCACGGTGTTCGACGCGCACGAACCCGCGAGGTGCAGCATGACCCTGGAAACGCGCTTCGTCCGAGAGCTCGGACGCCTTGACCTGCCCACCACGCCGTCGTCGCTCGGGGAGATCGGGGTGCGCGAGCTCGAGCCCCTGCCCGAGCCTGCGCAGCGCTACCTCAGCTTCATGGGGGTCGTCGGTCGACCGAAAAACTGGTCCTTCATCGCGTCCTTCGTGGGACGCTTTCGTTTGGGCGCGGACCAGCCGTGGCGGGCGTGCGAGACGAGGCAGTACAGCAGCGGACTGGTGATCGCGCGCCACTTTCACATGCGCTTGCGGGTCTGGGGCATGCCGGTCCACGGTCGCGACACCTACGCGGATGGGCACGGGCGCATGGTCATCCGGCCGTTCGACCTCGTCACCGTGGTCGACGGCCACGGCGCCGGTTTCGACCGCGGCGAGCAGGTGACCTGGCTCAACGACGCCGTCCTGCTCGCGCCGTCCTTCCTGTTTCATCCGGGCATTCGCTGGGGCGAGGTCGACGCCGGTGCCTTCGACCTCTCGCTCACCGATGCGGGCCGCACCGTGCGGGCGCGCGTCACCGTCGACCGGCGAGGGGCCCCGGTGAACTTCGAGACCGAGGACCGCTCCATGGACGTGCGCGGCTCGAGCGAGCCCGTGCCGACACCGTGGTCGAGCCCCGTGCACGACTTCCAGTGCATCGACGGGCGACAGGTGCCGCGCCACGCCCAGGCGGTCTGGCAGCTCGAGAGCGGGCCCTTCCCCTACGCCGACTTCGAGCTCGTGCCGGACTCGCTGCGCTTCGACGTCGAGGCGGGGCACTGACCGAGGGACTACGTCTCGGGCGATACGTCGGGCACGACCTCGGGCATCCAGTCGGGCGCGCGCTCGGCCGCGGCGGGGCTCCGCCACACCCGCGCCTCGACCTCGGCCAGCAGGGGCCGAAGTGTGTCGCGTGTGAGGGCCGACACCCCCAGGGCCCCGTGGATGCGACACAGGTTCTCGGCGACCAGCGGGTCGAGCCGGTCGACCTTGTTGAAGACCAGCAACCGCGGCTTGCTCAGCAGCTCGAGCTCCGCCAGCACACGCTCCACGGCGACCGCCTGCTGCTCGAAGCGGGAGTCCGCGCAGTCGACGACGTGCAGGAGCAGATCGGCCTCGTGCAGCTCCTCGAGCGTGCCCTTGAACGCGGCGACCAGGTCCTTCGGCAAATCACGAATGAATCCAACGGTGTCCGTGATGACGAGCTCCCGGTCCGCGGGGAACCGGAGCCTGCGGGTCGTGGTGTCGAGCGTGGCGAAGAGTTTGTCCTCGGCGAGCACCGCGCTCTGGGTGATCGCGTTGAAGAGCGTGCTCTTGCCGGCGTTGGTGTAGCCGACGATGGAGACGACGGGCACCTCGCGCGCCGAGCGGCGTCGCCGTAGGGTCGCACGGTGGGTCTCGAGGTCCTCGATCTCGCGCTCGAGGCGATGAATCCGCTCGCGGGCCCGGCGTCGGTCGATCTCGAGCTTCGTCTCGCCGGGGCCCCGCCCGCCGACGCCGCCCATGAGCCGCGAGAGCGCGGTCGTCTTGTGGGCGAGCCGCGGGAGCGCATAGCGGAGCTGGGCCAGCTCCACCTGGAGCTTGCCCTCGCGCGTGTGGGCGCGCCGGGCGAAGATGTCGAGGATGAGCTGGCTGCGGTCGAGCACCTTCGCGTCCGTGGCGTCGGCGATGGCGCGGACCTGAGACGGCGACAGGTTCTGGTCGAAGACGATGAGCTCGCAGTCGAGCTGCATCGAGCGCAGCAGGAGCTCGTCGAGCTTGCCGCGGCCGAGCACGAACTTCGGGTCGAGCTGCGGTCGACGCTGCACGACACGGTCCACGAGCAGCACCCCCGCGGTGTGGGCGAGCTCACCGAGCTCCCGCAGGCTCTCCTCGGCCTCGGCCTTGCTCGTGGTCGTCACGTGCACGGCGAGGGCCCGGGTCTGGCCCTGCGTCTCGAGGGCGCCCACGGCGCTGCGCGCGAACTCGTCCTCGAGCGCGTTGATGAAGGCGTCGAAGTCGAGCGTGTCGTCGTGGAGTCGGACACGCGTCGGCTTCGCCCAGGGCGGATCGTGGCCGATGGGCAAAAGGTGCGTGTGCTCGAGGAAGTCGGGGCGACCGTCCGTCCCGACCAGCACCGCCGCGATCAGGTCGAGCTGCAAACGCGAGAGGTCCGTGAGGTCGTCTCGCGTGAGGGGTTCGCCCCGCAGGTGCGTGTGGACCAGTCGGACCCCGCGAAACCGGCTTCGGCCGGCGCGCGCGCGCCCCAGGTCCGGCAAAAAGAGCTTCTCGGACTCGCCGACGATGACGTGCACGACCCGACCGGCGCGGTCGAGCGTGAGCCCGATCTGCCGGCCGGTCTCGGCCGAGAGCTCCGCGATGCTCTGGGCGAGCGGCACCGAGACGATGCGCTCCTTCGGGACCTTGCGATCGTAGAGCTTCTCGAGCCGGTCACGCTGGTTCGGCTTCAGCCCCGTGAGGTTTCCATGGACCTTCATGCGCGGCGAACGTAGCAGGTCGCGCCGGCGTGGTCTCTGGAGCCGGGCCGGGTATAGTCCGCCCGTGGAAGGCACCGCCCCGCTCGACTCCCCGCATCTTCGTCGCGCCCTCGTGCTCGCCGCGTGTGTGCTGCTCGTGGTGCACGCGGGGTACTTCGAATTCGTCAACGACGACGCGTTCATCAGCTTTCGGTACGCCGACAACCTGGTCCGGCACGGGGAGCTGACCTTCAACCCGGGCGAGCGGGTCGAGGGGTACACGAACTTCCTCTGGACCGTCACGATGGCGGGTGTGCTGGCCCTGGGCGGGGATCCGGTGCCGTGGGGTCACGGGCTCGGGGTCGCCTTCGGGGTCGCCACGCTCCTGCTGGTCGTACGTTTCCTCGCGCGCTGGCGAGCGGCGCCGAGGGCCAGACCCGAGCCGCGCGCCGTCGACACGGTCGCCGCGCTCTGGCTGGCCGCCGCCCCGGGCTACGCGTGCTGGTCCTCCGGGGGCCTGGAGACGCAACAGTTCACGTGCCTCGCCACACTCGGCCTGCTGAGGTTCCTGCTCGAGGGACGCGACGCCGCCGCGGGCCGCCCCCACCGCGTCCCCTGGAGCGGCGCGATCCTGGGCCTGTCGGCGATGGCGCGCCCAGAGGGCATGTTGCTCTTCGGGCTCTGCGGGCTCGCGCGGGTCGTCGAGTGGGCCCGGGCGCGGACGCTGCCGGCGGCGCGCGACTGGCTGTGGGGCATCGGTTTCGTCGCGGTCTTCGGGCCCTACTTCGCCTGGCGCTTCGCGTACTACGGGTGGCCGTTCCCGAACACCTACTACGTCAAGACCGGGGCGGCCTCGTTCTGGCGCCCCGGGCTGCTCTACGCGTGGAGCTTCGTGCGGGACCACCACCTGTGGGCGTGGCTGCCGGTGTTCTTTCTGCTGCGCGGTGAGCGCCGGCTCGTGGGGACCGCGGGCTTCGTGCTCGCCGGCGTGGGCCTGCACGTCGTCCGCGTGGGCGGTGACTTCATGGCGCTGGGTCGTTTCCTCGTGCCGCTTTTGCCGGTCTTCGCGATCCTCCTCGTGCGCGCGCTCGAGGCGTTGCGACCGCACCTCACGCGCCTGCCTCGCCTCGCGCTCGCGGCGATCGCGCTCGTCGTCGCCGCGGGCCTGGGCGCACGCACCGTGCAGATCGATCGCTGGGCCATGACCGTGGGCAGCGAAGGGGGCGTAGACCGCATCGGGTGGTTGAAGCTCTTTGCCGGTCAGTGCACGGCCATCGGCAAACACCTGGCCGCCACGGCGCCCCCCGACGCGAGCCTCGCGACCACGGCCGCGGGCATCATCCCGTTCTACTCCCGCCTGTACACGCTCGACGTGCTCGGCCTGAACGACGAGTGGATCGCCCACGAGGTCGAGCCGCGCGGCAATCGGCCGGGACACACCCGGGTGGCGCCCGAGTCCTACGTGCTCCAGAAGCAGATCGACTACCTCGTGTACCACCCCACGCTCACGGACCGCCCTTCGGGGCAGCCCGAATCGGCCCGCCGCGCTTGGCAGGCGAAGGGCTATGTGTGGGTCTCCGAGCGGGTCCCCGAGCTGGAGCCGCCCTACTGGAGCTACTGGCGGCGTCAGCCGCGCTGAGCGCTCAAGTGCGGGCCCGGTCGTCCAGGCGCTCCGCGATGAAGCGCTCCAGGGCGAGGAAGTCGATGGGCTTCTCGAAGACGGGCAGGTCGAGGCGTCGGCACGCGGCGCTCGCCCGCTCCGTGAAGGTGCCGCCGGTCATCAGCGCAAAGCGTCGTTCGACCCCGGCGTCCCGCTCGAAGAACGCGTCGTAGAGCTCGTCGCCCGACATATTGGGCATCATCACGTCGCACAGCAGGAGGTCGAAGTCCTCCAGCCGGCTCGCCTTCTGGTCGAAGTGCGCCAGGGCATCCCGCGCGTCCGTGAAGGTCACGACCTCGTGGAATCGACCGAGCACGCGCCGCAGAGACGTGAGCACGAGCGGCTCGTCGTCGACGATGAGAATCCGCCCCGCGCGGGGCGGGGGCGTGTGGACCACCCCCGAGATGCGCTGCAGCCGAGGGGCGACCGTGCCGTCGTGACCGGGCACCACGACGCGGAAGCAGGTCCACAGGCCGGCCTCGGACTCCACCTCCATGTGGCCACCGAGCTCGGTCACGATGCCGTGGCACACGGCGAGGCCGAGGCCCGTTCCGCCCCCGGCGACCTTGGTCGTGAAAAAGGGCTCGAAGATCCGCGACAGATCCTCCGGCTCGATGCCACGCCCGTTGTCTTCGACCTCGAGGACCGCGGCGCCGTCCCGCTCGAAGGTGCGCACGGTGATGCGATTGTGCCGGGCGGCCCGGTCCGGCATGGCCTGGAGCGCGTTCACGAGCAGGTTCACCGCGACCTGTGCGAGCCGCGACGGGTTGCCGAAAACGGCGGGGCAGGGGTGGCGCTGCTCCTCGAGCGTGACCCGATGCACGAGCTCGTTGCGGGTCATCCGCAGCGCGGCGTCCAGGACCGACTGCACGTCGACGACCTCGAAGGTGCGCGACTCCGGGCGCGCGAAAGTCCTCAGATCATTGACGATTTCTTGGGTCCGGCGCGTGCCGTCGACGGCGTCGTAGGTGGCGTTGCGCAGCTCGTTGAGGTCGAGCGGCTCGCCGGTGCGTTGAGCTCGGTGCAGGTGGTCGAGCAGGAAACCGAGGTTGCCGGAGATGAAGGTCAGCGGGTTGTTGATCTCGTGGGCGACCCCGGCGGAGAGCACGCCCACGGCGCTCAGCCGATTCGCGCGCTGGACCTGCTCGTCCGCGCGCCGTTGCTCCGTCACGTCACGGCCGGCGATGAGGACCCGTGCGTCCTCGTCGGCGACGACCCGCAGATCGAGCCAACGTGTCTCGCCGCCGCGGCTGGAGATGAACTCGAGCCGCTCCACCACGCTGGTCTCACGGGTGCGATCGACCGCGATGCGGAGGGCCTCGATGTGATGAGGCGCCAGCGGGATCGCGTCGAGCGCCTGGCCGTGCAGTGTCTCCGCCGGCAGCGCGCTGAGGCCCAATCGGCCGGTGCAGAAGGTGATTCGGTCCGTGGCGTCGACCTGGATCAAGCCATCGGCCAGCGCCGTCAGGAGGGGGGAGTCGAGGTCGATGCGGGTCAATGGGGAGTCCTCGCGCGCACGCGGCGGTTCGTCGAGCGGTCAATGACCTTCGGGGGCACCCACGGGTCGACCCCGCAGAGGGGGCTGGGCCACGGGGGCGCCGCGCATGGGGGGCGCGGGCGGCGCGGCGACCGGGGCGCCGCGCATCGGGGGTACGGGTGTGGGCGGCGGGGTCGGCGGCGGGGTCGGCGGCGAGGCGACCGGGGCGCCGCGCATCGCCGGTGCGGGCGTGGGCGTCGCCGGCGAGGCGAGGGGCGCGCCGCGCATGGGGGCGACGGACGGGGCCGCGGCGGGGGGCGCCGGGGTGGGTGAGACCGGCGTACCCCGGGCCGGCGCGACGGGAACACCCCGGAGACCCAGGGCGGGACCCGCGGGTGGGCTCGCGGCGACCGGCGACGACGCCCTGGGCGCGGTCCCGAGCGCCGCGAGGAAGGCCTCCGCTTCGTGGGCGACGGCGGCGGTCCGGTCGCGGCTCGCGCGCTCTTCGGCCTCGGTGCGGGGCGCCGCGGCGGCTCCGTTCTTGCGCTCGCGACGCGCACGCTCGTGCAGGTCGGCCTTGAACTTGTCGCGGGCGTAGGTGCCCTCCTCGATGGCGCGCAAGGTCTTCTGCCAGTAGGTGTCGAAGGTGGTGAGCCGCACGTTCAGGTTCGCCAGCCGGAAGCGCGGCACCGAGGCCATCTTCGTCGGGTCCAGCGCGCGCAAGTCGCGCACGAACTTGTCCCGCTCGGGTGTGGGCGGCATGCGCTCGTTGCCGAGGAAGTGTTGCTCGAACTGGAGGCGCAGCTTCTCCAGGCGCTGTTCGAGCTCCGTGATGCGCGCGTCGACCGGGCTCTCCGACATGACGCGGATTTAAGACCCGAAACCGGCCCAGTTCGCAACGTCGGTGCCGTATGTTGACGCCTCTCCGGGGCGGCGCCTACGCTGCTCCGCGTCGAGAAACCCGCGTGATTTCAGGGAGATGACGTGAACGGATGCACCCGTGGACGAGCCCGTCCGCTGGCGGCTTTCCTGCTCCTGAGCGGGGTGCTGGCCGGTTGCGCGGTGAACGAAGCGGACCTCGAGAAGTGGGCGGGGGTCCGGGGGGGGGATCGGCGCCTCGCGGGCTACATGGCCGACACCGAGCGGCCCCTCGATCTCCGGGTGCGCGCCGCCCGCGCCCTCTTCGAGATGGGCGCGCCGGGGTACGTGGTCGCGGTGGTGGAGCGCGCCACGCCCGAGGACCGCGCCCAGGTCGGCGCCGCGACCTTCTCGTGGCTTCGACGGAACTTCGAGGCGCCCATCATCGACGACGACCCGACGGTGCCTCAGCGGGCGAAGGACCTGCTCTACGCGCTCTTGCCCTTTGCGAAGGACTACGGCGATGAGCTCGTGCAGCCGACCCTCACGGCGTTCGCCACCTGGGGGGCCGAGGTCGTTGCGACCGGCAAGGCGCAGCCGCGCGGGCGCTCCATCGAGGCCGTGGCGCTCGCGGCGGGCTTGACCGATGCATCCGCCGTCGCCCCGCCTTTCGCCGAGGCGTTGGCGTCCGCCGAGGACCCCGCACGCGTGCTGTCGATCGCACGCGTGCTGGCGCAGCTCCGCCACGGGCCCTCGCAGCTCCGCGCCGCGTCCATCTTGCTCGAGCGCTGCCGACGCGCCTGGCCGAACCTGCCGGAGCCGCTCGTCGAGGCCGTCGCCGTGAACGGGAACGAGACCCCGCTTCGATTCCTGCTGGACGCCGCCCGTGATCCGGCCTCACCCGTCGCGGTGCGCGCCCGCGTCATCGAGGCCGCCGCGGACGCGCTCGGACCGCGGGCCCGCGAGGGTCTCGAGCGGCTGCTTCGGGTCGAGGACCCGCTCAACGGCAATGTCTTGCGCTGGGCCGTCCTGCAGAGGCTCGTGGACCTGGACCCCGCGGACGGGGTCGGGAAGACGCTGACGCAGTTGCCGGACCAGGCCGGCTGGCCCGACGAAGGCACGCTGTTCCGCGACGCCATCTGGGGGCTGTGCGACGAGTCCCTGAAGGCGAAGGGCCCGCCCGTGATGCAGTCGCTCATCGACACACTCGAGACGAGCCACGCGACCGCACGGCTCTTCGCCGCCACGTGCTTGCGGCGCCTCTTCCCCGAGGCCGCGGCCGAGGCCCTCGAGGCCCTGAAGAAGGACACGACGCCCGTCTCGGGCTTCTCTTCCAGCGGCCCGATGACCCTGGGCGACGTGGTGCTCGGCCGACACGAGGAGTGAACGGTTGGAGGTCCTCGCGCTGCTGCTGCTGGCTCTCGCCCTCGCCGGCCTCGTGCGTACGCTGCTGCGCGCGGATGAAGAGCCCGAAGACGCCGACTTCGACCCCCGGTCTCCGGCGGTGGCGCGGCGCGTGGTGGACCTTGCGTCCGCGCTGACCGGGCGGCCGGAGATCGACCGGGCGATCCAGAACCGCATGCTCGCGCTCGGGCCCCCCGCGATCCCCGCGCTGCTCCGCTCACTGATGGAGCGCCAGAAGCACCCCGATGAACTTCCGAGCGCCGTGCTCGCGCGTTTGGAAGAGACGCTCGCGGACTACGGCCTGGCGTGTGTGCCGGTCGTGCTCGCGCAGCTTTCGCGCATTCAGCCGGCGACCTCGGCGGCGGCCAGCATGCTCCGAGTGCTCGATCGGCTGGGCCCCGGGGGCGCGCGACAGATTCTCTCCGTAGGTTTGGCGCAGCCGGGCCTCGCGATGTACCTGCCGCGGACACGGCTCGACTCCCCGGCCCGCGAGGCGCGCACGCTCCTCAAGGCCACGCTGCGCGACGTGCCCGCCCACCGCCGGCGCGAGACCCTGGAGGCCCTCGCCGGCCTGCTCGCTGCGCATCGGCCGCTGGTCGTCGTCCTGTGGCAGACGTGGGACGACACCGGGCGAGCGGTCCTTCTGCGGTGGATGGCCGATTGGCTGCCGCTGGCGGAGCCGAGCCTCATCGTCGAGGGGCTCCGCTCGGCCGACCCGGAGGTCGCGCTGGAGGCGGGTCGGCTGGCCCGGCTCGTGCCCGATGCCACGGTGCGGATCGCCGTCCTCGAACGGTTGAACGCCGCGGCCGAGGACCGCTCGACCCCGACGGTCGCCGTCCGCTCGGCGCTGGTCGCGGCCGTGGCGGCCCACCCCGACGCCGACGGTGCGCAGCGCCTGTGGGCGCTCGTCGCCGACGCCGAGCCCGCGGTCGCGGTCGAAGCCGCGGCGTCGGTGCTCGGGTATCCCGCGCTCTTCGCCCTGGCGCGCCTGGAGACGACCTCGACCCTCGACGACGTCGCCGACGAGACCCGCGCCGATCCGCGGTGGCCGCTGGTCGAGGCGGCGCAGCGCGACGAGATCGGGCCCTTGCTCGAAGCCCTCGAGTCCCCCGACGACGCGCGTCGTTTCACGGCTTGCACGCTGCTCGGGCGATTCGTCGGGGGGGATCCCCGGGCCAAGGAGCGCCTCGTGCGCGCCGTCGAGGCGCGGGACGCCGAGCTGGCCGCCGTGGCGGTGCTGACCCTGGCGCGGTGCGGAGATCCGTCGGTCGCCGAGCTCGTGCCCAAGCCGCCCCGCACGGGGGCGAGCGTCCCCTGCATGCGGACGCTCCAGGAGGCGGCCCAGGTCGTCGGTGAGCCCGCGGCCGTGCCGCTCGCGCGTCGACTTCGAGGCGAGTCCGGGGGCCGGTGCGAGGCGTTGCTCGCCGTGCTGCGCGCCGTGCCCATGGGCACCGCCGTGCCCCCGCTCCTGCGCGCCCTCGAGTCGGTGCAGGGCGGCGAGGCGGAGGGGCTGGTGGCCGCGACCCTGGCGGTGGGCGGTCCCGAGGTGCACGCCGCGTTGGTCCAGGCGCTCGACCAACCGGGACGCGGCCTCCTGGCGCCGATGCTCCACTACCTGGGCGCGTATGGCGCCCCCGCGGACCTGCCGCAGCTCCTCGACCTCTACGATCGCCACCCCTCGTTGCGCAGTGTCCTGCTCGCGCTCATCGAGCTCCAGGGCGCTCCCGCGCGCGACGCCCTGCGGGTCCGCATCGCCCGCGGGGGCGACGACGCCCTCTTGCTCCCCCTCGAACAGCGGTTGCGTGTCCTGGAGGCGTGCCACGGCACCCACTGAGCGCGAGGGGATTCCGGCTTGGAGCGACCCCCCGCGTCGTGCAAGATGCGCTCGCGGTGCCAGGCACCGGCCGGGGGGAGAGCATGGGTCGCTGGTTGTTGCTCGAAGAGGTGGATGAGGGCGCCGCACGCTTGGTCGCGCTGCGACCGACCACCGGCGAGCGTCGGGTCCTTTATCGCTCTGAACACCCGTTCCCGCTGCGCCCTTCGGTCCACGCCAGCGGCACACGCATCGCGCTCGACGCCGTGTCGCGCAACGTCTTGCGCGGGGAGTACCGTGCCCGCGTCGGGGTCTTGAACCTGGAGTCCGGGGGCACGGGTTGGCTGCGGCAATCGCTCGATCCGCGCTGGCGCGTCGGCGGGGCCGTCTTCGACGACACCGGGCGCTATTTGTGCGTCGAAGGGGCCTACGCCGGGGCGCCGCTGACGGAGCTCTACGTCTTCGACGTCGCCTTCGAGGGGAACTCCGTTCGTGAGACGGCCGTGGCCGGGGCGTCCCAGCGCCAGGGCCTCGGCGCGGCGTCGCCGGCCTTCCTGCCCGGGGGGCGCCGCCTCGTCTACCTGCAGAACGCCCGACCGGATGGCGCGTGGGAGGTCCACCTCCTGGACCTCGACGGCGCGGGGGACTCGGCGATCTCCATGGACGGTCGCGCCCCGAGCGTCTTCTCGACCTCGCTCACCGAGGGCGCGCACGCCATCCCCGATACGGGTGTCGTGGCCTGCGCCGCGCGGGAGCGTGCGTTCTACGCCGCCCACACGCGGGGTCGCACACGCCAGCGGCTCCGGTGGACGCCGCTCGACGGCGGTGGCGTCGTCGACCTCGGACGAGAGCATTTGCGCATCGAAGAGATCGCGGTCGCGCCGGACGGCGAGACCGTCGTCTACGCGGCGGACGGCCAGGTCTGGCTCGGCGACGTGGACTCTTGTGAGGTCGCGCCCCTGGTGACGGGGGATCCGACGTGCAGCCACCGCGGGCTGCTCTTCGACGAGGGCGGGCGGCGCCTTTGGGTCTGCACGACCGATGACGAGGGCGCGCGGTTGCGGGTCGTCGAGCTCGAGGCGCGCTCCGTGCGTGAGGTCGTCTCGTTCGGCCCCGGCGTGGCCGTCGTGCATGGGCGCAGCTTTCCGCAGACAGACGCCGCAGATCGGCTCCTCTCTAGCCTCCCGGAGTCCGGCCTCGGTCAGACGAACGCGGCGATCGGCGCGCGCACGACCTCGGACTCGGGGCACGACACGGCCGTGACACGCGTCGGCGCCGCGCGTTTTGCCGCGGCCCACGCCGTGGCCGCATCAGACCTCGAGTCGCTGGACGGCAGTCTGGACGGCAGCACGGACCACGGCATCGCCAACCCCATGTCGGACCTCGGCGCCGGCACGTCGGGCACCGATTCGGAAGACTCGTTGCCCGACCACGCCGTGACCGCCGTCACCCCCGCACCTCGCTTGCCGGTTCCGCGATTCCCGGCCCCGGCGCCGGTGCGCTCCGCGGCAACGCCGGTCCCCGCGGCGCGGACCGCGCCGGCCCCTGTGCAGGCGCCCGCGGCGCCGGCCGCGCCCGCCGCGCCTGTGGAAGCCGCCGCACCCGTCGCTGCGCGCGCCGCGCAGGGGGTGCGCACCGGACCTTCGCCCCAGGCGGACTTCCGCGCGTTCATCCGACATGCGGCCGAGGTCGAGTCCACCGCGGACTGGCTGCGCCAGCTCACGCTCCCGACCTTTCATCGAGACACCCAGCTCCGGGCGGCGGCCCGGCGGCACCTCGAGGACCAGGTCTCGCGCCGCAGCCACCCGGACGCCTCGGCGACCGAGCTCGTCCACGCGCTCGGCGCGGCGGGGTATCTGAGGCTGAAGGAAGCAGAAGACACCCTGCGCGCGCTCTGTCGTGTGGTGCGTGATCGGCTGTCGCGCGCGCCGGGGCTGCCCGAGGTCGAGGAGCACTACGCCCTCGCGGCGCTGCAGTGCGTGCGCTTCGAGCGGCCCTTCGACTTCGACGAGGTCTTCGAAGCCTACGAGTCCATGCTCGGCCAGGCCGCGGACGCCATGGACGCCGACGCCGCCAGCGGTGATCGCATCGTCTCGACCCTCTCCACGATGTATGTGAAGGACCTGTCGGAGGTCCTCGAGGCCAACACCGCACCCGCGGGCGGCCTGCGTCTCGGCGCGATTCCCTTGAAGAAGGTCGCGGCGCGGCCTTCGGCGACACTCTCCGGCGCGCCTGTGCCGCCGTCGGTCATCGCCGCGCGGGCCTCGGAGCCGGCCATGATGCCCACGACGCCGTCGCGGGCGGCTCAGCCTGTCGCCGCGTCCGTTGCTGTCGCCGCGCCCGTCCCGGTCGTGGCGCCCGCGCCCGTTCGGGTCGCCGCGCCCATCGCGACACCGGCGACCCCGGAGCCCGCGCAGCCCGTGCCGCAGCCCGCGCCCGCCGTGCGGCGCCCCGCCACCTCCCTGGCGCCGGACGTGGGCGGTGAAGAGGAGTGGGAGTGGGCGCGCGCGCGGGCCTCGGCCGAGTCCCGGGTCGTCGCGCCTGCACCGCGGCGTGACGCCGCTTCGGACTTCGCCCCCTTCGGCACACCGGCGCCGGTGCGCACACCCGCGCCCACCGCGGCGCAGGCGTTGCCGCGTGTGGCCGCCTCGATACCCGCCCAGCACTCCCCGTTCGCGGTCTCCGGCACACCGGCCGTGCCGGCCATCACACGCAGCCCGGCCATGTCCGCCTTCGACGCCCCGGCCACGCTGCTCTCGGTGGAGCTCCCGTCCCCGCTGCCGACCCCACCCGCGGTGCTCACGGGGTTGGGGGTCGTCGCGGCGCTCGGAGGGCTCACCCAGTGTGTCGCCGGCATCTCGCTGGGCACCGTTTTCATGCTCCTCGGGGCCTTCATCGCGCTCTCGGGCGTGGGCTTGCTCGCCGACCGCCGGTGGGGTTTCCAGCTCGCGTTGCCGGGCTTCCTGCTCGACGCCATCTACCTCGTCTGGTTCGCCGCGGCCGTCCCGAAGAGCTGGGTCCCGCCCGCGGGCCTGCTCATGGGCGGCTTCGCCGCGGGCCTCTGCTTCGTCTTGCTGCTCTTGCCCGACGTTCGACGGCGCTTCGACGGCACGCGGCGCGTCCGGTTGTAGGCGGCCGGGCTTTTGCCCAAATCCCGCAATGCCGCTGCGGAATTTAGGGAAAAATCCGCAGCGGCATTGCGGGATTTGGGTGTGCGCGCCAAGCTTTCGCGATGCACTACCCGCGAAAGCTCGACCTCGCACGGGACCTGGAGAAGCGCAGCGTGCTCCTCCTCGGGCCCCGCAGGACGGGCAAGAGCGCGCTGATTCGCCACGCGCTGAGCCCCGACCGCACTTACGATCTGCTGCAGGCCGACACCTTCCAGGCGCTTGCAGCACGCCCGTCGCTCATCCGTGAAGCTCTGCGACCCCAGGACCGGCTCGTCGCCATCGACGAGATTCAAAAGCTGCCGGCCCTCATGGACGAGGTGCATGGGCTCATCGAGTCGACCTCGACCCACTTCCTGCTGACGGGCTCCAGTGCGCGAAAGCTGCGCCGGTCGGGCACGTCCTTGATGGGCGGCCGCGCGCGAACGCGGCGCCTCTTCTCCTTCGTCGCCGAAGAGGTCGGGCTCGAGACCTTTGACCTCGACCGCGCGCTCAGCACCGGTCTGCTGCCCCCCATCTGGTTGTCCGACGAGCCCTGGGACGACCTGGCGGACTACGTCGGCACCTACCTGCAAGAAGAGATCAGGGCCGAAGGGCTCGCCCGAAACATCGAGGCCTTCTCGAGATTCGTCCGACGCGCGGCCCTCTCCCATGGTGAGCTGCTGAACTTCGAATCCGTTGGCCGGGACGCCCAGGTCCCGGCCCGAACCGTGCGCGAGTACTACGACGTACTGACGGATACGTACCTCGGGCACCTCATCGAGCCCTTGCAGACCCCGGCGCGCAAGGCGGTCTCCCACGGCCGCTTCTACTTCTTCGACAACGGGGTCGTGAATCGGCTCGTCGGGCGACGCTCACTCATGCCCGGCACACCCGAGTACGGGACCGCCTTCGAGGCCTACATTGCGCACGAGCTCTTGGCGTGGCTCAGCGACACGCGGCGGGACGAGCCCCTCAACTTCTGGCGAACGCACGACCAGGTCGAGGTCGACTTCGTGCTCGGCGGCCACACCGCCCTCGAGGTCAAGAGCTCCGCGCTCGTCACCGAGCGCGACGCCGCCCACCTCCACCGCCTCGGCGCGGTCACCCCCTTGCGGCGCAAGCTCATCGTGAGCCGTGATCCCCACCCCCGCCGCCTCGGCGACGTCGAGGTCCTGCCCTGGCGCGACTTCGTCGGCGCGCTGTGGGCCGGCACGTTGCTCGAGGGGTAGGGGGCGTGCGGAGCGCGCTCGTGCGACACCCTCACGCCGAGCGCCGTTCATCCGCAGAACGCGCCGGCGCTCGCCCGGTCTGTCTATCCGGGGCGCCCGGACCTGGGCGACAGCGGGATTGCGAGGCGCGGCGCCGCCGTCGTAGGCTCGCCGGGTCGTGGAAGTCACCACGCTCTCCAGACCCAGGCCGAGTCTGCACGCTGCGTCCGCGGCGGATATGCTGACCGGCCGAAATCAAGTTG
Source organism: Bradymonadia bacterium (assembly GCA_049318805.1). Taxonomy (GTDB): domain Bacteria; phylum Myxococcota_A; class Bradymonadia; order UBA7976; family UBA1532; genus CANLBD01. Next base: position 30,351 of record JBMOFP010000064.1, read on the forward strand.
GGCAGACGGGAAACCTGGCGCATGGAAAAACCGCGTGATGTGTATCTCGAGGGGTGCGCCTTCATCGCAGAAGTCCTCGCCTCGGACGGGTTTCGCTACGCCTCGTCCAAGCAGCAGGCCCGGCGCAGTAGGAATGGGTTCGACCACTTGATTTCCTTTCAATCGAGTCACAGCAACATCGCCGACCACTCGGTCGCGTTTTGGATCCATGCGAACCTCCGATCGAAAGGCTTACGCGAATGGCGCGCGCAGCAACCGAGGGCACTGCGCACAGACGATTTCTGTGCTGGCGGCCAAATCGGGAACCTTCGGGACAAGGCAACATGGATGGCGTGGAACCTTGCAGACCCGCCTACTCGGCGAAGCACTCTCGCGGATGCAGTGGCAACGATCGAACACATCGCGCTTCCGTTCTTCTCGCTGTTTGATGACGTCGCTACTCTCGCCGATTGCCTCGTCACTCGAACCCTTCCTGGTTTTGAACCAGAAATCACCATCGAGTTCTTGCTATGCTTTGCCACACGTGAGCACGCGGCGACCTACCTCGCCCGCTTCTTTGTCCGACGCTTCGATCTCATCGAGGACTACCTCGCCTCGCTGGCGCAGATGCGTCGAGACGGGCTACCCCCTTATCGACCGAATGGATTCGCGTCGGTTTTGGCCGCAGCGACTCTCGCGTACGAACTCCCTCCAGCCGCCCAGTGAGAAGGAACCGCGCGGACCGCTCGACCCAACAAGCCGCTGCAGCCGACGGCCCTGGGGGCCGCGGCTGAGCGTCTGATCGTTAGCCCGACACGGGGAACTGCAGCGTGAAGCCGATATACGTCGAAGAGTTCTTCCACGATGGTCGAGGACCAGAGCTTCAGCGCATTCACTGGGGGCCCAATGGCGTCGGCATTCGCGAACTGGCCTACTTCAATCCGGACGATGCCCACGGACCCGCAAACTTGAAGCGGGTGATCGTCACGAAGCCTCAGGTCGTGATGATCACACCAGAAGAAGTTGTCGACTACGGGAAGGTGGGAGGCGATGCGCTTGTCCGTCATCGCCCTGCTGCGATGTTCGACCTGGGCGCTTCCGACTGGTTGAAGAGTTTTTCGCCCCGACATCTGGGTGCCTGTCGCCATTTCCGGATGTTTTTCTACGACGAGCTCGTCGACATCATCGCTGAAGGCGTAGAATGCCGTCGTGCTTCAACCGAGGACGCGGGCTAACATGGCGCTGAAGGCGGACGGGCGCTGCGCGACCGCCGCTTAACGCCACGACGTTAGACGTCACGAAGAACCGACATGAGTGAGACGAACGAACGAGTCGAGAAGAT
>JBMOFP010000065.1:0-31656 GCA_049318805.1 Bradymonadia bacterium
GAGGCGTTGGGCTGTCGTGCGACCTTCGACCGGGACGCCGCGATTCGAGGGGCCGACGTCGTGATGATGCTGCGCATCCAGAAGGAGCGCATGACCGAGGAACTCTTCCCCAGCGACCGCGAGTACGCCCTGCGCTACGGCCTGGACCGTGCGGCGCTCGGCCGCGCGAAGCCCGACGTGTTGGTCATGCATCCCGGGCCGATCAATCGAGGCGTCGAGCTCGCCCCGGACGTGGCCGACGGCCCCGAGTCGGTCATCCTGGAGCAGGTCTCGAACGGCATCATCGTGCGCATGGCGGTGCTCTACCACTGCGCGGGCGGTGCGGGAGGCGACCCTTGAGCGCGCAGCCGCACGAGCGACTCTTTGTGGTCGGCGGGCAGCTCGTCTGTCCGGCGAGCGAAACCGACGGGCCCTTCACGCTGGTCGTCGAAGACGGGCGGGTCGTCGACCGCCTCGCGGCGACCGCGCCGGTGCCCGAGGGCGCGCGACGCCTGGACGCGGCCGGCTGCGTCGTGGCCCCGGGCTTCGTGGACCTGCACGCCCACCTGGGGGAGCCCGGCGAGGAGCACAAAGAGGACCTCGAGTCCGGTGGCCGAGCGGCGCTGCGCGGCGGCTTCACGACCGTGGTCGTGGGGAGCGACACCCGCCCGGTGAACGACCAGCGCGCCGTGACGGACTGGATCGCGCGGCGGGCGGCGGCGCTGCCGGGCCCGCGCATCCTGCCCATCGGCGCGCTCACCCTACGGCACGAAGGGCGTCGGCTCACGGAGATGTTCGACCTGCGGGCCGGGGGCGCGGTCGCGCTCGGAGACGGCGACCGTGCCGTGGCGGACGCCGGCTTGTTGCGGCGCGCGATGGAGTATGCGCGGGCGGTGGGCCTGCCGGTCTTCGAGTCGCCCGAGGACGCGTCCCTCGCGGGGCAGGGGGTGATGCACGAGGGCGACGTCTCCACACGCCTCGGTCTTGCCGGCATCCCCGCCTGCGCCGAGGAGGTCGTGGTCCGGCGCGATCTCGTGCTCGCCGAGCTCGCCGGGATTCACCTGCACCTGGGGCCCATCAGCACCGCGGGCGCGGTGGACGCGATCCGCGAGGCGAAGCGGCGGGGCCAGTCCGTGAGCTGCGCCGTCACGGCGGCCCACCTGGTCCTCACGGACGAGGCCGTGGCGCAGGCGTACTCGACCCACCTGCGCGTCCGGCCGCCCTTTCGGAGTCAGGCCCACGTCGACGCCCTGCTGGACGGGGTCGCGGACGGCACAATCGACGCGATCGCCTCGGGGCATCGCCCGCAGAGCCCGGTCGAGAAGGACGTGGAGTTCGACCTCGCCGAGCCCGGCATCACGGCCCTCGAGACCACGCTGGGGGTGTGTCTGCGGCTCGTCGAGAGCGGCCGTCTGACACTCCAGACCGTCCTGGCGCGGCTCGGGACCGGACCCGCTTCGGTCCTGCACCTGAGCGCCGGACGCCTGGCCGTCGGAGACCCCGCCGACCTCGTGGTCTTCGCGCCGCGCGCGCGGGTCCGGGTCGAGCCGGCGCGCTTCGCGAGTCGTTCGCGCAACACACCCTTTGCCGGCCAGGCCCTGCCCGGTCGGGTCTGCGCCACCGTCGTCGGAGGTGAGGTCCGCTGGACCGAGCCCTCGGGAGGAGAATGATGACCGCCACGGAACCCGCAGCATTGCTCCTCGAGGACGGCACCCGGTTCGAGGGCTGGGCCTTCGGCGCGCGCGGCGAGACCTCGGGTGAGGTCGTGTTCAACACCTCGCTCACGGGCTACCAGGAGATCCTCACGGACCCCAGCTATCGCGCGCAGCTCGTGACCATGACGTACCCGCACATCGGGAACTACGGCATCAACCCCGAGGATGCCGAGAGCGCGCTCTTCCAGGCGGCGGGACTCATCGTTCGGGACGCGTGCGCCGAGCCGAGCAACTGGCGCAGCGAGATGTCTCTCTCGGCGTGGATGGCCGCCCAGGGCAAGATCGGGCTGGCGGGCATCGATACCCGCGCGCTCGTTCGGCACTTGCGCTCCCGGGGGGCGATGCGCGGCGCGATCATCACGGGTGACCTGGCCCTCGACCGGCACCGCGGCGTGCTCGACCGAGAACCGCCGATGGTCGGTCGGGACCTCGCCGCCGAGGTGAGCTGCGAGGCGCCGTATCGGTGGACCGAAGGCCGTGTGCGCCTCTTCGGCGAGGGGCACACACGCCCGCAACCGCCCGCGCCGCGTCGGGCGTTCCGGGTCGTGGCCTATGACTTCGGCATCAAGCGGAACATCCTGAGGTTGCTCGTGGACCAGGGGCTCGAGGTCGAGGTGGTGCCGGCGCGCACCTCGGCCGCCGACGTGCTCGCCCGTGACCCGGACGGGATCTTCCTGAGCAACGGGCCCGGCGACCCCGCGGCCTGTGGCTATGCAATCGAGAACATTCGCGCCCTGCTCGGGCAGCGACCGATCTTCGGCATCTGCCTGGGGCACCAACTCCTCGCGCTCGCGATGGGGGGACGCACCTACAAGCTGAAGTTCGGGCATCGCGGCGGCAACCAACCCGTGCGCGACCTGCAGACCGGTCGCATCGAGATCACGAGCCAGAATCATGGGTTTGCCGTGGACGTCGACAGCCTCGGGCCCGAGGTCGAGGCCACGCACCTGAACCTGAACGACGGGACGAACGAGGGTTTGCGGCATCGCACGCTGCCGGCCTTCGGTGTCCAGTACCACCCCGAGGCGAGCCCCGGGCCGCACGACGCCGACGACCTCTTCGGTCGGTTCAGAGCGCTCATCGAGGCGCATCGATGAAGGTCGTCGCGCGCCTCGTGGGCGCGTGTGCGCTGGCGGCCTGCAACGTGCCGCCGAGCGCCCCGACCACGAGCCCCCGCCCGTCGACGTCGACGACCTCGGCGGCGGCCTCCAGCGCCCCCTCCACGGCCTCCGCGCCCGCATCGGCCGTGCCGACCGCGGCCCCCGGCGCGCTGCCGCCCAGCGACCGGGTCTTTTTCGGGGGCGGGCTCGTCCTCGGCGCCGACGGCACGCACCTCTGGGCTCGGTCTCCCGGGCCGAACGGGGTCGAGCGCTTTCGTGTCGATGGACCGGGGGTGGTCCACCAGGTCGAGTTCGGTGACACGGGGGACGGGCCGGCGTTCTACGTCGCGCGGGGCGTTGGGCGTGGTCATCTGGACGCGCCCCTGGTCCTCCAACGGATCGACCCGGAAACGGGCGCCACGACGGAGCTGTGGCGCCACCAGGGCGAGCGAAACGAGCCGGCGCACCTGGGCCTCGACGATGTGAACGGTGACGGCCGGCCCGACGTGGCCTTCGCGTACTACGCCAGCAAGTACATGGTGCGTACGCGCCACCTCCTCGCCGGCGGCGCGGTCGTCGAGGGCCCCGAGGTGCGCATGGCGACCTCGCGGGTCTTCGCGGACGTCGACGCGGACGGGCGCGTCGACGAGGTCGTCGGGCGTGTCTACGGCGACGCGAAGGACGTACCCGGCGACCTGCGGGTCTTTCTGGCGAAGGGCAAGGCGCCTGTGCCCGTGCCCACGGAGAACGGGGTCAAGGCGCTGTACTTCGGTTCGACGGGGGCCTCGAAAACGAACGGCCTGTACTTCTGCGACGGGTGGGTCGCGAACTACGGCCAGGCCGCCAAGGCGCGCGTCCGACGCGTGCGGTTCGACGCCAAGGGCCCGCGCCCGGTCGAGACCCTCGCCGAGTCGGCGGACGAGTTCACCTTCTTCTCGTTTCACGCCGCGGACGTGAATGGCGACGGCACCCTCGAGCTCATCGCTCAGGGCGACAAACGCGTCACGGTCTTCGTCGACCGGGGCGGGCCGAAGCTGGAGCCGTCGACGCAGGTGCCCCTCGAGCCGGTCCTCAACGTGGCCGTCGGGGTCGATGCCGACGGTCGGCCGACACTCTACGTGCCTGCGCGGACGGGCACGACGGCCCATCCACTCGGAGCCGCACCGTGAACCGCGAGCCAGGGCGCGCGCCACCCCCCGAGGGGCGGCCGTTCCCCGGGAGCCTTTGCCACGGCTGTGGGCACGTGCAGTACACCGGGAGCGCCCGGGGCTCGGTCTTCCTGATGTGTCGAGCGCTCCCGCAAAAATACCTGCCGCAACCGGTGCTGCGCTGCGGCGCGCGGGTCGGCGTCGACCGCCCGCCCTCGGGCTGAGAGGATCGACCCGCCGTGGAGCTCGTCTACCCGACGTTGACCTTCGACCTCGTCCGTGACCGCTTCGTCGTTTGGGTGCGCTGGGTCTCCATGGAGTCGCCGCCCTCGCCCGAGGTCCCACCTCGGCAGGGGATTCGGGCCGAACTCCGGCTCGACGGCAACCCCGTCTTCGGGCCCTCGATCTTGTGGCGCAAGGATCTGAGCGCGCCGGTCCATGCGGTGGCCCACACCCAGCGGACCCGCTCCGTCCTGCGCACGGCGGCCCGTCGAGGTTTCGTCGACCTTCAGCTCACTGTCCACGGCTCCATCGCAAACGCGCCGTACCTCGCGGTCCACCACGTTCGGGACTACGACGGCGCCGCGATCGACACGACCCCCATCGTCGGGACACCGCTCTTGCAGGTGCAGCCCTCGACCCCCGGCGACCAGTGGCACGTCGCGGGTCAAGCCTGCGTGCGTTTGCGGGTTGTCCTCGAGGGCGAGGACACCCTGTTGCCCATCGTGTCCTGACGGGTCCGGGGGTCTCCCGAGACCCACAAGGAGACCGCGGCTAAATGCTTCGTTTTGTTCTTCCGTTTCGTTCCTTGTGAATGCCGAACGCAGACACAAACCCCGAAACTGAAAGGACACTCCCCATGAAGCACGTCACCGCCCGTCACAGCCTCGCCGCCGTCGCCCTCGCCACCCTCGCCGCGGCCTGCGGCGAGGCCCCTCCCGGCATCCCCCAGGGCGCGCGGTCGCCCAGTGGCGCTACGGAGCTGCCGAGTGTGATGGAGGCCCACGCCGGGGCGGCCCAGAGCGAGGGCATGCCGATCGGCGTCGAGGGTCCGGCCGAGCTGTATGTGCCGCGGGTTCGACCCCGTGTTCAGCTCGGGCTGCCCGCATCCATGGACACCTTCGGTCCCGAGGTTGCGGGCGACCTGGGACCCATCGAGCCCGAGGACGACGAAACCGAGTCCGATGCGCCGGTCTCGCCGCCCGCGGTCACCGCGTCCGGAGCGCTGTCCCACGGCGACGTGTGCACCTACGGTGCGGAGGCCTGGGGCGCGCCGTGCGGCACAGAACACGAGGGGGCGGGGTGCCTGCGCGACGCTCACTGGACCGAGGTGGTCGCCGAGGGACGCCTGCGGGTCGGCGCGAGCAAGATGCTCTCGTTCACGTCCCCTTCGGCGGTCGAGGCCGCATTGCCGGGTTCGGGCCCGGCGGAGCGGCTGAGCGCCAACGTCACCGACCCCGGCTCGACGGGCCTCGATCCGCTCGGGTCGGAGCTGGTGGCGCTCCGGATGAACCTGAGCTTCTCCGCCGAGCGCCTCATGGGCAGCCTGGACACCGGCGCCCTCTTCGTCGCGCACGGTCGCTTCACCGGCTGGCGCGTACAGGACGTCTACCGCTTCGCGGAGAGTGTCTACTCGGGGGACCGCGTGCTCATCTCCGCGGTCGGGATGGACCTCGAGATGCTCACGACGGAGCTCCGCTCTCTGAACAACGCCGCGCCGGATTGCGCCGCGCCCGCTTGGCTGACGCGCTGACGCGGCGGACGATTCCCCCCGAGGCGCGCATGCGGTATGGAGCGCGGCCGTGAAGATCGTGCTCGTCCACCCGCAGATTCCACCGAACACCGGCAGCATCGGCCGCCTGTGCGCCGCCACCGGCACCCCGCTCGTGCTCGTCGAGCCCCTCGGCTTCTCGCTCGAGGACCGCTACCTGAAGCGGGCCGGCCTCGACTACTGGCCATGGATCGACCTCACGATCGCACCGGACTGGCGCAGCGCGCTTCCGGAGGGCTCGACGCCGTGGCTGTTCACGGCGCGAGGGCGTCGGTCGTTCCACGAGGTGACCTACGCCCCGGGGGACCTCCTCGTCTTCGGCCGCGAGACGACCGGGCTGCCCGAGGCCTTGCTCGACGCGTTCCCGGCTGATCGACAGCTCCGCATTCCCTTCGAGAATCGGAACGTGCGAAGTCTGAATCTCGCCCAGTGCGCGGCGGTCGCGCTCTACGAGGCGCGTCGCCAGCTCGGAATCGGGACGACCTCCACGGAGTGACCATGCGAGTTCTGGAGCAGTCGATCGAGAAGTGGCTCGTCGATGCGGAAGCGGAGCTCGCGAACGCCGAGCGCGCCTGGGCCACGGGCAACGCCGGCATGGGGCGGGTCGGCTCCCGACGCGCCGCCGGCATGGCCCTCAAGGCCTGGCTGGGCGCGGTGCCGCGTGAGGGCTACGGACAGTCCTACATGCATCACCTCAACGCCCTGGCCGACGACCCGAGCTTCGAGCCGTCGCCTCGAGAGGCCGCGTGGCGTCTCTGCGCGCGTCCCCGCCCCGAGGCCGGCTTCTCCGTCGAGACCGCGCCGGGCCTCACACCCATGCTGGACGCGAGGCTGCTGATGGACTGGGCGCGCGCGCAGGTTCAGCGCGTCAGCGAGGCACCCTGAGGACCTCTGGGCGCCGCGTCCGGTAGCGGGTGTCGAGGTCGTCGAGCATGTCGAGCATCGCGCCCTCGAAGTCGGGGCCGTTCGGGGTCCCGTCCTTGCGGCTCGGGTGGGTGGTGTAAAAGCCGCCCTTCTTGCAGTCCGCCTCGGTGTTCTGCGTCGGGTCGTTCAGGCACCCCTCGTCGTCCAGGTCGGTGAGGCCGTCCAAGTCGTTGTCGACGCCGTCGGTGCACAGGGTCACGGGCTCCCCGGACTCCGAACGGCCCTCGCGGCTCTGGCCACAGGTCTCGTCCGGCGGGCCGCACTCCGCCTGACCGGGCGCGCAGCAGGTGCCGTCCCGACACTCGTAGGTGCCCACGCAGCTCTCCGAGGTCTCGCACGGTGTGCGCAGGCCACGATCGTTCGTGCTGTCGATGGTGCCGTCGCCGTCGTTGTCGACGCCGTCGTTGCACTGGAACTTCGTGGCGTTGCCGCAGAAGCCTTCGGGAAAGACGACGATGGACTTCTGCCACGCGCCCTCGGCCATCTGGTTGGCGAGGATTGTCCCGGTGACCGGCAGGTCCTCGGGGCCCTGGCCGTAGCCGTGCAGGATGAGCAACACCGGGTAGCGTTTGTCGGCGTTCTGGGGACTGCCGTAGCCGGGAGGCAGGCTGACGCCGTAGCGGTAGCGTTTGCCGAACCGCGCCGAGTCGAAGAAGACGACGCCGTCCTCGCGGTCGAAGGCCGTGCGGACCGGCGCGTAGTCGCCGTCGGGCCACTGGTTGTGGACCCACTCGAACATCGTCATGAAACGATTGAGGGCCTGCGGCACGGTGCCCACGTGCGCACCATCGCCGAGCTGGATCGCGAACGCGTCGGCGTCGGGGTTGCCGTAGGCCAGGAAGACGCTCTGACCGCGGTTGCCGAAGGCGTTGCGACGCTGCGGATCGGGAAAGAAGGGCACCTGAGGCAGAGACACGCCCTGGTAGAGCGACGCGAAGTCGTTGTAGACGCGGGTGTTCTGGCCGGCGCCCTGCAAGTGGCTCGTGAAGTGCGCCGTGTCGATCGCGAAATTGAAGATGTCCCGCACGCCCCCGTCGGCCCAGAAACGCAGCCGCTCGCGCTCCTCGACAGGGAGATTCCTGAACAGATACCCGGGGTTACGCTCCAGGTATCGCGCAAAGTTCGGGTTGTAGTCGAAGCGACCGTTGCCCTCGCCGTAGTCGTACCCGTCGTCCTCGAACTGAGGGGTCTCGGGCACGCCGTCGAGCCCGAAGTCTCGATAGGGCTCACCCGTGTCCATGCCGCAGGCGTCCCAGACCCAGTTCCGCTCCGTGCCCTTCGGATTCCGATACCAGTGGAAGTCGTCCCCGTTCGGATCGGGGTTCAGCGCCGGGTCGAACCCCGGCTCGTCCTCGCTCGCGACGCCGTCGCAGCCGAAGTCGTCGTAGGGCTCGCTCGTGTTCTTGATCACCGGCTCTTCGAAGTCACGGCGCCCGTTGCCGTTCACGTCGACGGCGTAGGCCACCTCCATGGGCACGTCGTGCCGCGCGTCGCGGTCGTAGTCACCTCGCGGATCGCCGTCCTCGCCATCGCAGTACGAAATGACCGGGAAACGCGCGTCGACGTTGTACTCGTCGTCGAAGAAGAGACCCGGCGGAATGGTGTGGGAGGCCTCGGCCGGTGGGCAGTCGTCCCCTCGGCATTCAGCGGCGCACCGCACCTCGTTCGGGATGAGCAGGTGGCTCGCGGGCATGCCCGGCGGCAGGTACGGGCTCTCGGGGTTGTAGAGCAGCGGGTTGCCGTAGGCGTACGACAGGTCCTGGAAGATCTTCACGTACTCGCTGCGGTCGAAGTTGCCTCCGGAGCCGTCGCTGGAGTCGTGGAACCAGTAGTTGTAGTCGCTGGGGTGCTCGAGGGGGAACTCGGGCGCGGGCAGGGGACACAACGTGCCGACGCCGCCCGCTTCGCCCTCCCGGCAGAAACCCGACATCAGCCGGTCGCGGATGTAGTGGAGGATGTACGGCTGGTCCGTGAGGCCCCCGAGCGGGATCACGAAGTCGAAACGGTCGTGGTACTTCGTGCCCAGGTAGGCCGACGCGCCCGCGCCCATGCTGATGCCCCCGATGGCGCGAAAGGTGAACCGACGATCGACCTGCTCGCCGGCCCGCTCGTCGAAGCCGAGCTGAAAGGTGCCGAAGGCCGGGGTCGAGAAGGTGAAGGTGCCGGCGGTCCGGTCGTCCACCAGGTCCATGACCGGCGGCTCGGCGATGTACGGGTAGTTGTCGGGCTTCCAGAACAGGCGCAGGTGCCGATTCTCGACCGCCGCCGGTCGGTCCGGCCCGTTGTAGACGAGCGTCAGCGTGGCGTTGCGGCCGAGGCGCTCGCGCGGGGTTGCGGCGACGCGGACGGCGGGCCCCAGCGGTCGATAGCCCGAGCCCTCAGGGATGAGCCGGTCCGTGCAGTCGACCGTAACGTCGACCTCCTCGGGCAGGGCGTCATCGGGCACGGTGATGGCCAGGTCGACGAGGGCACCGGCCGCCTCGCCCCCTTCGAGGGTGGTGGCGACGCGGCGCAGACGGCCGGAGATGGGCGCCGCACACGCGGTCGGGCGCTCCACCGGCGGAGGACCGGCGTCGGGCGGTGTGGCGTCGCCCGGCGAGGCGGCGTCGTCGAGCCCGGCGTCCACGTCGCCGTCGACGCCGTCCGTGGCGTCCGCCGTGACCGCGTCGGCCGCCGGTCGACCTTCGTCGGGCTTCGTCGTTGGGAATCGGGTCTGGGTCGCGTCCTCGGGCACGAGACAGCCCGTGAGGCCGGCCGCGAGGGTCCAGACACCCAGGGCAAACGCAGAACACGCACGATGAGCGGGGGTCAAGTCGATCTCCGACCGGAATTCGGACCGCGAGAATGCGCCCATGCGCCCCTCGAAATCGAGGGCGTCGAACGCAAGCCGAACAGGGAGTAGGGTGACGCGCATGCAGGTCGAGATGCTCTATTTCGCGGTCGTGCGGGAACGAACCGGGCGTTCGAGCGAGCGCTTCGAGCTGCCTGAAGGCGCCACGCTCGAAGCGCTCCAGGCCGCCTTGCTCGAGCGCCATCCCGCGCTGCGCGCGCTCTTGCCGCACGTCCGCTGGGCGCGCAACGAGGCCTTCGTCGCCGTGGACGCGGGCGCCCAGACCCTCGTCGAAGGCGACCGGGTCGCGCTGATCCCGCCCGTCTCGGGCGGGGCGCCCGCCGTGGGGCTCACGCCCCTCGCGCTCGATCCGCGGGACGTCGAAGCGCTCGTCCAGGGGCCCGGCCACGGCGGGTGCGTCACCTTCATCGGGACCGTCCGCGACCATACGGGCGGGCACGCGGTCCTGCGCCTGGAGTACGAGGCCTACGTCGAGATGGCCGAGGGGGTCCTGCAGCGCATCGTCGACGAGACCCACGCCCAGTTCCCGGGGGCGAGCGTCGCGCTGCGCCACCGCCTGGGCGTCCTCGAGATCGGCGAGATCGCCGTCGTCGTCAGCGCGAGCGCGCCCCACCGCGCCGCGGCCTTCGACGCCTGTCGGCAGGTGATCGAGCGCGTGAAGGTCGAGGTGCCGATCTTCAAAAAAGAGGTGCGCGGCGACGGCTCGGTCTGGGTTGGTCTCGGCGCCTGAACGCTGGCCGATTCAGACGCCGACCCTGCGTGCGCCGATGCGGTCGAGCGTCGCCCGCGTGCGCGCGAGGAGCGGACGACTGAGCTCCCCCACCGCCACGGCCACCGGGCGTTGGGTCCAACGCACGGCGTCCACGGCCTCGGCGAGGTCCTCGGGGGTCACGGCCTCCAGGTCGGCGAGGCGCTCCGTCACGGTCAGGGGCTCCGCGCCGTAGAGACGTGCCGAGGCCGCGACGGCGAGCACGGCTTCGCTGCGTTCGAGGGCGCCGACCAGGGAGAATCGGGCTCGGAATCGAACACGCTCCAGCTCGTCGCCGCGGGGCGGCTCCGTGACCAGGCGCGCGAACAACGCGTCTGCCTCCTCGAAGAACGTCGGCACCTTCGCGGGGCTCAGGATCGCCCCGATCTCGAACGCGCCGACGTCGGGGTAGCGCTCCCACTGGGCCCACTGCTCGTAGGCGAGCCCGAGCTGGGCGCCGAAGCGTCGATGGAGTCGTGAGGCGAGGCCATCGTCGAGGGCGACCTGCGCCAGCGTCAGCGCCGCGGCACTGGGGGCGCGCCCACCCGGGGTGCCCCACACAAGTCGACAGTCGACCTGGCTCCGCGGGTCGTCCACGAAGACCGGGACCGTCGTCGCGGCCTTCGTCGGCGCCGACGTCTCTGCGCGTGCGCCGACAGGGATGCCCGAAAAGGGGCCGCTCAACAGGTCCAGCAGCGCTTCGGCGTGCAGGTCCGCCGCGACGCCGACGACGACGCCTGAACCGACGTAGTGCTGTGCGTGGTGCCGGACGAGGTCGTCGACGGAGAACCGCTCGATGTTCTTGCGTTCGCCGATCACCGTCTGGCCGAGCGCGTGGTCCGGCCACAGCGCCCGACGCGAAAGGGCGTCCGCGTCGATGAGACGACCGCGTTCGTCGACCTCGTCCAGAGCCTCCTCCAGAATGATGGCCCGCTCGGCGTCGAGGTCGAGGAATCGCGGGGCCCGCAGGACCCGCCCGAGAAGGTCCGCTGCGTCTCGAAGGCGTTCCGGCGCGACGATGTGCTCGAAGTGGGTGGTGTCGCGCGAGGTCCACGCGTCCAGGGCCGTCCCCATCCGCTCCGCCGCCTCGTTGACGGCCTCCGCGGTCTCGAAGCCCTCGCAGCCTTGGAAAACCATGTGTTCGAGCACGTGCGAAAGCCCGGAGTCCTTCGGGCTCTCGTAGCGTGCCCCCACGGCGACGTCGACGCTCAGGGCGGCGAGGCGTGCGGTCGGCCGGGCCACCGCGACCAGCGTGACCCCGTTGTCGAGGTGTCTGACCAGGGCCTGAGCCGTGGGATCGGAGTCGGGAGAGTGGTTCAGCATAGGCGCGGACCCTGCGGCAGCGCGCACAACTTGACAAGCATGTCCGCCTGAGACGTACTCACACCTACATATCGGGACAAATCATACTTTCAGGCGAAAGGGACGAGACATGAAGACACTCGCGATCCTCGGGGGCGCTGGCGCGGTGGGGGCGGCGGTCACGGGCGGGCCCCTCGCCATGGTCATCGGCAATCTGGCGGCGCTCTCGGTGACGACGGCGCTCTTCCTGACGACGCTGAACCTCCAGAAGGTGCGGTGACGTTGCGACGGGGTCGGGGCTCGGCTAGGGTGCGCGCCCGGTCTCCCGGAGCGCGCGATGTCCCAAGATGTCCCTGAATCCCCGCCGGGACCCCAGGCGCTGGTCTTCCAGGCCACCTTGCCCGACTCCCTCGTGCCGCGTTTCGGCCTGCAGGATGTCGAGCAGATCCGGCTGCTGCTGAACGGGCGGTCGGCCATCGATTGGCGCCGCCTCGGTTTTCATCGGCGCGCCCAGGTCGATGAATTCCTGCGGGTCAACGGGCTCGAGCCCGACGACAACGAAGACCGCCGCCAGCTCGCCTACGTGCATCGGCGTGCGCTCGACTACATGCGGCACACCTTCGGCTCCGAGGTCGAGCTGGGCGTCTCGGACCCCGAAGACGTGCGCGACCTCTTCCTGCTGGCGAGCCAGCCCGGCCCGGCGCAGCTCGACGCGTGCCGTGTCCTGAAGGTCATGCACGTCATCCACCACGTGGACGGCCGTGAGCTGCTCTTCCGCATGCCGATCGCCTTGTCGGAGCTCTTCCATCGAGTCGAGCAACGGGTCTTCGGGGCGATCGACGGGCTCAAGTCCTCCGGTGTCCACGTCGCCGAGTTCAGCGGCAGCCGCAAAACCGAAGAGTCGATTCTCACGAAGCTGCTGGCCCGTCGTGACAGCCTCGCGGCCGAGGTGCACGACAAGCTGCGCTTCCGCATCGTGACCGAGAACCTCTCAGACTGCTTCGGCGCGCTCGCGTTTTTGTCGACTCACCTGTTTCCGTTCAACTACGTCGTGCCGGGTGCGTCCCGGAACGACCTGATCGACTTCCAGCGCACCCTCGAGTCCGACGACACGCTGCGCACGCTGGTCCGATTCCTCCAGCTCCCCATCGACTTCGAGGAGAAGCTGGAGCGCGCGCGCACCAACGTTTTCAGCGCCGCCGGCTTCAAGATGATCAACTTCGTCGTCGACATCCCCGTGCGGGTGGACGACCTGGTGGCCGGCATGCCGGGTCACTCCCGCGAGCTCGGCCGGGTGGTCTTCTGTCTCGTGGAGTTCCAGCTCATGGACCGTGAGACGGACCTGAACAACGACTCCGGCGAGAACCGCCACAGCCTGTACAAGGCGCGGCAGCACGCCAAGGTGCTCGAGCGCCTCAACGGCACCGAGGACACGTAGTCCTCGGACTCGGGTCAGAAGTGCATGGCGATGCCGGCGTTGATCTGAATCACGCTGTGCACGCGGGCGATGTTCTCCGGGGCGGCCGTATTGCCCCCGATCGCGTTGTTCACGTCGTCCGAGAAGCGCGTGGCGTCGAAGTAGTCGGTGTTGTCGGGCGCCGGACGCCGAGGCAGCAGTAGGCTCTGCGTCGAGGTGCCCTTTTGTGTCTCGTCGACCGGATCCGTCAGGCCGCGCTGGTAGCCGGCCTCGGCGATGAAAGAGAACGTGTCCGTGAAACGCCACTCGACGCCCGCGCCGACCTGAAAGCCCGCGTCGAAGCCCGCGGCGCCGGGGACCTCGTAGACCCGACTGCTCGAGCCCGGCTCGATCTGTCCATCGGCCGTCTCCAGCTCCCACTCCGCCTTGTCCTCGCGCTCGGAGCCCGTAAGGAAAGCGACATAGAAACCGAGGTTCAGGAACGGCTTGACCGTCGCCTTCGGCATCGCGAGGCGAATCAGGGCCGGGACCTGCACGTACTGGAACGAGTCCGTCACGGTCAGCGTGAGCTGATGCGGCTCCTGAATCTCCTGCAGCTCTCGGCTGTACCCCTTCGTCGTGTAGTACAGGCCGGTCTCGAGGTCCGCGAAGGGCGCGAGGTAACGCAGCACCTTGACGCCGACGTCGAAGCCAATCGTGGAGTCGAGGTTCTCGGTCTCGTCGCCCCCCGCGCCCGCGATGTTCACGCCGCCCGAGAGGCCCGCCACCCAGGCCGTGTCGGGCGGGTCGTTGTTCTCGCGCTTCGGCGGCGGCGCGGGTTTGGGCTTCGGCTTCGGCTTCGGCTTCGGCGCCGCCTTCTCCTTCCGAGGTCCTTCACGCCGCTTCGAGTCTTTCCCGTCGTCGTCTTTGTCCTTGGCGCTCGCCTTGCGCGGCGCCCCGCGGCCGTCGTCCTTGTCGGCGGCGACGGCGGGCGTCGTGAAGCAGAAGGTGACGGCGGTCAGGGCGAGGGCGCCCCGGATGAGGACAGATGCGGACATGAGCGGTCTCACTTTCGTCAGCGTTCCTGGGTTCAGCGGCGGGGCGCGTCGAGCGGCTCGAGACGCGGCTCGAGCTGAACGGTGCGTCTGGGCCCGAATCGAAGGCGCTCTTCATGCGGTTGAAAGCCGGGACGCGTGATGCGCACGGCATATTCACGGGTGGGGTCGAGGTCCTGCAGGGTCAGCGGGGCGCGCCCTCGATGCACACCATCGATGTGCACCTCGCCGGGCGGAACGCTGTCGACGAAGAGCGAGGCCGGCAACGGCGTGAGCACCAGCGCGTGGCTCTGCGATGAGCCCGCGTCGAACTTCAGCGTTTGCTTGAACGGCTGATGCCCGTCGTGGGTGGCCTCGAGCAGGACCGCGCGCCCGCTCGGCACCTCGATGAAACCCGAGATCTCGGTGGCCGTCACGAGGCGCCCATCGACGCGGAGCAGGGCATCGGGCGGGTTCAAGCGCACCGTGAGCCGCGCGGAGCCGCCCTCGAAGGCCTCGAGCCGCACCTCGCGCTCCACCATGCCGCCGGCGCTGACCTCGACGGTCGACTGGTGGGACACGTACCCGTCCTTTTCGACGCGCAGGGTGTGCATCCCGGCGCTGACGTCCGAGCGGACCAGCGGGCTCGCCGTACCGACGACCTGGTTGTCCAGGTAGAGGGTGAGGTCGTCCCCGGGCTCGACACGCACGACGACGGTGCCCCGTGCGACGGGATCGGGCGCGGCGTCGAGTGCCCGATATGCGGCGACGCCGGCGAGGCCCGCCACGACCACCAACAGCGCGCCGATCCACACATCTCGGCGCGTGGTGTTCACGCCGCTGGCGCGGTCCTGGAGCGGAGGCCATCGAAGCCCGAAGGAGGGGTTGTCCTGGACGGGCGCGACCTCGGCGAGAGAGGGGGGGCGCGCGCCGGCCGACCGGGGCGTCGGCGTGGCCGGGGGGGCGGCCGCGGCCTTTGGTGCCCTCGAGTTCGGCTCGGGTTCGTCCAAAGGCTCCCAGAGCTGGGTCTCCTCGTCGCCCTCGTCGACCGCCTCTGGACCCTTACGCTGCGCCGCGAGGGCAGGGGGGGCGTCCGCACGGGTCTGGTCGATGCTCTCGTCGGCGTCCACGTCCGCGGCGGCGTCTCCGTCGAAGACGATCTGCGCGTAGAGCTCGTTGCGCGCCTTCTCTCGCTCCAGGTCCTGCGCGAACTGAGTCCGCATCCAGTCGCCGAGCTGAGTGTTGAGCTGGCCGTGGCCGCTGCGGTGCAGCCACTCCACGAGGTCTTCGGCCATCTCCGACGCCCACCCGTAGCGTTCGTCGGGGCTCCGCGTCAGCGCACGCGCCAGGATGGCGTCGAGCTCGGGCGGCACGTCGGGGTTCGTCGCGCTCGCGGGCTCGAAGGTGGCGTTCCGGACCTTCTCGAGGGTCGCGAAGTCGCTGTCCCCGAGGAAGAGGCGTTTGCCGGTCAAGAGCTCATGAACGACCGTGCCCAGGGCGAAGATGTCGGAGCGGTGGTCGATGGACCGCGCGCCGTCGATCTGCTCTGGGGACATGTAGCCGAACTTCCCCTTGAGCACGCCGGCCTGGGTCTCTTTGTGCTCGCGGGCGCGGGCCTTCGCGATGCCGAAGTCGATGAGCTTCACGCCACCGTCATAGGTGACGATCACGTTCTGAGGGGAAACGTCGCGGTGAACGATGCCCAGGGACTCGCCGTCCGGCCCCTTCCGGCGGTGGGCGTAGTCGAGCCCTTCGGCGATGCGGGCGCCGATGTAGGCCACGAGGTGCACCGGGATGCGGGTCCGCGTGCGGCGCCCGAAGTTGTGGAGGGCGAGCAGGTCCTTGCCCTCGATGTACTCCATCGCGATGTAGTGGTCGTTGCCCTCGATGCCGAGGTCGAAGACCTGACAGAGGTTCGGGTGGTTCAGCTCGACCGCGGTCTTCGCCTCGGCGATGAACATGTCGACGAAGTTCGAGTCCTCGGCGAGCTGGGGCAAGATCCGCTTGATCGCGACGATTCGCGCAAAGCCCTTGAGCCCGAAGGTCTTCGCCTTGAAGACCTCGGCCATGCCGCCGACGCTGATGCGTTCGAGCAGGACGTATTTGCCGAACGGGATGGGATGCTGCAACGACCTCTCCTCGAACGGCCCCGAACGTTAACCCGGAGCGTTCCGAAGCGACAAGCTCACGCCTCGTCCGGAGACGGTGCTTCTCCAGGGACCCACCCCTCGCGTTACGCGGCCTGTCCTCCGAATGAAGTCGTGGAAGGAGTCACGGCATGTCGGAACTCAGAGGTCTGCTCTCACGGCGACCCCGTATCCTCTACGTGGACGACGAGCCCTTTGTGCTCAACGCGTTCCGTCGGATGGTGGCGATCGCCGGCTTCGAACCGATCACCTTCGGCTCCCCGGGCGAGGCCCTGGCGTGGCTCACGGCGCAGCCGATTCACGGCCCCGAAGCGCTCGAGGTGGTGTGCAGCGACTTCCGCATGCCCGAGATGACGGGCCTCGAGTTCCTCGCGGCGGCCCATCGGGTCGCCCCGGGGGCGCTGCGTGTCCTCATCACCGCGCATCACGACTTCGACATGGCGGTCGACGCCTTCCAGGTCGGAATCTTCCGCATCATTCCGAAGCCCTGGAAGCGCGAGCTCCTGCTCGGCACGCTCTCCGAGGCCGTCGAGACCGTCCGCCTCGGCCGGGAGAACGACCGCCTGCAGCGTCTCGTCACCCTGCAGGCCGAGGAGCTGATCGCGCTCAACAGCACGCTCGACCGGAAGCTCGCCCGTCGGACGGAGCAGGTCATCGGCAGCCTGATCACGTGCCTGGACTACCGCGACGAAGAGACGATGGCGCACAGCAAGCGCGTCAGCCTGTTCACCCGCGAAATCGCGCTTCGAATGGGGATCGCGGAACCCGAGCTCACGGACATCGAGTGGGGCGCGATGCTCCACGACATCGGAAAAATCGGTGTGCCGGACCGGATTCTGCTGAAGCCCGCGCGGTTGACCCCCGACGAGTGGAAGATCATGCGGCGCCACGCGAGCATCGGCTTCGCGATGATGGCCCGCATCGACTTCCTGGCGACCGCGGCGAAGGTCGTCGGCGACCACCACGAACGGTGGGACGGGAGCGGCTACCCGCACGGCCGAAGCGGCTCGGACATCTACATCGGGGCGCGCATCTTCGCGGTCGCGGACACCTTCGACGCGATCACGAGCGATCGACCTTACCGCAAAGCGCAGGCCGACGAGGCCGCACATGCCGAGATCGAGCGGGTCTCGGGCACGCAGCTCGACCCGCGGTGCGTCCGGGCCTTCGCCGAGGTCGAACCCGAGACGTGGGCGCGCATTCGAGAAGACGCGCGCCTTTGGGCAGCCGCACACGCGGCGACGGGCGAGGCCGAGTCGGTCCGGAAGGCGGAGTACCTCGCCGTCGTGTGAGGATGAAACCCACACTTTCTGTCGATTTCGGCCCGGGCCGGGTATCGTCCGAGACATGGCCTTCGCACTCGCCACGGTCCGAGATCCCCAGTCCGCCGAGCACGTCAAGGCGCTCGCCTTGCGTGAGAAAACCCCGGCCCGCGCGCTCGACATGTGGCGCTCGGCCCGGCGCCTCGATCCCGAGAACGTCACGCTCGCGGGGCACGAGGCGCTCACTCTCCTGGACGTCGGTCGGCCGGCCGAGGTCGTGGACCTGCTCGCGCCCCTGCTCCCGGAGAATCCGCGACATCCGCACCTCCTGAATCTCTTCGGTGTCGCGCTCTTCGAGCTCGGCCACGCCCAGGATGCCGTGCGGGTCTTCGAGCACCTCCAGTCGGTCGATGCGGAGTACCCGCCGCTCGAAAAGAGCCTGGAGAACGCGCGCTCCCGCGTCGGCCGCTCGAAGCCGGCGGCGGCGCGCGTGCGGACCACGATCGACGCGATCATCACCGAAGCCGCGCGTCGTCCGCGTCCGCGCCTGGCGGTCTGCATGATCGCCAAGAACGAGGCCGAGTTCATCGTCGGGGCGGTCGAGTCCGTGGTCGGGTTCGCCGACGAGGTCATCGTCGTCGACACGGGGAGCACCGACGACACCGTGGCGCTCGCCCGCAACGCCGGCGCTCGCGTCGAGTTCTTTCCCTGGATCGGCGACTTCTCGGCGGCGCGCAACGCATCGCTCTCCTACGCCACCGCGGACTGGGCGCTCTGCCTCGACGCCGACGAGCGGCTGACACGGGCCTCGCGTTCGTCCATCCGGGCGGTGATGGAGGAAGGGGGCGACCCCCATCGTGTCGTCTGCGTGAAGATCCTGAACTACACACGCGACGGCCAGTTCATGAACGACGGCTTCAGCGGTCGGCTCTTCCGCAACGTGCCGACGATGCGCTTCACGGGGCGTGTCCACGAGGAGGTCGGCGGCGACCGCGCGGACGTGTCCACGGACTATCGGCTCGACATCAGCTTCGAGCACTTCGGCGCCGATCCGGCGGTCATGCGCGAGAAGGCCAAGGACCAGCGCAACATCGAGCTCTTGGAGTCTCGTCTCAAGGACAAGCCGGACGATCTGTTGACCTGGTTCTACCTCGGCTCGCAGCACGGCATGGCCGGCCGGGTCGAGGCCGCGACCCGCGCTTTCGAGCGGGTCGTCGACCTCTTCGAGCGCAACCCGAGCGCCCACAGCGTCGTCGTGCGCAACCTGCCGGTGCCTTACAGCTACGTCGGCGTCGTTCGCGGACTCCTCGACCTGGGGCGGGCCGCGCGCGCCGTCGAGGTCGGCAACCGCGGCCTGACACGTTTCCCGGACAACCCGGACCTGTGGTTCCAGACCGCGTTCGCCTACGTGCAGCAGAACGAGCTCGTCCACGCGCGTCGTTACCTCGAGCGGAGCCTCGAGACCGACCTGACGGGCTTCGGCCTGATCGCGATGAACAACAAGTCCATCAAGGCGTGGCGCGCCGAAAAGTACCTGGGAGACATCGACTTCGAAGAGGGCCACCGGGCCGAGGCCTACCGACGCTACGCCGCGGTCTTCGACCGGATTCCGGAGCTCCCGGACGAGATCATCCCGGTCGCGGCGCGGCTCGTGGAGTTGGCGTGTGAGTTCGACGACCTCGACCAGGTCGGGCGTTGGGCCCGAGCCTACCTGCGTCTCAGGCCGACGGAGTACCACGTCGGCCTTCAGGTGGCGCTTTTGCTCAAGCAGAAGCGCGGTCTGCAGGCGACCTACGACTACCTGATCGGTCTGTGGGACCACGTCGAGGCGCTGCACGACAAGGTCGAGTGGGCGCTCGCCGTCGGTGAGGTCGCCCAAGAGGCCGGCGAGCGCCAGGAGGCGCTGCGTTGGTACGAACAGGCGATGGGGATGGGCCACACGGAGCCCCCGTTTCTCGCGCAGGTCGCTCGGCTTCTGGTCGAGGTGGGCGCGCACGACGCCGCGCGCGAGGTGCTCGCGCTCGCACGCTCGAAGATGGCGAAGCCCTCGTGATACCCCCCGGGGGGAAAGAGTTGCGACTTATGCGGCGGGATGGAAAGGTGACGTTCCGATGACTGAAGCCCCTTCGACGCTGCTCGCGGACCTCGCGGACCGATTCCCGCGGAGCCCCGCCTCGGCGCGGCTCAAGGCTGCGGTGCTCTACCATGGCATTCGATGGGACGACGCGCTCGGTCCCGCCGGCGAGTGGGCCTTCCCCAGCCACATGCCGCACCAGACGCAGCCGGGCGACGCCCCGTACAAGGGGCAGAACCGGTTCTACATCCCCCAGATCGCTCAGCTCGACGACGACACGCACTTCCGCATCCGCATCAAACGGGACAGTCCGTTCGTCATCCGACCCGGCACGACCGCACGTCGGTTCGTTCTCCTCGAGGGGGAGACACCCGTCTGCGAGCTGACCTTCGAGCCCAAGCACGCGTGGGCGGAGGCGCTCTCGGCGGACGGCACGCCCATGCGCGCCACGGGCCTCGTGCAGCACGGAGACATGCTCGTCGCGAACGTGGCGCCGGGGTGTGAGTACTTCGTCGTGCCGAAGGCGGGCCTCGGTCAGCGCACCGAGAACCTGAGCTGCTCGTTCTGCCTCTACGGCGTGCCCGACCAGCGCATGGACAGCCTCGGTCAGAAGCTCTACGAGACGAAGGTCCCCGAGCGGACCCTGGACCGTGTCGCCGAAGCCTGCGGCCACCACGAGACCCATGCCCGTCACCTGTATCTGGTCGGCGGGAGTCTGCTGAACATGGCCGCCGAGGGCGAACGCTACGTGCAGATCGCACGGCGCCTGGCCGAGGCCGGGCTCGCGGAGCGGTACTACGTCGCCTGCGGCTCCGGGGCCATCGAGCGTCGACACATGCTCGAGCTCAAGGACGCGGGCGTCCGTGGGGCGTGCTTCAACCTCGAGGTCTGGGACCCGAAACAGTTCGAGCGTGTGTGCCCGGGCAAGGCGCGCACCATCGGACGAGACCGCTGGCTTGCGTCCCTCGAAGAGGCGGTCGAGGTCTTCGGTCGGGGCCATGTCATGTCGGCCTTCGTCGGCGGCGTCGAGCTGGACGGTGAGGGCGCCTTCGAGACCGCGGAGGCCGCCCACGAAAGCAACGTGGAGTGCGGGGAAACCCTGATTCCAAAGGGAATCGTTCCGGTTTATTCAATCTTTTGGAAGCTGACGGGTAAAGAACGCGGCGTGGAGCCTGTCTACAGCCTGGAAAACTTTCTACGACTGAATGAAGCCCATGCAAGCTGTCGGGCCTCATCACAATCCTTTGTGAATCCGGAGTTCTTCTGCCGCCGCTGCGCATACATGGAAATGGAGCCGGACTACGATTCTGCGTTCGGCGCCTAAAGTTTCCAATTCTTCTTACCGTTACTCCTTCGAGACGCGCGGACCCGATGAAAGGGACCCCATGAACCGAGTGATGACCACCGGGCAAGTTGCCCGCGTTTTCAACGTCAACATCAATACGGTCATCAAGTGGTTCGATGAGGGCAAACTCGAGGGCTTCAGGCTCCCGCGCTCGAACGAACGGCGCATCTACCGGGAGAGCGTGCAGGCTTTCATGAAGCTGCACGGCATCACGGACGACCTTCTTCGTGTGTACGAAGAGAACCGTGTGGTGAAGAAGCGCGGCCGCAAGCCCGGCTCGACGCTCGCGTCTCGAGCGGCCGGGGACGCCGCCGCCCCTACGGGCGCTGAGCTTCGGGTGTTCCCGCGCAAGCCCGTCGACCTGGACGGCATGCTCGTCGCGGAGGGCCTCGAGGCCGAGCCGACACCGGTCCAGGTCCGTAACCTGAGCCTCGGCGGCGCCTATCTGACGGGCTTCGCGGCCACGCGGAATCTGATCCCCGGAGAGTTTCAGCTCATCGTTCGCGGAACGGACGGCGCGCCGAACCTGGAGACCACCTGCGAGGTCGTTCACCTGCGCCGCACCGACGACCACGGCATCACGATGGGTTGCCGCTTCACCCGCGTCGATCCGAGCCGACTCCAGACCTGGCTCGCGCAGATTTGACCGCGGTTCTGCTGGATGGGAAGGCGCTCGCCGCGGAGCTTCGCGTCGAGATCGCCGCGCGCGTTCGCCGTCTCGCGGAGCAAGGCGTCGTGCCTGGCCTCACGGTCCTCCTCGCGGGGGAGGACCCGGCCAGCGCGGTGTACGTGCGCAACAAAGAGCGGGCCGCCACCGAGTGCGGCCTCCGAGGTGAGGTGCTGCGTTTTCCCGCGGGAGTCGACGCGGCGACGCTCCTCGAGGCGCTCGCTCGCCTGAACGCCGACCCTGGGGTCCACGGTGTGCTGGTCCAGCTCCCGTTGCCCGCGGGCATCAGCCCGGACGACGCTCGACGCATCACCCGCGCGATTGCGACCGAGAAGGACGTCGACGGTTTCCTGCCGGTCAACCAGGGTCTGTTGGCCATGGGGGAGCCGGGCTTCGTTCCGTGTACGCCGGCCGGCTGCATGCGCCTTCTGGCGCTCTCGGGGATCGAGCCGCGGGGCCGCCACGCCGTCGTCATCGGCCGCAGCAACATCGTCGGCAAGCCCATGGCGCAGCTCCTGCTCGCGGCCGACGCGACGGTGACCATCGCCCACAGCCGTACGCCGGACCTCCCCGCGGTCGTCCGCCGGGCCGACATCGTCGTGGCCGCCGTCGGGCGCCCCGGCCTGGTCAAGGGAGACTGGATCAAGCCCGGGGCGGTCGTCCTCGACGTGGGCATCAACCGCCTGCCCGACGGGCGCCTCGTGGGCGACGTGGACCTCGAGAGCGTGCGCGCCGTGGCCGCCGCGGTGACGCCGGTGCCCGGGGGCGTCGGTCCCATGACCATCGCTTGCCTGCTCGACAATACGGTTCGTGCCGCTGAGCGTGGACCTTTGTCGGCATCCTGAATAAGCTCCGCTGCGACGTTCGGACGACCCTCTTCAGACGGAGACCGCCCTGTGACGACGCTGCTGCGCACGCCCCTCTACGAAAACGTCAAGGCTGCAGGGGGCCGGTTCGTGCCCTTCGGCGGCTGGGACATGCCCGTCCAGTTCAAGGGCATCCAGGCCGAGCATGACCAGGTGCGCACGGCGGCGGGCCTCTTCGACGTGAGCCACATGGGCGAAATCGAAGTGAAGGGCGCGGGTGCCCTGGCCGCAGTGAACCGCCTGATCACCAACGACCTGGCGTCGCTCGTCGACGGGCAGGCGCTCTACACCTGCCTTTGCCGACCCGATGGCGGCATCGTGGACGACCTGGTCGTCTACCGCTTCGGTGAGGACCACGTCTTCATCTGCTGCAACGCCTCGAACCGCGAGAAGGACTTCGCGTGGATCGCGGCGCACCTCGAGGGGGTCACCGCGGTCGACCGTTCGAGCGACTTCGCGCAGCTCGCGCTCCAGGGGCCGCGCGCCGTCGAGGTGCTGCAGCCCCTCGCGTCCATCGACCTCGCCCCGATCAAGCGCTACCACTTCGCTGAAGGGCGAGTGGGCGGCGCCCCGTGTCTCTTCAGCCGCACGGGGTACACCGGCGAGGACGGCTTCGAGCTGTACGTCGCGCCCGACGCCGCCCCCGCGCTCTTCGACGCGCTGCTCGCGTCCCCGTGGGTCGAGCCCATCGGGCTCGGCGCCCGCGACACCCTGCGGCTCGAGATGAAGTACGCGCTCTACGGCAACGACATCGACGACACGACCACGCCGCTCGAGGCGGGGCTCGGGTGGGTCGTCAAGCTCGACAAGCCGGACTTCATCGGCAAGGCCGCGCTCGTTCAGCAGAAGGCCGCCGGGTTGAGCCGACGACTCGTGGGCTTCGAGATGGTCGGACGCGCCCCCGCACGGCACGACTACCCGGTGGTCGACGCCGCCGGCGCGCCCATCGGCCGCGTGACCAGCGGCAGCTTCTCACCGACACTGAAGAAGAGCATCGGCATGGCCTACGTGCCGACCGGCCTCGACAAGGTCGGGAGCCCGATCAACATCCAGATTCGCGAGCGGGCCGAGCCGGCTGTCGTCGTCAAGACACCGTTCGTCGTTCGTTGACCTCAGAAGGAGAGACTCGAATGTCCAGCCCTCCGGAGCTCCGCTACACCGAAGACCATGAGTGGGCCCGCGTCGAGGCCGACGGCACGGTCACGGTCGGCATCACGCACCACGCCCAGGATGCGCTGGGGGACGTGGTCTTCGTCGCCGTGCCGGCGGTCGGCCGCGCCCTGAACCCGAAAGAGACCTTCGGGGTCGTCGAGTCGGTGAAGACCGTGAGCGACCTGTATGCGCCCTGTGGCGGCGAGGTCGTCGCGGTGAACGAGGCGCTCTCGCAGACGCCGGAGCTGGTCAATCGGGACTGCTACGGGGACGGCTGGATCGTGCGCATCCGACCGGCCTCGGGCACCGGCATCGACGCCCTGCTCACCGCCGAGGCGTACGACGCGCTGGTCGACGGCCAGTCGCACTGACACCCGCGCGGCGCCTCCGCACGCTCAATCGGCCCGGAAGAACTGGAAGCCGCCGGTCCGAATGTCGAGGTGGAACGCGAACTTGAGGTGGATGAAGCCGTCCGGCTCGACGAGCTTCTTCGGCAAGTTCGGGAAGGGCTGCGCCTCGCGGACGGCGTCGATGGCCACGTCGTCCAGGAAGCCGACGCCGCTCTCCTTGAGCACGTAGACCTCGTAGAGCGTGCCGTCGGGGCGCAGCGTGAGGTGCAGCATGGTCTGCCGATCCTTGACGCCGTAGACCCGGCCGTACGGGTCGTGGGCGCGGTAGGCCTGACCGGGGCGCCATCGCTGGCTGATGGCCTCCTTGATGCGATTGAACGCCCACGCGTACATGTACTCGCGGGTGTTGAGCAGCGTCTCCTTGCCCTCCGCGCGGTTCGGCAAGTGGTCGATGCTGCCCGTCGACGCGGCCTGAGGTTCCGGTCCCAGCGAGGCGAGGAGCGACCGATAGGGCAGCGGGGCCGGCGAGCCGCCGCCGCGATCGGGGCTCCCCGCGGCCGGTCGCCGAGGCGCCGCGGGCTGGGCTGCGAGGGGCGTCGGTTGGTCCCCACCCGGCGCCGGCTCCAGGCCCTCACGCAGCGGGTTGGGCTGAACCTCGGGCCGTGCCTCCCGGGCCTGTCGCTCGGCGTCGAGGCCCGGGGCCCCGGTCTGGGCCACCCCCGGCCCCTCGACCGGGCTCTGGGGGCGCTCGTCCGGGGTCTGCGTCGTGCTCGGGGACGGCGTGGAGGTATTGCCGTTGGGGTCGTCGCCGCCCGAGAGGACCAGGTTCGGGCCCTTCTCCATCCGCTGCTTCGGGGAGACTCGATCGACGCTCACCTGCTCGCGCTCGACCTTGCTGTTGAAGTCCGAGACGAGGTCGGCCTTGTCGGGGACCTGCTCCACGGCCGGAGGCAGAATCTCGACGACCTGCCCCGAGGGTCGGTCGATGTCGCGCGGGGGCTCAGTGGGCGGCTCCGTGGGCGGTGCCGGGGGCTCGGCGAGCGGTTCGTCGAGCAGCCGGGCCAGCTCGGTCGGGCTCAAGAGCGGCGTGTCGAGGTCTTGTCCGTCGCGCATCGCCTCGGCGACGGCGCGGTTCACCGCGGCCTCGTCCGCCCGTGCCTGGCGCTCGGCCTCCAGCCGACCGTGGGTCCAAACCGCGACGGTCGCGTGCAGCACCAACGCGAGCAGGACAGCGACGGACCAGCGCCTTGCTCCATGGCCACGTCGCAGTCGGGCCCGACGATTCACCCCACCGGCCCTTCGACGTAGCTCTCGAGGGGCGGGCACGTGCACACCAGGTTGCGGTCTCCGTAGGCGTTGTCGACGCGCCCGACGGGCGGCCAGAACTTCGACTCCCGTGTCCATCGGGCCGGGAAGACGGCGACCTCACGCGAGTACGGATGTGACCACTCCGCGGCCGTCGCGACCTCGGCGGTGTGGGGCGCGTTTTTCAAGGGGTTGTCGTCCCGGGGCAGGGTACCGGCCTCGATGGCCCGGATCTCGTCGCGAATCGCGACCATCGCGTCGCAGAAACGGTCGAGCTCGGCCAGGGACTCGCTCTCCGTCGGCTCGATCATCAGGGTGCCCGGCACGGGGAAGGACATGGTCGGGGCGTGGAAGCCGTAGTCCATCAGGCGCTTGGCCACGTCCTCGACCTCGATCCCGGCGCTCGCCTTGAGCGGCCGCAGGTCGATGATGCACTCGTGGGCGACCCGCCCGTGGGCGCCCTTGTAGAGCACGGGGTAGTGCGGGTCGAGCCTGTGCGCGATGTAGTTCGCCCCCAGGATCGCCACCTGGGTCGCGTTCTTCAGCCCCTCGCCGCCCATCATCGCGATGTAGGCCCAGGAGATCGGCAGGATGCTCGGGCTGCCCCACGGGGCCGCCGAGACCGGGGGGATGGCCTGCGTCCCGCCCACGCCCTCGACGAGCGGGTGCCCGGGCAGGAAGGGCGCGAGGTGAGCGCGGACGCCGATGGGGCCCATGCCCGGGCCGCCGCCGCCGTGCGGGATACAGAAGGTCTTATGGAGGTTCAAATGGCAGACGTCGGCGCCGATGTCCCCGGGCCGGCAGAGGCCGACCTGGGCGTTCATGTTCGCGCCGTCCATGTAGACCTGCCCGCCGCGCGCGTGCACGACCTCGCAAATGTGGCGGACGTCCTCCTCGAAGACGCCGTGCGTCGACGGGTAGGTGATCATGAGCGCGGCCAACCGGTCGGCGTGTCGCGCCGCCTGGGCTTCGAGGTCCGCGACGTCCACATTGCCCTGGGCGTCGCACTTGACGACCACGACCTCCATGCCGGCCATGGCCGCGGACGCCGGGTTGGTGCCGTGGGCCGAGACGGGGATGAGACACACGTTGCGGTGAACGTCTCCTCGGCTGTGGTGCCAGGCCCTGATCACGAGCAGGCCCGCATACTCCCCCTGCGAGCCCGCGTTGGGCTGGAGAGAGATGGCGTCGAAGCCCGTCACCTCGGCGAGCCACCGCTCGAGGTCGCTGAAGAGGCGTCGGTAGCCTCGCGTTTGTTCTGCCGGCGCGAAGGGGTGCATGCGCCCGAACTCGGGCCACGTCACGGGCCGCATCTCCGTGGTGGAGTTGAGCTTCATCGTGCATGAGCCCAGCGGGATCATCGACTGCACCAGGCTGAGGTCCCGGCTCTGCAACCGCGCGAGATACCTCAGCATTTCCGTTTCCGACCGATACAGGTGGAAGACCGGATGCGTGAGCACGGCGTCGTCTCGACGGAGGTCGCCGAGGTCGGTATCGGCCTCGGCCGCCAGGGCTTCGAGGTTGGGGCTCGTGTCGCCGAAGATCCCGAGGAGGGTGCGGAGATCCCGGGTCGACACGGTCTCGTCGAAGGCGATGGCGAGGCTGCCGTCCCCGAGGTCCCGCAGGTTCATGCGGTGCGCGCGGGCGGCCTCGAGATAGGCCGAGGCGCCGCCCTTGGGGCGCACGCGCAGGGTGTCGAAGATACGGCCACGCTCGACGTCGTGCCCCTGCCGGGCGAGACCGAGGCGCAGCGTCGCGGTCAGCCCCGCGACGCGCTCGGCGATCGCGCGCAGCCCTTCCGGACCGTGGTAGCAGGCGTAGGCCGCGGCAGTGACCGCGAGCAAAACCTGCGCGGTGCAGATGTTGCTGGTCGCCTTGTCGCGCCGAATGTGTTGCTCGCGCGTCTGCAAGGCGAGTCGCATCGCGGGGCGGCCGTGGACGTCCCGCGAGACGCCGATCACGCGGCCGGGGATCTGGCGCTTGAAGGCTTCCGTCGTGGCCATGTAGGCCGCGTGCGGGCCGCCGAAGCCCAGCGGGACCCCGAAGCGCTGGGTCGTGCCGACGGCGACGTCGGCCCCCAGGGCACCCGGCGAGCGCAGGAGGAGCAGCGCCAGCGGATCCGCGGCCACGACCGCGAGGGCGCCGTGGCGATGGGCGCGCTCGATCGCGGGCCGGGGGTCGACGACCCGGCCGTCCGTTGCGGGGTACTGGAGCAGAATGCCGAACGCCGGCGCGGCGTCGAAGTCGTGGGACGCCGGATCGGCCACCCGCACGTCCAGCCCGAGTGCCGCCGCGCGGCCCTGGACGACCGCGATGGTCTGCGGGTGGCAGTCGGGGGAGACGACAAAACACTGGCCGTCCACGGTGCCGGGGCGGCCTCGAACGCAGAGGGACATCGCTTCCGCGGCGGCCGTCGCTTCGTCCAGCAACGACGCGTTGGTCACCGGGAGGCCGGTCAGGTCGCTGACGAGCGTCTGGAAGTTCAGCAACATCTCCAGGCGGCCCTGGGCGATCTCGGCCTGGTACGGCGTGTACTGCGTGTACCAGCCCGGGTTCTCCAGGATGTTCCGCAGGATCACGCCCGGCGTGATGCAGTCGTGGTAGCCCGTGCCCAGGAACGATCGGAAGACCTGGTTCTCGCGGGCGAGCTCCGAGAGACCTTCGAGCAGCTCGTGCTCAGCGCGGCCCGGTCCCAAGTCGAGGGGTCGCCCCAGACGAATCGACGCCGGGACGCACTGGTCTGTGAGGGTGTCCAGGGAGGCCGCCCCCAGGGTCGAGAGCATGCGACGGACATCCTCGGGGGAGGGCCCGATGTGGCGAGGTGCGAAGCGGTCGAGCGCGGCGAGTGAGAACATGCGGTTCGAGTCCGAGACCTTCTGGGTCGGCCGGTGGAGGGAAAGCTTTGGCTGCGAGTCTTCCAGGCCACGAAGCTATCGGGCCGGGACGCACGAATCAACGCGTCCGCGGATTCGATTCCGGTGACCGCGTGCGCGATTCGGTGCTAACGTTTCTGTCCATGGAGCGGGCCACTCATCTCCGGAAGCGTCGGTATCCCACCGGCTTTTCGTTGATTGAGCTCATGATCGTCGTCGCCATCCTCGGCCTTCTGGCCGCGGTGGCGATTCCGTCGCTCATGCTCATGGTCCGGCGAAGCAAGACCTCCGAGGCCACGGTCAACCTGCGTCGCATTTTCGACGGGGCGCTCACGAACTACCAGGCGGACATCGTTTCGCGCGGGGGCGCGCCCGAGGCCGCTCATTTTGCCGAGTCCGTCCCCGCGACCCCGGGCGTGAACGCCTGTTGCGCGCATGTCGGCGGCAAGTGCATGCCCGCCTCGGACACGTTCGATCACCTGACCTGGCAAAAGCTCCAGTTCTCCGTCGATGACCCGCACTACTACTGGTACGAGTTCGTCAGCGCGGGCGCCGGTCGAACCGCGGAGTTCACGGCGCGTGTTCAGGGCAACCTGAACTGCGACGACACGTACAGCACCTTCGAGCGGGTCGGCTTCGTCGACCTCATCGGTGGCGTGTCCGGCGGCGGCGGGATCTCGAAGATTCGCCCGAACGAGTAAGGCGTCAAGCGTCGGGCTCGAAGAGCGCGCGGAGGCGTCGCCACCACGCGGGGCGGCGAGGGGGGGCGCGGCCCACGATGAGCTCGCCGCGCTCGCCGTCGAAGAGACCGCCCCGGCCCTCGACCACGGCGATCGTGCTCCCCGGCGCCGGCGAGACCTCCAGCGCGGGCCCCGCGTCCCCGGGCTCGACGCGCCAGGGGGGCTCACCCTCGAGCTCGACGAAGAGGTCGCCGTCGATGAGCCATCGCCGCTCACCGTCGGGCACCCCGTCTCGCCAAAAGACCGGCGCGAAGGGCAGCCCCCGGCGTCTTCGGAAGTTCTCGATCTGCGCGGCGTCGAACCGGTCGAGCGCGTCGAGCCCCGCCCGCTGCTCCCAGTGATGCGTGAGCTCGTGCAGTAGAGTTTCCTCGAGCTCGCCTGTCCAATCGAAGGCCCGGGACTCGGCGTCCATGGCCTCGAAGGAGCCGTACCAAAGGTGGATGAGGCTCTCGCGGTCCATCGGGCTCACCCCTCCCACGGCGTCGAGCGCCTCCTCGAGCGCACCGAAGGCCGGTTCGCACGCGCCGAGCAGGAAGACGCCGGGGTGTTCGGGATCCGGCTCCGCGTCGTCATGCACGAGCAGCGTCGCCCCGACACGGAATCGCTCCGGAATGTCGGCCCAGAATCGTTCAGCGTGGCGTCGGAAGTCGCGGCGGCGCATAGGCGGGGAGAGTGTACCGCGCGTCGTCGCGAGATCCTGCTAGTCTCACGGCCCCATGCGATGGCTCGACCTCCTCTCCGCGCTCCCGGTCTCGATGTGCCTGGCCTGCTCGGGGAGCGCCCCGCGCGTCGCGCCGACCGGAGAGCCCCCGATGCCCGAGACCGCGGCCTCTGACTTCGCCGACCTCGTTCTCCGCGCCCGACGCGTCGTCACGCTCGACGAGGTGTTGGACCGGCGCCCACGCCCGCCCGAGGCCCTCGCGATCCGCGACGGACGGATCGTGTGGGTCGGCGCCCGCGCCGAGGCGGACCGCTTCGTTGGACCCTCCACGCGTGTCGTCGACGCTCCGGGCGGGACCGTCGTCCCCGGCCTCGTCGACGCGCACGCGCACCTCACGAGCCTCGGCCGTTCCCTGTCCGAGCCGGACCTCAGCACCGCGCGCTCCGTGGATGAGGCCATCGAGCGCCTGCGCGCGGCGGTGCCGGAGGGCGATGGGTGGATCGAGGGCCGCGGTTGGGATCAGAACGACTGGCCGGGCGGGGAGTTCCCCAAGCACGACGCCCTCACGGCCGCATTCCCGCAGCGTCCCGTGGCGCTGCGTCGCGTCGATGGACACGCGCTCTGGGTCAACGCGACCGCGATGGCGCGGGCGGGCATCGACCGCACCACACCTGACCCCGCCGGCGGGCGAGTCGTTCGCGACGCGGCGGGCGCGCCCACGGGCGTGCTCGTCGACACGGCGATGGACCTCGTCACACGTCAGATCCCCCCGCCGGACGGTGCGACGGTGACACGCTGGCTGAAAGCCGCGGTCGCCGCCTGCCATCGGGTCGGCCTGACGGGGGTGCACGACGCGGGGGCAAGCGCGGCGAGTGTCTCGGCCCTGGAGGCGATGGCGGCCTCGGGCGACCTCGCGCTGCGCACCTTCGTGCTCCTCGACGCGGACGACCCGACCAACGCCGCGCGGCTCGAGGCGGGGCCCGTGCGCGGGCCCTGGCTCACGATCGGGGGCGTGAAGCTCTTCGCGGACGGCGCCCTCGGCAGTCGCGGGGCGTGGCTCTCCGCCCCCTACAGCGACGCCCCGGAGACGAAGGGCCTGCCCATCGTCCACGGGGACGTGCTCGCGGCGCGTGTGCGCACCTACGCCGAGCGCGGCTTCCAGCTCGGGGTCCACGCCATCGGCGACGCCGCGGCGACCGACGTGCTCGACGCCTACGCGGGCGTGCTCACCCCTGGGAACGACCGGCGCTTTCGTCTCGAGCACGCGCAGATCGTCCGACCCGAGGACCGCGTGCGCATGGCGAGCCTGGGTGTGCTCGCGCTCGTCCAGCCGACCCACGCGACGAGCGACATGCCGTGGGCCGAGAAGCGCCTCGGCGCCGAGCGCATCCGTTGGGCGTACGCGTGGCGCAGCCTGAAGACCGCCGGTGTACGGCTCGTCCTCGGCAGCGACTTCCCCGTCGAGAAGCCCGACGTTTTGGACGGTCTGGCGGCCGCCGTGACCCGCCAGGACGCCCAGGGGCAGCCGGAAGGCGGATGGTATCCGGAAGAGGCCCTGTCGGCCTGGGAGGCGCTCTGGGGCTTCACGGCCGAGCCGGCGTATGCCGCCTTCGTCGAGGCGCATCGGGGGCGCATCGCCGTAGGCTTCGACGCCGACCTGACAGTGCTCGGCGGGGACCCGCTCGCGGTCCCTGGGAGCGCGCTGCGTGGCCTGACCGTGCTCTACACCCTCGTCGGCGGTCGGGTCGTCTACGGCCCGTCGCCTTGATGCTCTACACGTCCCTCGGGGACGCCGGGGTGATGGGCACGAGCTGCCATCACCTGACCCTCGGGGCCACGCGCATCGTCGTCGACGCCGGTCGGCATCCGCGCACCGGCGACACACCGGACCTGCAACGCCTGCGGACGCTGGGGGCCGACGGGGTGGTCCTCACCCACGCGCACCTCGACCACTGTGGGGCGCTGCCCCTCGCGCTGCGGCACCTGCCCGGGCGTTCCGTTTTCTGCACGCCGGCGACGGCCGCCCTGGCCGAGCTCGTTCTGCGCCACCACCTGAATCGTGACGCCGACGCCGCCTGGGGCGCCGGGCTCCTCTTCGGCCGCGACGAGGTCGACGCCGTGCGGTGGCGACACGCCGCCTGGCGGCAGCGGGAGACCCTCGGCGCCGAGGGCCTGATGGCGGAGCTCTACGACGCCGGTCACCTCGTCGGGGCCTCCAGCGTGCTTTTTGAGGGCGGCGGCGCCCG